>JBJOIM010000115.1:0-3568 GCA_046047175.1 Actinomycetota bacterium | reverse complement strand
CACTCTTAAATCAGCTAGCGGACAGAGTTTCCGAGTAAAGGTAGATGGCACAAAGATCACTTTGATTGATAGTGCAACCAAACACACCAACGCTGTAGTTCTATTAAGCAAGGTCGACATTAATAAGGGAAACAAACAGGTAGCTCATGGAATCAATCAAGTGATGCTTCCAAAGCTTTAATCACCGCTATACCTAGTGAATAGATAGAGAAATCACTCAAGGGTCCTTGCGATTGCAGGGGCCCTTGATTGTTTTAAAAGTTATAAACTGAGATCTTCCTCTTTTTATTGCAAGAGAGCTCTATTTTTATTAATTTGCGATGATGTCCCAGATCAGCAGTAGTCCCGCAGAGAGAACAGCTCCTACCCAAATTCCCATCCCGATTCCCCAATCCAATTCAGCTGCGGTCCAGACAGAACCTATGAAGATGAATAAAACCGCCAGTTCATAAACGATTTTTTCTTTGGGATTCATGTGCGGGAGTGTAAAGGAAATACCTTAAAAAACTGGCAAATGGTATTTACTGGGTCTATGAAGTTTCTGTTATCAGTGATTGATTCCCAGACCCGCTCCCCCCATTCAGCAGAGGAGATCGCCGCAATCGATGCCTTCAACGACAAATTGGTTGCCGCTGGTCAACGACTACTGGCGATTGGCTTGGAGTCTCCTCAGGATGCGGTGGTTGTCGATGGTCGTGGTAATCAAATTTCCAAAACACCTGGACCACTGAATGATTTAGCTGAGTTCGCGGCAGGAATTTGGATTATTGAAGTGCAAGATAAAGAACAAGCCCTAGAGCTCGCAGCTGAAGGCTCTAAGGCTTGTAATAGAAAAATAGAACTTCGCCCAATAATCGGTTAATTACAGGGCTAAGACTCCAATCAGCAAACTTTCCAATTTGTTTGTATTGCAACCATTGAATGATTGCGAAAGAGTTGAAAAGTAGGAATAAGGAAAAGACGATTCCGTAAACAAAGCCGGGAGCCTCATTTTGGCTACCTGGTGAGAACAACAACCAGAACATCGCTATCCATGGAACGATGCCGGCGATACATCCGAACCAGAATGGCAATAAGGATCCTTTGCCTGGCTCCTCATACTTTTCCTGTAGCCAGCCGAAGAGAATCATCGCAACATTAACTCCAGCAATTGCAATCAAAGCCACGATGTCCCAAACCGCATTAATTAAGGAAATCAGAATAATCATCAAAGTCGAAGAGATTGCATACTCCACCCAACGGGCGATATTCCGCTTATTGCTTAAATCATTTGCGTAGCTCTTGAACCCTGGTCCAACAATCCAAAGGTGCGCAACGGCGCTCAATAAAGAAAATAGCGCGACACCAATAGCTATTGGGAAATTGAATAATGCAACATCCTCAAATTTAGCGCCCGGTATTGGTGCTTCAAGCAGATAACTAACTGAAACCGGTAAAGCAAAATCATTTGCCAGAATGACAATTGTGATTGCCTGTACCAAGTGAAATACGCCTGCAATCGCGTTGTAGCGCCTCAATGCATTTAATCTTTCTGTTGGTATTTGAAGCGGTGTTGATGTAGCCATGTTTCCTCCCATTCGTATTCAGAGAAAACCCTGAACTATGTGTTAAAGATACTAGGAATAATGTTTTTAATCGGCATGAAGGAGTAAAAAGCCACAAAATTTACGAAAGCGGTGATAGGTTTCTAATTATGAAGGGGTTGTTTGAGAAGGCTGAAAAGCAAGCTGAGTTACTCAGGATATCCGCAAACGCGGTCATGACCATTGCGGTGCTGGTTTATATGGTGATGTCAGTTTTGGCGATCGTTAATGAGGCTTGGATTATGGTTTTGTTTTGTACTTGCTTGCTTTTGGGTGTTGGGGTTATTTACTTTTTCATATTAAGCGCGCCCGTAGGGATTCGAACCCCAAACCTTCTGATCCGTAGTCAGATGCTCTATCCGTTGAGCTACGGGCGCAAACAGCCTGCGAATATTATCACCAGAAAAACCAGCCAAAATCCGCCTGATACCCTGCGAAATGTGAAGCGCATATCGGTGCTTATGGCCATGTTGGCCTTACAAGTATCTCCTGTTGCCGCCGTTGATGTACCCGTTGTTTGTGCAGACAGAACAAGTTATGAGTTAAGAAATTCGAATGTAATTAAGGGATGTTTAGACACTGAGGTTTCTTTGGGTGAAGCCCCCATTCCTAACTCGCTAACAGCGCCAAAGAAATTAAATGAAACTCTGGAGTGGAGATTTAAAGCAGCTCAAGCTGCAGCGAAACAGGATGGAGTTTTATTGTCTATTACATCGGGCTACCGAAGTTTGGAAAGGCAAGAGTTCTTATTTAATCAGGCGATAAAGAAGTATGGCAGTTTTGAAGCGGCTGCGAAGTGGGTGGCACCTCCTGAAATTTCCCACCACCCGATGGGGCTCGCGATTGATGTCAATTACCCAAAGGGTCCCAAATCCGCTAAATGGTTAGAGATTAACGGGTACAAATTTGGACTGTGTCGTACATTCAAAAATGAATGGTGGCACTTTGAAGGAAATATTGCACCAGGTTGGAAATGCCCCAAAATGATGAAGGATGCAACCGTTCTACTTAATTCCTAACATCTCTTCGCGTCTTACTAATTTGATACGAGGTTTGCCGACCGGCTCTCCTTTGCTAACCTCATGGGCATTAATCTTTTCCCATTGGTTTTGAGTAACAATAATCGAACCCCGCTCGGCAAGTTTGGTCTCGAGATCTGTTGGCGATTTTGGAGTGCCTAGATTTTCAACCAACAATTTCATCACTTCAGTTGAATCACTTTTGTTTGTTCCTATTACCCCTGATGGTCCACGTTTTGCCCAACCCACTACATAAGAGCTGCGACCATAAATCTTGCCGTCGGTGTTTTGAATCTTGCCTTTTTCATATGGCAGGCCCGGAATCTCTACCGCTTCATATCCAATAGCCGAAACCACTAATCCGCACTTAATGGTGAAGGTTTCATCGGTGGAGATGACTTTTCCATCCTTCACCTCATTGATACCAAATACCACTTCCTCAACTTTGCCGTTCCCTTTAATTTCAATGGGAGTAGCTAGGAAATGGAAATACATCGAGCGCTCATGGCCTTTTTTCTCTGCTTCTGCGATGGCCTGCATCGCATCAAGGTTGGATTTTAAATCCTTAGGCAACTCACCTTCAGCCTCTGCTCGTTGGATTGCTTCGGCGATCTGGTGCTTAACGATATGAACATCTGTGTGCTCTAGCTTCGGTAGTTCACGTAGCTCTGGTGAGGTAAATGCTGCGTGCTCTGGGCCACGACGTCCACAGATGTGAACCTTTCTTATTGAAGATTTATGTAACTTTTCTAAAGCATGCTCTGCTGTGTCGGTAATGTCTAGTTCCTTGGGTTCTAGCGCCAACATACGAGCTACATCCATCGCCACATTTCCAGCGCCAATTACAACTGCGGTATCGCAGTCGAGCGCAACATCAACATCTACATAATCAGGATGTGCGTTGTACCAGGGGACAAAATCCGCCGCTGATAGCGAGCCAGGAAGATCCTCGCCAGGAATTCCAAG
>JBJOIM010000114.1:0-3238 GCA_046047175.1 Actinomycetota bacterium | reverse complement strand
ATCACACCGCAATCTCAGATCGCATCGTTACCGGCACATGGGCCTTTGCTGCGGCAATGACTCAAGGTGATATTTCAATTCACGGTGCCCGCCCTGAACATCTCGAACTACCTTTAGAGAAATTAGTCTCAACCGGTGCGGTAGTTACCTCAATTCCAGATGGCATCCGGGTCAAAATGGATCGACGGCCATCTGCTATAGATGTTGCAACCCTTCCCTACCCTGGTTTTCCTACCGATCTCCAACCATTTGTTATCACGTTGAATGCCATCGCAGAGGGCGATGCTTTGGTAACTGAAAATGTTTTTGAAGGTAGATTCATGTTTGTAAATGAACTGCTGCGCCTAGGGGCAAAGATTCGAGTTGATGGTCATCACGCAGCAATTACTGGGGTCAAACAGCTTTCTTCCGCGCCGGTCGTGGCTTCAGATATCCGTGCCGGAGCAGGTCTGGTTTTGGCAGGTTTGGTATCAGATGGAGTTACCTTTGTAGAAGGCGCCTACCATGTTGATCGTGGCTATCCCAACTTCGCTGAGCAACTCCGTGCTCTCGGTGCTGATGTGAGTAGGGTTGATTAAAACTAAACTGATTCGCGTAGTTCGTGGCGACCTTCAACCCGCATCTTCTTATAAATAATCATAGTTTCATGACGCACCAAAGATTCACTGTAACCAATTTCGTTGGCGATGCTCTTGTTGGTTTTTCCAGCTCGCAATAACTCAAGAATCTTTTCTTGTCTCTGCGTTAAAGGCTGTAATTCACTTGATGTCAGCAAATCTTTAGAGCTGGATAAGGTACGAATTTCAAGAGAGCTTTCATAAACCATCAGGAGAGATCTAATTGCTTCGAAATAATTATCAATTCCCGGGATCTTAGTCAGATCAGTTTTGAAACTAAAGCAGTAGATTCGGCTCAACCCCACAGGTATAGCGAGCATCGACTCCCAATCTGACATGGAATCAAAGTGATAAAAATCCGAAAACTCATCTTTAACGGTATGAACCTTGGCCCAAACTAGTTTTTGAGTGCGACTAGCATTGCTCATCGGGCGATTTTCTGAGATTTTCAAAGTGGTCTCAGTCATGTGTTGATACTTACTAAATCCATGAAGATTTAGACATTTTATGCTTCCATCATCTTCAACAACACCTCGATAAGAGACAGATAGTTCTTGATCGGGAGAGATGTGAGCGGTTAGAAAATCTAAAGCTTGATCAGGATGAGGCGATTTTGCGAGAAACTCTGCGATTAGTTGAATCTTCCCAAGATAAAGTTCGTACAAGGGAGCCCCCTACCTTTATGCGCCGCGGCTGGATGCTAACCGGCGCCGGAATTGCTAAATCATGCCACCGAGAGCCGACATTATGAAGGTATTACTCGCGGAAGGAGGGTTTGTTGCTAATGCGCAACAATAATTAGAACTGATAACGATTGCAGCGATTAAAAGGGTTTACTGAGGAATCCGCCGCTGACATCAAACTCAACAGCTGAGCCATCTTCGCTCTTGATGCTGACTTTACCGTCGACCAATACACCAAGAAGCGGGGTGTGATCAGGAAGAATTCCCAAATCACCTTCAAGGGTGCGGGCAGAGACCATTGTGGCTTTGCCCGACCAGACCCGCTTCTCAGGGGTTACGAATTCGACGGTAAGTAATTTGTCAGACATTTGTTTTAGCTCTTCGCCAACTCTGCCGCCTTACGCTCGACGTCATCTAGACCGCCGCACATAAAGAAGGCCTGCTCAGGAATATGGTCGTAATCGCCATTTGCCAAAGCATCGAAAGCTGCAATTGTTTCACTGAGCGGCACGAAGGAACCTTCGATTCCAGTGAAGACCTTTGCAACGAATGTGTTCTGTGAAAGGAAGCGCTGGATACGACGGGCACGTCCTACCAAGATGCGATCCTCTTCAGAGAGTTCATCAATACCAAGAATTGCAATGATGTCCTGTAGATCCTTATAACGCTGCAGAATCTGCTTAACCCGGTTTGCAACGCGGAAGTGGTTCTCACCGATATAACGTGGATCAAGAATGCGCGAGGTTGAATCCAGCGGATCCACAGCAGGATAGATACCCAACTCTGAGATCGGACGGGAAAGAACTGTTGTCGCATCCAAGTGGGTGAATGTTGTGTGTGGAGCTGGGTCGGTAATGTCATCGGCAGGAACATAAATCGCCTGCATCGATGTAATTGAGTGACCACGGGTCGAGGTGATGCGCTCTTGAAGTACACCCATCTCATCAGCCAAAGTCGGCTGGTAACCCACAGCTGAAGGCATACGGCCAAGAAGTGTTGAAACCTCTGAACCGGCCTGGGTAAAGCGGAAGATGTTGTCGATGAAGAGCAAAACATCCTGCTTTTGCACATCGCGGAAGTACTCCGCCATGGTTAGCGCAGAAAGCGCAACACGCAAACGGGTTCCGGGTGGCTCATCCATCTGACCGAAGACCAATGCGGTCTTGTTGATAACACCAGTTTCCGTCATTTCAAGGAAAAGGTCATTACCTTCACGGGTACGCTCACCAACACCGGCGAATACTGAAACACCACCAAAGTTTTCTGCGACGCGGTAAATCATCTCTTGAATAAGAACGGTCTTACCTACACCTGCACCACCGAATAGACCGATCTTTCCACCCTTTACATATGGTGTTAGTAGATCGATAACTTTGATGCCGGTTTCAAACATCTCTGTCTTTGACTCAAGCTGATCGAAATCAGGTGCGGTACGGTGAATTGGCCAACGCTCCTTAACATCAAGTGATGATGTTGGAACATCTAGTGATTCGCCAAGTGCGTTGAAAACATGTCCCTTGGTGACATCTCCGACTGGAACAGAGATTGCTGCACCTGTGTCACGTACCTCAACACCGCGGACCATGCCGTCAGTTGGTTGCATAGAAATCGCGCGCACTAGGTTGTCACCAATGTGCTGAGCTACCTCGAGGGTTAACTCGCGTCGCTCACCACCTAGTGTCACATCGACCTTTAGCGCGTTGTAGATCGCAGGCATCGAATCCGATGGGAATTCGATATCAACGACCGGTCCAATCACGCGTGCTACGCGTCCGGTTGCTGTCTTAGTTGTCATCATTCGCTCCCTGCGCTTGCTGAGGCGAGCGCATCTGCGCCGCCCACGATTTCACTGATTTCTTGCGTAATTTCGGCTTGACGGGCCGCGTTGGCAAGTCTGGTCAACGACTTAATTAATTCATCAGCATTGTCAGTTGCTGA
>JBJOIM010000113.1:0-6455 GCA_046047175.1 Actinomycetota bacterium | reverse complement strand
AATAACGGTGCAACCTGCAGCAAGTGCGGGACCGATTTTGCGGGTGGCCATACCGGCTGGGAAGTTCCAAGGGGTAATTAATAATGAAACACCGATTGGCTGGTGGGTTACTAAAATTCTTTTGTCACCACTTGGTGACTTACGAAAATCACCTTGCACTCTTACGGTTTCTTCAGAGAACCAACGGAAAAACTCGGCAGCGTAAAGAATCTCACCTTTTGCATCGGTAATTACTTTGCCATTTTCTTTTGAAACTAACTCAGCTAAGAAATCCGCCTCTGCGACCATAATTTCAAAAGCTTTACGCAAAATCTCGGCGCGATAACGAGGCGCGGTTTTTGCCCATTCTGGGAAGGCGCGATACGCAGCATCTACCGCTGCATCACACTCTTTCTCACCCGCGGTCTGGATTTCAGCGATAACGCTGCCATCGCTGGGGTCATAAACTGGAACAGAGCCGTTACCTTTAACCCACTTGCCATCAATATAAAGATCGGTTTTTAGCTGCATGAGGCAGAGCATACGCGTGAAAATGAGGGCGTAGAATGACCAATTACTGTGGCTAAATCATGGACCGATGGTGCGCCGACCCCCAAGGCGCTGCAGGATCACGCACATATGCGGGACCCATTTTCATACCGTCTTAAGAAGTTTCTGCTTGGCAACCCACTCAATCGACATACTTTGGGCCACCAGAGATTAAAGAAGAGGTACGCCCTCGGGGTGCTCTCCTCTGATCCAATCTCTTCATCAGCTTATGGAACAGAGCAAATATTGGTCGGCTTGATTCCGTTTTTCGGAATTATGGCCTTCTCTTTGTTGATGCCCATGACGGGCGTGGTTTTAGTCATCTTGACCATCATTACACTTTCATATCGGAATGTTATCTCGACATATGTTCATTTTGGCGGGGCTTATATTGTCGCTCGCGAGAATTTCGGCAGAGTCACCGCTCAAATTGCAGCTGTTGCATTAATTATCGATTACATAGTCACACTAGCTATTCAATCTGCCGCTGGCGTCGCAGCGATTATCTCTGCATTCCCTGAAATTTCTGCCTACAAGTTGCCGATGGTAATTGGAATTATTTTATTTCTAGCTTATGGAAATTTACGGGGGGTAAAAGAGGCTGGAAAGTTATTTGCACTTCCGACTTATCTCTTTGTATTTTCTATGTTTACAGTTTTTGGAATTGGAATCTACCGAGACCTAAATGGATCCTTACCGGTTCTTGATCCTAATCAACCTGGAACTCTGCCCTTAGGTGAGGAACAGGGATTATTAACAATGGCAGCGATTTTCATCTTGCTCCGAGCTTTTGCAAATGGTGGCTCCTCCCTAACAGGGTTGGAAGCTATATCTGATGGTGTTGGCCTTTTTGAAAAGCCAGAGTACAAAAATGCCCGCCGCACCCTATTAGTAATGGCTACTTTATTAGGCAGCTTGGTGCTTGGAGTCTCCTATTTTGCGCACAAAATCTACGCAATGCCATATGAGGATGAATCCCCAACTGTTATTTCGCAAGTGGCACAGGCAATTTTGGGCGACGGTCAGTTTGGCAAAATCTTTTTCTTAGTTGTTCAAGCAGCAACTATGTTGATTTTATTTGCGGGCGCAAATACGACTTTCAGCGCTTTTCCTATTGTTGTCAATTACGCGGCACAAGATGGTTATCTGCCGCGCTGGCTAACAAAAAGAGGCCATAAGTTGAATTTCTCAAACGGTATCTTGGTTCTTTCTGGTTCAGCCCTAGTGTTAGTTTTTATTACCGGTGCCTCCGTCAGCTTCTTAGTTGCCTTTTATGCCCTTGGTGTTTTTACCGCCTTCACGATTTCCGGTCTCGGAATGGCCAAGAAAAACTATGTAGATCGGGAAGCTCATTGGAGAGTCAAATTTATTATAAATGGCCTAGCTGGATTGGTCGCTTTGGTCGTAGTAACCATTTTTGCAATTGTGAAATTTACCCAAGGTGCGTGGTTTGTTTTGCTGGTTTCTGTCGTTCTATTTCTTAGGTTACATAACCGATATGAAGAGGAAGAGCTTGCCCTAAAGGTGAATGAGGAGCAGGAGCGTGTCACCTCAATCTCTCGACATGATGTAACGGTATTGGTTGATTCAGTTGATATTGCGACAGTGGGCACAGTCAGATATGCCAGATCCTTGAATCCGAGATCTATACATGCAGTTCATTTTGTGTTGGATGATTTGAAAGCCGAGCAGATTAAAAAGCAGTGGATGTCCAATCACGGTGTTGATGATGTGCCGATCGAATTTATTGACTGCCCAGATCGTCGTCTGCCTAATGCAGCTGTTGATTACGCCATAAGGGCGACTCAAAAACCTGATGTTGAGCTGACTTTGTTGCTGCCCCGTCGTGCTTACCGTGGTTTCTTGGGTCGTTTGCTACATGATCAAACCGCTGAAGCTATTGCGAGACCTATTTCGCAACTACCAAGAGTTGTAGCAACTATCGTTCCTTTTGATATCGACAAGATTATTTCTGGCCAACATCAAACTCAGCATGCACCAGAGGTGGTTGAAGAAGAGTTAAAGCCTGTGGTTCCACAACGGGCCCAAAGCAACTGGTTGCAATCAACTAATGAAATTAGTCATTATGAAGAAAAAGTAACCCCGATTGGCAAAATCTTGTGGCGCAAGCGCGCTCACGTCACAGGACGTGTGACTGCGATTCGTCCAGCTGCGATGGACTCAGCCCCGACGTTAGAGGTAGAGATTTGGGATGAAACTGGTGGGGTAACTCTGCAATTCTTGGGACGCCGCGAAATCGCCGGCCTTGAAGTTGGTTCAGTAATGATTGCGGAAGGAATGGTGGGCGAACAAAATGGCGCACTTACCATCCTCAACCCTTCTTACGAGATCAGAGTTTGATGTGCTGAAAAAAGTTCTGAATTTGAGCGCAGCGCGCTGGTTTGTTGTGGGTTCCGCGACATTCGTGATCGACACTTCTCTCTTCCTACTCGCATTTAGCCTTACGGAGATAGCGGTGATTTCAAATCTTTTTTCCGGCACGATAGCTACAACCTTTAATTACTTCTCGCACTACAAATGGTCTTTCGCCAGTGATCGCAGCCATAAGCAATCAACCTTGATTTATCTTTTCTTTTTCTTTGTCTTTCTCTTCTTAGGAACCTCGCTGGTTTCCTTCTTCATTCACTCGGGTTTACATCCAGTACCGGCCAAGGTTGGAACCGCTGCAATCACAGCGCCAATCAGCTTCTTCATTATGAAGTTTGTAACCTTCCGTAGAACCGCAAATGAAGCGTAGATTGGTAGTAATCCCGACCTATAACGAAGCCAGCAATATCGTCTCTTTACTAGAGCAGATATTTGCCTCCGTTTATGGTTGTGAAGTGTTAATCGTTGATGATGGCTCCCCTGACTCCACAGCTGCGGTTTGCCGCGCATTGCAGGATAGATTCCCTCATTTGCATGTGATTGAACGTCATCACAAATCTGGAATTGGTAGCGCTTATCGAGCAGGTTTTGCTTGGGGTTTAGAGCGGGGCTTTAACGAGATTATTGAGATGGATGCCGATGGTTCTCATCAGGTTAAAGATTTGGTAAGAATGATTGATTTCAAATCGGAGAATCCAAATATCGGGTTAGTAATTGGTAGCCGCTGGATTAGAGGAGGAGCCACCGAGAACTGGTCGATTAATCGCATTATGTTGTCCCGCTTTGCCAATCGATATGTGCGATTTATGTTGGGCATGGGGGTACATGATGCAACTTCGGGTTTCCGTATTTACTCCGCAGATGCACTTCGCACCGTTGATCTAAATCGGATTCGCAGCGAGGGTTACTCATTTCAAATTGAAATGACCAGATTGATGCATCGTTCTGGATTCGGAATTGTGGAACTGCCAATTACCTTCAAAGAGAGAGAAAATGGCGTATCCAAAATGTCTAAAGCGATTGTTCGTGAGGCGATGTGTGGGATTTGAACCCACGGTTGAGTTTCCCCAACACGCGCTTTCGAGGCGCGCTCCTTAGGCCGCTCGGACACGCCACCGTGGGCGACTATACGCGAGGGCTACCGCTGCTTAGAAAAGAAATCTTTTAGTACGCCGGCGCACTCTGATTCGAGAACTCCAGTTACAACCTCAACTTTGTGCAAGGCTCGCGGATCACGCAATAAATCCCACATCGAGCCAGCAGCTCCTGCTTTCTCATCCCAAGCGCCAAAAACGACTCGAGGAATTCTGGCCTGCATGATTGCACCGGCACACATAGCACATGGTTCTAAGGTCACAACCAAGGTGCACTCTTCTAAACGCCAAGAACCAATTGATCTAGATGCGGATTTAATGGCAACTATTTCGGCGTGCGCCAGTGGATCTTTAAGCAACTCACGTTGATTGTTGCCCATAGAGATTATGGCACCATCTTTATTTAGCATTACCGCACCAACTGGTACATCACCGCTGGCTAACTCACCGAATTTTGCGCGCTCTAAAGCTACGCGCATTGCTTTTTCATAATCCATTTATAACTTATCAATCAATTCTACGAACTGATCACCAAACCCGACTCGTCGGGCGATAACTTCAAGTTGTTCATCAGGAAACATTTCATCATCATCGCATATGAATTGGAGTTCCATCGCATCTAGACCCAAATCAGTGAAGATATTTAGATCACCTGCTGGTTCATCAGCATCATCTTCCTCTGGTAAATCCAAATCCAATAACTCAAGAACCTCTGCTGCGATTTCATAATCTAGAGATGTCATAACATCACTTAAGACCATCTGCATCCGAGCCCCGATTTGCCGAATCAAAATAAAAAATTGATCATCAACCGCCAACATCGCAATCGCTCCACCATCAACTTGTTGCGCACGCAATGCATCCAATGCGACTCCAATATCGGTGGTTGCATCGTCAGGTAGTTGTGAGGCACGCCATTGGCCATCATCACGCCAGGCGATTAGTGCGAACTCCATGGATTCGTTCTCCATCTCACACCTTCCTCACTTAAGCCCGGGTCGAAAAATGCAATGCCTCATGGTTCCACCGTTGTGCTTGGTAGTAAAGTGCCACCATGAAAGTACACGTCGTAAATCATCCACTTGTTACCCATAAATTGACGGTACTACGCGATAAAAAAACCAACTCCCAAGTCTTTAGACACCTGGTCGAAGAGCTCGTGACCTTGTTGGCTTATGAGGCCACCCGCGAAGTAAAGATCGAACCGGTACAGATTGAGACACCGGTTGCCACCACTAAAGGTGCGATGCTCTCTACTCCACGTCCTGTTGTGGTGCCTATTTTGCGCGCTGGTCTTGGCATGCTCGAAGGCATGATGCGGGTATTGCCTAGCGCTGAAGTTGGCTTCCTTGGAATGGTTCGTGATGAAAAAACTTTGCAGGCCTCTACCTATGCCAATCGTTTGCCAGAGGATTTGAGTGGACGCCAGTGCTACATCTTGGATCCCATGTTGGCGACCGGTGGCACATTAGTTGCAGCTATGAATTATTTAATCGAACGTGGCGCTAAAGACATCACAGCAATCTGCTTGTTGTCTGCACCAGAAGGTGCCAAAACTTTAGAACGTGCCTTTGAAAACTCAAACTTCCCAATTACTGTTGTAACTGGCGCGATGGATGAAAAATTAAATGAACATGGTTACATCGTCCCAGGACTTGGAGATGCAGGAGATCGACTTTACGGAGTCGTATAAATGGCGAACACATCCCCTGGTTATGGCATCACAATCCGTGTAGAGGGCCGTCCAGAATTTCAACCAGTTGCTGAGATAACCACAATCATTACCCGCGAAGGTGCGATGATTACCGCACTTGATGTCGCAGATTCACAATTAGATTCCGTAGTAATAGATGTAACCTGCGATGCAATTGATGCAGGTCATGCCGAGCGAATTACTGCCGCGCTAAGTGCATCACCAATTTTGAAGGTGCGCAAAGTTTCTGATCGCACCTTCTTGCTACATCTTGGTGGCAAACTTGAGGTGCAATCAAAGGTGCCCTTAAAAACCCGTGATGATTTATCCCGCGCCTACACACCAGGTGTTGCCCGCATCTGTCAGGCCATCGCAAAAGATCCAGCTGATGCCCGTCGCCTCACCATTAAGCGCAATACCGTTGCTGTAGTTACCGATGGTTCAGCGGTTCTGGGGTTGGGCAATCTTGGCCCGGCTGCTGCCCTTCCGGTTATGGAGGGTAAGGCCGCGCTCTTCAAGCGGTTTGCTGATGTAGATGCCTGGCCGGTCTGCCTTGATACTCAAGATGTTGATGAAATTGTGCGCACTGTTCAATTAATCGCACCGGTTTATGGGGGCATTAATTTAGAGGATATCTCTGCCCCACGTTGTTTTGAGGTCGAAGCCAGGTTGCGCGAACTCCTAGATATTCCCGTTTTCCATGATGATCAACATGGCACCGCTGTTGTAGTGCTTGCTGCGCTTCGTAACGC
>JBJOIM010000112.1:0-3731 GCA_046047175.1 Actinomycetota bacterium | reverse complement strand
TTCATCTGGCACATCAAACATCGCAACATCGATGCCATCAAAAGCCTCTGGAGAAAGTGCAACAACGGTTAACTCTTCACCGCGGCACATCAACTTCTTGCCGGCGCTGCGGGCAGATGCAATCAGACGTATCTCGCCCCAAACATTTTCTCTCTTTGAGAGAATATCCAGCATTACAGTGCGCTGCTTTAACCGCACGCTCTACATCGCTCTCGCGGCAGACGATTGAGATGCGGATTTCAGAGGTAGAGATCATTTCAATATTAACTCCGGCATCCGCCATCGCGGCAAAGAAGGTTGCGGTAACGCCAGGGTGTGAGCGCATACCAGCGCCAATCAATGACAATTTGCCGATTTGATCATCGTATTGAATTGATTGGAATCCAATTTCGCCCTGCAGTTTTTGCACAATGCCGGTGGCACGTGAACCCTCAGCACGTGGCAAGGTGAAGGAAATATCAGTTAGGCCGGTGGCAGCTGCAGAAACATTTTGCACGATCATGTCGATGTTGATGTCATTGTCGGCAATAGCTTGGAAGATGCGGGCGGCAACACCTGCGCGATCGGGCACACCAACGATGGTGATCTTGGCTTCGCTCTTATCGTGAGCGATACCCGAGATGATTGCTTGTTCCATGCTTCCTCCTTCAGGTTGGTCTTTAACGACCCAGGTTCCTTCTAAATTTGAAAATGATGATCGAACATGAATTGGTAAATTAAAACGACGCGCATACTCAACACAACGCAGATGCAAAACTTTGGCACCAGATGCCGCTAGCTCCAACATCTCTTCATAAGTTACTGATTTCAATTTGCGTGCAGCCGGAACAATTCTTGGATCTGCACTGAATACGCCATCAACATCGGTGTAAATTTCACAAACATCTGCATCTAACGCAGCTGCAAGTGCAACAGCGGTGGTGTCTGATCCACCACGACCTAGTGTTGTGATGTCCTTAGTATCTTGCGCAACGCCTTGGAAGCCAGCGACGATTGCAATCGCACCTTCTGCTAGTGCTTCTTGAATTCGACTTGGAGTTACATCAATAACTCGGGCGCGACCATGTGTTGATGTTGTGATGATTCCAGCTTGGCTTCCAGTAAATGATCTTGCCTCTAAACCTAAATTTGAAATTGCCATGGCAAGCAGCGCCATTGATATGCGCTCGCCTGCGGTTAACAACATGTCTAACTCGCGGCCATTTGGCATTGGGGAGACCTGGTTGGCTAAATCGATCAGCTCATCGGTGGTATCTCCCATGGCTGAGACCACAACGACTACCTGCTGGCCGGATCTCTTGGTGGCTGCGATTCGGGCAGCTACCCGCTTGATGCTCTCGGCGTTAGCGACTGAGGAGCCACCGAACTTTTGGACTATCAAACCCATGGCGGCATGGTGGCAGAGAGAAAAGCGGATTGCAGGTATATCTTGTATTTTGAGACAACGTTTGTCTCAGTATTAGAGATCTAGAGCTCTTCGTCCTTCAAAGGCTCTGCCCAAGGTAACTTCATCGGCGTATTCAAGGTCGCCGCCCACTGGCAGACCTGATGCCAAGCGGGAGATTTTGATGCCCAGCGGCTTCAAAGTACGGGCCAGATAGGTAGCGGTGGCCTCGCCCTCGAGGTTGGGGTCGGTGGCGATGATGATCTCTGTGATTCGATCATCGGAGAGCCTGGTTAGTAGCTCTCGAATCTTTAATTGATCTGGACCGATGCCATCAATCGGACTGATTGCGCCACCTAGCACGTGATATTTCCCGCGAAACTCTCTGGTGCGCTCGATCGCAACTACATCTTTGCTCTCTTCAACAACACAGATGACCGCAGGATCACGTCTTGGATCGCGGCAGATTTTGCACTCTTCCTCTTCTGCAACATTGAAGCATTGCGAGCAAAACTTAACTTTCTCTTTTACTAGACGCAGTACCTCAACCAAACGATTTACATCTACCCGTTCTGATTGCACGATATGAAAAGCGATTCTTTGTGCACTCTTTGGTCCAATGCCCGGCAATCTACCTAGCTCATCAATTAACTCTTGGATTATGCCTTCGTACATTACTTATCGCTCTCAGCAATTACCTGTGCGCCAAGCTCCTTCATCAAAAGCTCTGTGCCAGATAGTTGGGTTTCATCCTCTGGATCTTCAACGGTGCGGGTTACTTTTGCAGCAACTGAATTAGGTGAAACCGATGGATCAACAATTACCTCGATCTTGCGTTTGATTCCGGTTACCTCAACAAAGGCATCAACCAAAATCTGCTCGCTTTCAGATCTAATAAATGAATCACGAGCGCCTGCGTTAACAATTCCAATTGTGATGTGCTTGTCATCAACGGCTAGCACTTGTGCGCTGGCGGATAACAAAGACCAGGTAAGTCTGCGGCGGCGTTTTACACTCTCGATTACATCAGGCCACATCCGGCGCAGTGCGGCAATATCTGCGGCACCTGTTGGCTTTTCACTCTTAACAACCGGCTCGGCTTTTACCTCTGCTGGCTTTGCGGCCGCTTTCTTTACCTCTGCTTTTGGTGCAGCTACTGGAGCGGGCGCTGCAGGTGAAGCAGGAAGATCAAAACCGGATTGTTAGGCGCTCCATCCGAGACAACAGTCCAACATCGGAGGTATCGCCTTGTGGAATGGTGATTTTTCCAGCGACCAACTCGAGAATTAATCGCGGAGGTGTAGCGCCACGCATCTGAGTAAGCCCCTCTGCCACTAAAGATGCAGCTCTATTTAATGAAGCGTTACCGATTCGAGAGGCCTGTCCATGCATCCGCTCTAATTGATCCTCTGGGTAGCCACGGAGTACGGCGTTGGCAGATTCATCAAGGGCCTCAACAATTACTAAATCACGCAATCTCTCTAGCAAATCAAAAGCAAAGCGGCGCGGATCATGACCCGCCTCAACCAAAGTATCAATGGTCTTAAACAAGGTAGCGGTATCACGTGCCCCAATTGCATCAATCGCATCATCTAACAAAGCGCCATCGGTATAACCAAGTAATTGCACCGCGATGTCATAGGTAACGCCATCTTTACCGGCACCTGCCAGCAACTGACCTAATACTGAAAGCGCATCACGCACAGAACCACCAGAGGCACGCACTACTAGTGGAATAACACCTTTTTCCACCTTTACCTTTTCGGCGGCACAGACCTTTTCTAAATGCTCACCCAAAACTCCAGGTGGCACCAAACGGAATGGATAGTGATGGGTACGAGAACGGATTGTGGCGATTAACTTCTCGGGTTCGGTGGTTGCAAAAATAAATAACACATGTGGCGGTGGCTCTTCAACAACTTTTAACAGAGCATTAGCCGCACCTGGTCCGAGCTGGTGGGCTTCATCAATAATGTAAATTTTGTAACGAGAGTTAACCGGCGCAAAAAAAGCTTTGTCACGTAAATCCCGGGCATCATCAACCAAACCATGGGTTGCAGCATCAAGTTCGATGACATCAATAGAGCCAGGACCATTTGCAACTAAATCAGTACAGGATTGGCATTTGCCACATGGATTTGGAGTCGGACCTTTTTCGCAATTCAGAGAACGGGCCATGATGCGCGCGCTAGATGTTTTGCCGCAACCGCGAGGTCCAGAAAATAAATATGCGTGGTGAATGCGACCAGATTCCAAAGCATTTGAAAGTGGAACGGTTACATGCTCTTGACCAATTACATCTGCGAAAATCGAGGGGCGATATTTGCGATACAAAGCGAGTGACATA
>JBJOIM010000111.1:0-2564 GCA_046047175.1 Actinomycetota bacterium | reverse complement strand
TATCAATCATCTTCGCCGTTTAGTTCCAGAATCTGTAACTGAAACCCTGGCGATCATTGGAGCGGAGGGTTATTCCGTATTAATGAATCAAATCCCGCGGCTGGCTCAAGAGTTCAAAATTTCAGAGTCAACAGTTGAGCATTTGTTAAATCGTTACGGTTCATTAATTGAAGAGGTTCTTGCGCCAGCACTGCAAGATTCGGAACTTCTACAGCCGGTTATTCCTGGATTGCCTTACATTGGAGCGGAGATTGTTTATGCGGCTACCCATGAAGGCGCCAGAAGTGTTGATGATGTTTTATCTCGCAGAACCCGAATTGCATTTGAAGATAAGGATCAGGGGTTGAATGCAGTTGAGTTTGTAGCTGATCTAATCGCGCCACATTTAGGTTGGAGAAAGGCGCAAAAGAGCGCATCAATTAAGGAGTACCAACTAATAGTTGAGCGACAAAACCAAATTCTTAAGGCAGCTAAAAAGACAACTTCAAAAGCTAGTTAGTTTTTGATTTGACCTTTGCAGGTATCAACGACCACTGGCGCCTTTGTTGGTTTTGGTGTTGGAGTTGGCGATGGAGATGGCGCAGGACCTTGCTCGAGATTAAATGAGATGTTCTGTCTGATCTCTGCATGAGTACCGGTTTGATCAACAAATGCAACATAACCTTCAGTTAGACCTGCTGGCAGATTGCGCAGAGTCAGCGTCCAAACCCCCGAAGCATCTCTTGCTGGAGTTTGAGTAACTTTTGGTGGTCGCTCGCCATTTAACCTAAAAGCTACCGTTCCGGTAACAACTGGATTTCCAGTAGGTCTTTTAACCTCAACCTTTATCCGTACCGGTTTATCAGTACTGCTGGCCGTTAAATCAGTAATTAGCATCGCGGTTGGTTCTTTAACCGGCATTAAATCGCCAGCCTGAGGGGTCCATACACCGCGGGTTAATTGCAGGAATGAGGCGGTATCGCCGCGGAAAACATTTAAATCAACCCGCGTAGATGCGACTCCATATTTCTTGCCAATTCCACATGATGAGTACTGCCAGATTTGCCATAAAGATGAGCAATCGGAAGTTGACCAAGAGTGCACGAAACAACCAAAGACCTTGCGACCAGGCTCAGCGGTTGGATCGGCAGGATTCACTCCATACTGAGCTTTCCATAAAGGATACTGGCGCAACTTTTCACTTCGCACCATCGCCTGCTCCAAGAATGTTGGATAAGAGTAGAAAAATGGCTTGCGACCAGTCTTTTCATGCATGGTTTCCAACCAAGTTTCCGCCCACAATGTAACAAGAGTTTTTGGAGCGTACTTCGTGCAGCCACTTCCAGAGGCAGCTACGCAGTTATTTTCTAAATCCAATGCATAAGGAAGATCTTTTTCTGTGTAGCCACCAAGACTGGATAGACGCCAAATTGCTTTTTGAGCCTGTGCCTGCGCATCTCTAATCACTGCGGCACGATTTGTAGTGTTTGGCAAAATTGCATAGTGATAGTAACCGGTGTAGATACCGGCCGCTTGCGCCGCATTTCGATTCATTAGTAAATACTTAAGCGCTAATGCATCTGAATCATCACGGGTGTCGGAGGCTTTTATTATTACAAATCGGATTCCAGCCTCATACATCTTCACAAAGTCAATTGGTTTATCCCCAGGATGTTGCCATCTACTCACATCTGTACCGTGAATACGACCACCAGGGCCAGTCAAAGCAATTAACTCATCTGGCGTGCTAATTTCTGGTGCTGGTTCAATGAGTATCGAACGGGTACCGGTAACCAATGTTTTTGATCCGATAGCTACTCGAGCTCGGTAAGTTGCTTTTCCGGCAAGGGCGGTCGCACGGGCTTGAACCTTCCAAGCGCCGCTAGGTGTTGATTTGGTGCGTAATCTTGTATCGCTCCAGGTGTTTCCTAACTTCACATCAATTCTTACCACCGCATTTTTTACCTTAGGTTTGATAACGCCATGAAAAGTTACTTTGTACTCTGGAAATGCTGGGGTCTGAACCAAATTAAAGGTGGAAGAAGCTTTGGCGGCCTGCGCTGGAGAAAGAAGGGTCGCGGTTAAAACAATCGCTAGAAGTGGGGAGAGAAAACGCGGTCGAATCACTCCGCAATTATCTCGATTTGCTCTCTAAAAATCTCAACACACGCCTGTTCAAGCACTTTGCGATGTGATTCCTTGCGCACAGCTGCAAAATCATGGACGCCACTCAACTTCTCAGCATCCACAAAACTTAATTTAAGTTGATTGTTATCAAAAGAAACTAAGCGGGCGTCAAAAAAAGCGAGCCAGGCAACACGATTTTGCTGCTCCACTAAATCCAAGACCTCGTTCCAACGGCTTTTGATTTCAAGCAAGGTCAAGGGTTGTGGCATTGATCTATTGCTAGTTGAGGATTGCTAAAAGACCAGCAGCCACTGCCGACATTGCAACAATCACTTTTCCGACCGAAGAGTTTAGGAATTTCTTGCCGAAATTTAGATAGGTCAATGCAAAAATCGCAATACCGGCGCCAACGATTAGTAGTGTTGTAGTGCTTAGATTTGACTTTCCACTTTGGTAGC
>JBJOIM010000110.1:0-2723 GCA_046047175.1 Actinomycetota bacterium | reverse complement strand
TAAGCCAAAGATCCAAAAGATAAATGGATGCTTGGCGCGTGGTCCAGTTGAGAAATCATGTTTATCGACCTCAGCAGGCAGGAAGAGTGGTTTAATCAAAAATGCCGCAAAAACATAAATGCCAGCCAAAGTTGTAGCTTGCTGCATCGGAGTTACCTCCCATTGCGAGAACAAACCACCAAGCACACCTCCAATTAATGTTCCAACCGAGAACATGCCGTGAAAAACGCTCATTAACCTACGTCTGGCGCGTTGTTCTACAACCACCGCATGTGCATTCATTGAAACATCTTGAGTTGCTAAAGCGAATCCAAAAATAAATAGTGAAAACCAAAACCATTGCAAATTAAATAGAAGCCCGACAAAAATGCAGCTAATAGCAAGGAATTGGGTAGACCAAAAAATTACTGGCTGACTGCCAAACTTTGCAGAATTTTTACCAGCTGGTTTTAAAGCGACAAAAACACCTATTGAGACAAAGAGAAGTGAGAGACCAAGGGTGCCGTTTGAGACATCAAGTATCCGTTTAAAATCTGGAATGCGGGCCACAAAGGTTCCCGCGGTGAAGCCGTTGATGATGAAGGTAATAGTTACTGCGAGGCGAGCGCGACGCAGGGTGGTGTCCATAATTTGCGAAGTCTACCCAGCAAAGGTTCAATAGAGATTAAGGTTTCTTTGAGAAAAAAATGATGAGGTAAGGGCATGCAAACAGTCTCTACATTTAGCAAATTAATGATCGGTTTTGTGATGGGCGCGGTTGTTGCCGGAGGTGTAGCGGTCGCGGTTACCCCCGATGTTCCACCCACTAAAGTTTGTGTAGATAACCGCACCAAAGCGCTTTATGCCGCCACCGATGGCAGCTGCTCCAAGACCCGCACCTTGATGACAGTGGTTGGCAGCTCAGTTGATGTACAAACCATCGCATCTGTGGTCTCACCTTCAGTTGTATCAATCGCAGTTTCATCTCCGACTGGAAGTGGTACCGGCTCTGGAGTCATTTATCGCTCTAGCGGTAATTCATCTTTCATTATTACCAATGAACATGTTATTGAAACCGCTGCTCAGGGCGGAACGGTTCGAGTCGAATTGAACAACGGAGATATTGAAAGAGCTTCAATCGTTGGCAAAGACAGCACTTATGACATTGCCGTTTTGAAAATTGAACGTGGAAATCTAAAGCCAATCACAATTGGAAACTCCAATAAATTAATTATTGGTGAACCAGTTGTTGCATTTGGTTCACCTTTGGGACTATCAGGAACTGTAACTAGTGGAATTGTCTCTGCTCTCAATCGCCCAGTAACAGCCGGCAATACCGGATCAGAGTCCTTTATCGATGCGATTCAAACTGATGCTGCGATTAATCCAGGTAACTCCGGAGGCCCATTAGTTGATGCAACAGGTGCTTTGGTTGGAATCAACTCAGCAATTGCAACACTAGGCAATGGCTCTACCGGTTCCATCGGACTTGGCTTCTCGATCCCAATCAATCAAGCCAAGAGAGTTGTTGATGAAATTATCGCCACCGGCAAATCTTCACGCCCATTCCTCGGTATCAACTTTGATACCGCATACACCGGAACCGGCGCCAAGATTCTGCGGATAGTTGAAGGAGAAGCAGCGGCAAAAGCCGGAATTCCAGCAGGTGCGATTATTAGAGAGATTGATGGTCGAAAGATCAATGATTTGATCTCCGCAATTGTTCGCATCCGTTCCTATGCGCCTGGCGATAGTGTGAAGATCACCGTTGATATGCCATCTGGCGGTAGCCGCACCTTCACAGTGGTGCTTGGAAAGGCTGATTCACTGTAAAAACTCACCTTTTGAGAGCGATGCTATGCATCTCCTCCTGCTAGGTTTAGAGCCAAGTTTGAAGGAGGGGATGCATTGGCCGACGAACACAACGATGATGAACTAAATGATGACATCATCACCGAAGAAATGTTGTGGGAGAGAATTCCGGAAACTCAAGGAATTGAACGTGCCAGCACTTACTACGAATTAAGCGCGAGAATCTATGCGCGTGGCCAATATGACGAAGCTTTAGCCCTTGCAGAAACTGCTCGTGATATTTACTCGGAGTTGGGCTCTGCTGCACCAACCGAAGGCTTAGCGCAGGCCTACTCTGCGATCGGTTACAACTTAAATCAATTAAAGAGAATGACGGAAGCAGCAACCGCAATGAGTAAAGCGGTTGAGTTGTTACGGGAAAACAAATCACCAATTGCACTAGAACTAGCTTGCACCTTAGGTGAGTGGTGGTTCAGCTCGAAAGAATACAAAAACACCATTGACTGTATGGAGGAGTGTGCACGCGAGCACCTCATCGATGGCAACGAACTTGGTGCCGCCACTGATTTCCATTTAATTGGTTGCGCTTATCGCGAGTTGAAGAAATACAAAGAGGCGCTGGAAGCTTTTTATGAAGCGCGTAAATACTTTAAAGCCGCCCGTGAAGTTATACATGTTGCGCGTTGCGATCAGAAGATTGCCCATTGCTATACCGAGTTAGGTGATGCTGAATCAGCGCTAGCTGCCGCACAGAAAGCGGTTGATGTTTTTACTACCGCTCATGATCACCGCAGATTGACCTACGCCTCATTCGAACTTGGTAAGGCTCAGGTTTTATCGGGCGAGGTAGATGAGGGTCTTAATACCCTAGAGCGGGTACTAGATATCGCCGCCGAATCAGATCCCAAAGATTTTGAGTTCATAATCTCTAT
>JBJOIM010000109.1:0-2831 GCA_046047175.1 Actinomycetota bacterium | reverse complement strand
TGGCATCACTAAGGTAATTGGTAATCAAGCCAAGGTTGCCGGTTGGTATGACAATGAGTGGGGTTATTCAAACCGTCTCGTTGATCTCATGAAATTCATCGGCAAGAGCCTTTAAAGCTTTTTAGGTTCTCTCCAATGACCTCAGATATTAAGGGTTTGGCTGCGCTCGAAGTTAGCAACAAGACAGTTCTGCTTCGCTGTGATCTAAATGTGCCATTGAAGGATGATGGATCAGGCAATCGAGTAATTACCGATGATGGTCGAATTAGAGCCTCTTTGCCCACAATAAATGCGTTGCTCTCTGCAGGTGCAGCTCTAATAATCGTGGCCCATCTGGGTCGGCCTAAAGGCGAGAGAAAGCCAGAGCTGTCCCTAGCTCCAGTTGCTAAACGACTTGAGGAGTTATTGGGAAGTCCAGTTGTATTTGCAACAGATGTCGTAGGAGAGAGCGCAACAAATGCTGTCCGAGGGCTGAAACCAGGCGGAGTAGTTCTATTAGAAAATGTCAGATATGAAGCTGCAGAAACCAGCAAAGATGAATCAGAGCGAGCGGCGTTTGCCAGCAAGTTATCTGCCTTTGCCGAAGTATATGTAGGTGATGGTTTTGGGGCGGTGCATCGCAAGCATGCATCAGTTTATGAGGCCGCCAAAAATTTACCTCATGCTGCGGGGAATTTAATCTCAGCGGAGGTAGAGGTTCTTAAGAAACTTACCCAATCACCTGAAAGGCCTTACGGAGTAGTTCTGGGTGGCGCCAAAGTTTCCGACAAAATAGGTGTTATCAGCAATCTTCTGGATAAAGTAAATTTGCTCGCTATTGGTGGCGGGATGGTTTTCACATTCCTTGCCGCGCAAGGCAAAGAGATCGGCACCTCTTTAGTCGAAACTGATTCAATTCCATTAGTAATAGAGCTACTCGAAAGAGCAAGACAATTGGGTGTTGAGGTTCTTTTGCCAAGCGACATTGTGGTTGCCCCTGCTTTTGCAAATGAATCTCCAAAGGTTGTTTCAGCAGATGAAATTCCAGCTGATCAAATGGGTTTGGATATTGGACCCAAGAGCGCAGAGGCGTTTGCTACAGCAATTAAAAGTTGCAAAACCGTCTTTTGGAATGGCCCCATGGGTGTTTTCGAATTCTCAAACTTTGCTGCTGGCACCAAAGCTGTCGCGCAGGCTTTAACTCAAGTAAATGGACTTTCTGTTGTTGGCGGTGGAGATTCTGCTGCAGCGGTGCGTGCCTTGGGCTTTAAGGATGATGAGTTTGGATACATTTCAACCGGTGGTGGAGCTTCCCTAGAGTATCTAGAGGGCAAAGAACTTCCCGGGTTAACCGCACTGCTTTAATCCGTATCACAACATAAGGAGAGAAGATGTCACGCAAGCCACTGATCGCAGGTAACTGGAAGATGAACTTGAATCATCTGGAGGCAATCGCCGTTACACAAAAGCTGGCTTACTCTCTTGAGGATCGTGACTTTGATGCGGTTGATGTTGTGGTCCTGCCACCATTTACCGATATCCGCTCAGTTCAAACTTTGGTAGACGGAGATCGTTTGAAACTCTCATATGGAGCTCAAGATGTTTCACCAGAGAAATCAGGTGCATACACTGGAGATATTTCTGGCAGCATGTTGAAGAAATTGGATTGCAGTTATGTCGTTGTCGGCCACTCGGAGCGCCGCGCAATTCACAATGAAGGTGATGAACTAATCAACAAGAAGATTAGAGCGGTATTGGAAAATGAAATGACTCCGATATTTTGCATCGGAGAAGAGTTATCAATTCGTGAATCTGGTACTCATGTTCAGCATGTTTTAAATCAAGTTCGAGAAGGCCTTAAGGGTTTTCATAAGCCAGAGTTAAAGAAGATTGTCTTTGCGTATGAACCGGTATGGGCTATCGGAACTGGAAAGACCGCAACCCCAGAAGATGCTCAAGAGGTTTGTGGCGCCATTAGAACTGAATTGGCAAAGATTGGTAGCGAAGAGATTGCCGGGAATGCTCGAATCCTTTATGGAGGCTCTGTTAAATCTGCGAATATCGTGGAGATAATGAAGCAGCCAGATGTCGATGGAGCATTAGTTGGCGGAGCTAGCCTCGACCCTGAGGAGTTTGCCCGAATCTGTAAATTCCATCGCGTCCTTTAGAGGCTGAGCGGGCCGGCTCCGGCAATGCGGTGATTGCTGAGGGGATTGGGTAGTATTGGCCCTCTTCGGGAAACAACTCCCATGTCCGATATTTATTAGGTAGCAACAAGGAGCGTGTCGTGTCTTTAGCACTGTCAATTCTGCTGGTGATCTCCAGCATCTTGATGATTCTTCTAGTTTTGCTCCACAAAGGTAAGGGCAGTGGGTTGTCAGACCTATTTGGTGGCGGAATGTCCTCTACCTATGGAGGATCCTCTGTAGTTGAGAAGAATTTGGACCGCATCACCATCGTCGTGGGCGGCATTTGGTTTGCCACGGTAATAGCACTTGGTTTAGTTCTAAAATAAAATTTATTTCCCAATAAGATTATCAATTAGTTAGACCCTAAGGAGAAAAAATGGCTGGTGGAAGCGCAATCCGTGGTTCCCGTGTCGGTGCTGGCCCAATGGGCGAGGCTGAACGCGGCGAGGCTATCGCTCGTTTCCGAGTTTCATACTGGTGCTTGAATGGTCATGAAACTAAACCATCATTTGCAGAGGATGGAACTGTTGTGGTTCCAGATGAATGGGATTGCCCACGTTGTGGTTTTCCTGCTGGTCGCGATAAAAACAATCCACCCTCACCGATAAAGAATGAGCCATACAAAACCCACTTGGCTTACGTTAAAGAGCGTCGCACAGAGGC
>JBJOIM010000108.1:0-2864 GCA_046047175.1 Actinomycetota bacterium | reverse complement strand
GATTCACCTAAAGCGGCAAAACGCGCCAGGTCAGTCGTACGACCATCAAGTGGTAATTGATCCATCTTAAAATCACCAGTGTGCAGCACTATGCCTGCTGGGGTTTTAATTGCAACCGCCAAAGCATCTGGAATTGAGTGATTTACTGCGATGAACTCTAATTCGAAATCTCCAACTTTCCTCCGTTGTCCTTCGCGTACCTCAATAGTGATAGGAGAAATACGGTGCTCCTTCAGTTTTCCTTTTGAAAATGCCAGAGTGAGAGCTGAGCCGATAACTGGAATGTTTTCTCGCTCCCGCAACAAATAACCAAGAGCGCTGATGTGATCCTCGTGGCCGTGGGTAAGAAAGACCGCCTCTATGTCATTTAATCTCTCGCGGATGTAAGAGAAATCCGGCAAAATTAAATCGACACCAGGTTGATTCTCTTCCGGGAACAAAACACCACAATCCACTATGAGTAGTCGACCGGCATATTCAAATACCGTCATATTTCGGCCAACTTCGCCCAATCCACCAAGCGCAACTATGCGCAGAGTTTGTGGAGAAAGCTTTGGTGGCAACCCGAGATCGGGATGCGGATGATTCATTAGCTGACTTTCACGCCACCGGCACGCAGATCCTCACGCAGTTGAGAGATTTGTGCCGAAGTTGCATCAACGAGTGGCAATCTAACCTTTCCGCCTGGCAACCCCATCATGTTCAAAGCAGCTTTGGTGAGTATCGCACCTTGAGTGCGGAAGGTTCCGGTGTACACCGGTAATAATTTCTGATGGATTTCAAGTGAGCGGTCGGTATTTCCAGAAAACCAGGAATCTAGAAGTTCTCGTAAATCTCTTCCAACAGTATGGCCACATACGGACACAAATCCGACCGCGCCAACAGAGAGCAGTGGAAGATTCAAAATGTCATCTCCAGAGTAAACCGGAATTCCTGATCTCTTGATTACCCATGAAGTGGAGGCCACATCTCCTTTGGCATCCTTAAGCGCAACAATGTTGGGGTGTTCTGCTAATTGCACAATCGTGTCTGGCTCGATTTGAACACCGGTTCTTCCCGGAATGTCATAAAGCATGACGGGGACATCGGTGGCATCTGCCATCGCTTTGAAGTGTGCAGCAATTCCTGCCTGTGGTGGTTTGTTGTAATAAGGGGTAACAACTAGCAAACCATCAGCTCCTGCATCAGCGGCCATCTTGGCCTGCTCAACCGAATGTGAGGTTTCGTTATTGCCAGCTCCTGCAACAATCTTTGCGCGCGAACCCGCAACTTTTTTTACAACCTTGATAATTTCAACTTTTTCTTCATCACTAGTTGTGGGCGCTTCACCTGTAGTGCCATTTAGGACAATGCCATCGTGGCCTGATTGAATTAAGTGCTCCGCTAACTTTTCGACGCCATCCCAATCAATTGAAAGATCATCTTTGAAGGGGGTCACCATTGCGGTGAGCAGACGGCCAAATGGCGGGTGAATCGACATGGCGAAAGGTTACTCCTGTTAAGGGGCTACCCGTCCTGACTTCTCAAATGCAGCGTAGGTAAGTGGCATTAAGCGGGCAAAATGCTCCTCCATCTTTTCCGCCACCATCTCAATCTCCCTTTGTGGGTAGCTTGGAAAATGAGATCCCTCTCTGCTGGTGCGCAGGGATAAGAAGTTCATTAATGCACGAGCGTTCATCGTTACATACATTGATGAGTAGAGCGCAACAGGCAAAACCGCGCGGGCAACTTCACGGGCTACCCCGGCATCCAACATCTTCTTGTAATTTGCATATGCAACGGTGTAACTCTCCTTCATCGCTGCAACAGATATTTGGTACTGCTCATCTGTTCCATCAACGAAAACATAATGTCCCGTTTTGCCGGTTTGAACCAATTTACGTTCTTTATTTGGAATGTAAAACACCGGACTAAGTTCCCGATAACGTCCGCTTTCTTCATTATAAGAAGCAATGCGGTGGCGCATAAACTCACGAAATACAAATATCGGAGCACTGATAAAGAAAGTCATTGAGGTGTGCTCGAAAGGCGAACCATGTCTCTCCCGAGCCAAGTAATTGATCAAGCCAGCCGATCTCGCTGGATCAGAGTTGATTTCATCCAATGAGTTCTCTCCCGCCGTTGAAACTCTTGCCGCCCAAATGACATCGGCATCATTAGCACTAGCTTTGACAAGTTCTACAGATACATCGTCACGGAAGACAATTTCAGGATGGTTTTGTTCGCTCACGTGCGTGACCTTATCTACTACCTGGCCCAGGGTCATGAATTTCTAAGGCACAATTGGCGCGTGTCACTTAGCGGAGCACCCTTCGATAAGCGTGTGGTGTTGCGCGACTCACTGGCCGTGGCGATACCTGTTGGCACATACGGAGCAGCTTTCGGTGCTGCTGCAATCGGCTCAGGATTTTCCGTCCTGCAAACCTGTCTCCTCTCGCTCCTACTTTTCTCCGGAGCCTCCCAATTCGCGGTGGTTGGTGTCATGGGTGCTGGTGGTTCGGCCCTAAGTGCAATTGCAACCGGCTCACTTCTGGGATTACGCAACGGTCTTTATGGATTGCGCATGGCCCCGGTTTTGTCTTTGACCGGTTTAAAAAAGATTATTGGTGCACAACTAACTATTGATGAATCAACTGGAGTGGCTCTCAATCAAGAAGTTAAGGGGCAGGCAGCCAGCCGTTATGGGTTCTGGGCCACCGGTATTGGGGTTTATTTATTCTGGAATTTATTTACATTAATTGGCGCGCTTGGCGCCAAGAGTATTCGTGATCCATCTGCGTGGGGACTTGATGCAGCTGTGCCGGCTGCATTTCTTGGTTTGGTTTGGCCCCGCTTAACTGATACTAAAGCCAAGCTGGTGAGTA
>JBJOIM010000107.1:0-2871 GCA_046047175.1 Actinomycetota bacterium | reverse complement strand
AGGGATTGCTTCCTTGGTATCACAGCTACCGCGGTACAACGCGGTGGTTTAACAGCGCTGACTCTGATGGCGCTGTTGCTAAATCGCAACACCTTCCATGATCCAGCAAACCCTGAGAGTGGATTGGCGGGTTTTGCCTTTGCTATAACAATTGCTGGAATTGGCATAACTATCGGCGCAGTAATTGCACCATTTGGGGTACAACGTTTTGGTAGGCATGCCTGGATCCGTTATTCGTTATTTGCTAGTGCGATATTGCCGATCGCGTTGGCCTTTGAACAAAATGAGTTTTTCTTAGTAGCAACTGGATTTTTTACCGGTATGGCAGGACAGGGTGTGAAAGTTACCAATGATGCTTTGGTGCAATCCAAGATTGCTGATGAGTACCGCGGAAGAGTGTTTGCGGTTTACGATGTAATGGTCAACGCCGGAATTGTAAGTGGTGCGATTATCGCAGCCTTTGTTTTGCCGGGCGATGGAGTCTCAGCGGTTTTGCCAACTCTTATTGCGTTGAGTTATGTGTTGGTCGCTTTAGTTTTGCTACGACCAAAACAGTTTAACTCTGATTTTTAGCCCACCAATTTCGTAGCTCTTGCTCGGCGCGCTCTGCCCCAAGTGGTCCATGCTCTAAGCGCAGTTCAAGAAGATACTCATAAGCTTTACCGATTATTGGTCCCGCCGGAATGCCAAGAAGTTGCATGATGGCATGACCATCTAGATCAGGTCTGATCTTTAGTAACTCTTCCTGCTCCATCAAAGCTTGAATCCGATTTTCTAAATCATCGTAATGTCTCGCCAACCGCTCTGCTTTCTTAACATTTCGAGTGGTGCAATCAGCGCGGGTTAAAACATGAAGGTGGGTTAGTAAATCCCCGGCATCACGGACATAGCGACGTACCGCGGAGTCGGTCCAAGCTCCATCGCCATAACCATGAAAACGTAGGTGTAAAAACACCAACTGGGATACCTCTTCAACTATGTGATGATCAAAACGCAGCTTTTTTAACCGCTCTTTTGTTAGGCGAGCACCAACTACCTCGTGGTGATGAAATGAAACCCCGCCACCAGGAATTAAGGCTCTGGTCTTTGGTTTTCCGATGTCATGTAACAAAGCGGCCAGTCGGGAAACCAAATTTGGGCCATCCAATCGGTGCTCTAGAGAAATTGATTGCTCCAGAACGGTAAGGCTGTGCTCATAAACATCTTTGTGGTGATGGTGTTCATCAATCTCTAGCCGCAGTTTTGGGATTTCCGGTAAAAACTTTTCACACAAACCAGTGTCCACCAAGATCGTAATGCCGATACGGGGATGGTTGGACATTAATGTCTTTGTAAACTCATCACGGATGCGCTCGGCAGAGATGATGGATAGGCGATCTGCCATTTCTTTCATAGCTTTTAAAACATCATCTGCAATTGCAAAATTGAGCTGTGCAGCAAAGCGCGCAGCGCGCAACATACGAAGTGGATCATCAGAGAAGGAGATCTCAGGTTTGGTGGGGGTACGTAAAACTTTGCGCAGCAAATCATTTACCCCATTGTATGGATCAATAAACTCTGGTTGATCAGTAGTTAACTCGATTGCCATCGCATTTACTGTGAAGTCACGGCGCAACAAATCACCTTGGATATTGTCACCAAAGTTAACTTCGGGTTTGCGAGAATCTGCTTCATAACTATCGGCGCGATATGTAGTGACCTCAAAAGTTATTTCAGATTTCTTGGCACCAATAGTTCCGAATTTAATGCCAACATCCCAAATATCATCAGCCCATTTTTTTAAAATCTTTTTTGTATCTTCCGGTAGAGCATCAGTTGTGAAATCTAAATCGCTTCCTAAGCGATTTAATAAAGCGTCGCGAACCGGGCCGCCAACTAATGCAAGGCGGAAACCATTTGCCTTGAACTGCGCCGCGAGATCAAAGGCCAGCGGGGCGCGCTCACGCAAAACTGAGATGGCAATCTCACTTGCCGCAGAGTGTGGGGTTTCCATATGTGCCTAAGGTTACCGACCAGCCTCGAACAGTAGGCTTACCTTTATGACCCCGGCACCTAGTGCGGGCGGCGAAGAAGTTAAGAAAAAACGGAGGCGCAAGCGTTCCCGTTCTAAATCTTCACAACGCTCACACTCACAATCGCAACAGAAAAAACCGGCGCGGCAGAGCTATGCCCGCAGAGTTGATGAGGTGAGCGCTGGTGGTTTGGTGGTTGATGCATCTGGAACTAAAGGATTATTGATTGGTCGCATCGATGCCAAAGATGTAAAGCGAGAGAGATTGTTGTGGTCACTTCCCAAAGGTCACATCGAGGAGGGTGAAACTCCGGAGCAGGCGGCGGTGCGTGAGGTTTTGGAGGAGACTGGAATTGAAAGTCAGATTGAGAAATCACTTGGGGTAATTGATTTCTGGTTTATGGCCTCTGGCAAAAGAATTCACAAAACCGTTCACCACTTTTTATTTAAAGAGGTGGGCGGCAAGATCGCGCCACAGGTCTCTGAGGTTGATGATGTGCGTTGGTTCCCATTGGATGAGATTGTCAGCAAGCTGGCTTATCCCGATGAAAAGAAGTTGATCGCTAGATCTAAGGAGTTGTTGTAATGAGACGACTGCTTAGTGTTTTTGTAGCTTCTTTGTTTGTAGTGATTGGAATGCCGGCGGTACATGCCAACACTTTAATTACTTTGAGTGCGCCAACAACCAGATTGGCTGATGGCAGATTTATAAATAATGATCTGGCTTTATCAGTCTCACCAGGTGGTGAGTTTGGTGGATTGTTTGTAAACCCCGGAAGTGGTGTGCGTACCTGGTTAATTGATCCAGCTTTTATTGAAGAGGTTTTGGATTTAGCTGATGGTTATGTTTATTTGGATGC
>JBJOIM010000106.1:0-2881 GCA_046047175.1 Actinomycetota bacterium | reverse complement strand
TATTTCGCTGTTTCATGCCGGGCAGGACAGCATGCATTAACCGCATCGGAGCAGTTACCAAGACATCCAACAGAGCAATCTCTTCTGCAGTGTCACTGGTAGTGAAGCTCTTATTAATTCCAAAGCCAGCGTTATTAACCAAAACCTCAACCGGTCTACTTATATTCTGTAAGCGCAGCTCGAGACGTCGGATATCTTCATCTCGAGAAATATCGGCTTGAATTACCTCTACCTCTATACCAAATTTATTACGCCAACTTTCAGCCTTTTCATTTAGTCGATTGAGGTCTCTCGCCACAATAACCAAATCATGACTCTCCTTTGCTAAGAGTTCAGCAAAGGCGGCACCAATTCCGACAGTTGCGCCGGTTATCAGAGCGATTGGTCTATTCATATCTTTGTTTAAGGCTTGATGTCGCTGGCATCCTCATCGCGAATATGCCATGAGGTTCCATACTGCGGAAGTAACTCGAGGAATGGTTTTGGATCAAACCATTCTGGGCCATTTACACCAAGCGGTTGCCACACACCCTTGTGGATTAACTCCATTGCAATAACTGGGTTAACTGCGGTCTGCCAGACAACAGCTTGATCTCCGTACTCTTGCATAGACCATTCATTATCAACCACGTTGTAGATATAAACCGCTTTCGGTTTACCGGACTTATCCAATCCACGAACTAATGCACCCGCACAGGTTTTACCCTTCATGCGTGAGCCAAGTGTGGCTGGATCTGGAAGTGAAGCCGCGAGTAGATCTCGAGGTGCAACAGATACTCCCTGCACCTCAACATTTTCCTTGCGATCCATGCCCAACATATTGATTGTCTTGAGGATCTGAATGAACTCGGCACCTAAGCCATACTTAAAGTTAACCTTTTTGGCATCGATTTTTTGCGGAATTAGAACAACCTCTTCGTGCTCCACGTTTACGCACTCAACAGGACCGATACCTTCCGGGAAATCAAAGGTTTCAAGTTCGCTAAATGGTTCGGTGGTAAACCATCCACGACCATCCTCCCAAACCAAAGGTGGGTTTAAGCACTCTTCGATAGTGGTCCAAATTGAAAATGATGGAGCAAAGTCGGCACCTTCAACCCGCAGGTTGGAACCATCTAGCACGGTTATGGAATCAATTCGACTGAACAATTGATCATCGGCGTATTTGGCAAAAATATCACTCATGCCGGGCTCGACACCCATTCCAACAAGTGCGTAAATCTTGCGCTCTTCCCAGTTCCAGTCACGAGCAAACTGCTCATCGCCTAACTTCACACCGGTTTCGCGATGTGGGTAGTGAGGGTGTGGACGAGATAGCGACATCGCCATATCAATGTAATTTGTGTTTTCGATTTCGCAGGCCAAGAAGATCGGCATGACAAAACGCGGATCTACCGCATTGATTACTACATCGGGATCGGCTTTACGGATTAACTCACGTAAATCCTCAAGCTCTGCAGCATTAACCTGGGCTGCGGAAAAACGAGGGTCCTTAACGCGATATACAGCTTCTTCTGCGCGGGCTAGGGTTCGGTCAGCAATCACCATTGAGGTGATAAAAGATCTCCGTGCTGCGATATTTGATATCGCTCTTCCAACACCGCCCGCACCAATTACTAGGGCTTTCATTATTAAATCAACTCCAAACGAGATTCGTGCGTACGGTAGCCCATAATTAGGCATTCCGCAATTTACCGTTCAATTACGCTCGTTTATTATTGTCAGATTCACATAAGTCCTTGTAGCTCAGTGGATAGAGCAACCGCCTCCTAAGCGGTAGGTCGCCGGTTCAACTCCGGCCAAGGACACGATCTTTTCGTTTCTATTTGGTTTTTTATTTAGTTTTTCGATTACTCTCAAAATTAATTATGTAATCGGGAACCTCAACATGTTTTGAATCTTGATTTGTAATGGGTTCACCGAATTTCATTTCGACAGGAATAACCCCTGCCCAGATTTGCAATGATGCGTCATCAGGATCATTCGCTTCTCCCGAACGTTTTTTGGCGGTCACATCATCTAACTTCAATTCCACCATCATGGTTTGGGCATACTCTTTAGCGGTTTGTTCTCGGCCCGCATCCCAAAGTCCAGGAATCAATCTTTCACTCACCGCATACAAAGCTTTTATCTTCTCTTCACCCTCCAGAACTTTGCCAACACCAAAGGCCATCACTGAGCGGTAATTCATCGAAGAGTTAAAGGGGCTGCGTGCTGAAACAATTCCATCGATCAAGGTCACGGTGGCACAGATTTGAGCTCCAGCTTTTAGAGCCATAAACATTCGAGATCCCGTCGAGCCGTGGAAGAGAATGCGATCTCCATCTCTGCCATAAGCAACTGGAATAACTACAGGCTCTTTACTCTCTGGATCGATAAAACCAACATGGGCCACTAATCCTTCATCCAGGATTGCATAAATTTCAGAGTAATCCTCAACCTTTCGATTGGGCTTACGATTTATTTCCCGGTTGGACATAAAAAATAGCCTATCTCAATCAATCTTCGATTAATTGAATACTACTGTTCTATTTCCGACGATAAAGATTTTGTCTTCCGCATAAAGTCGCACAGCTTTGGCCAATACCCTTCTTTCAATATCGCGACCAATTGCAATTAACTGCTCTGGGGTAGAGGCATGAGTTACATGTGCAACATCTTGCTCGATGATTGGACCTTCATCTAAATCAGAGGTTACAAAGTGAGCGGTTGCTCCGATAATTTTTACTCCTTTGGAGTGTGCTTGGTGATAAGGCTTTGCACCTTTAAAACCTGGCAGGAATGAGTGATGAATATTTATGATCTGGTTGGCGTTTTGTTGGCAAAACTCTGCGGAGAGAATCTGCATATATCTGGCTAGCACAACAAAATCGATAGCCTC
>JBJOIM010000105.1:0-2952 GCA_046047175.1 Actinomycetota bacterium | reverse complement strand
TAAACTCAACGCCATGCTTCGCAGCTGCTCCAGCCAAAGCGCGTGGAAGCGCATGCATTCCACCCTTTGGAAAGAAGACACCATTAACTGAATCCATGTATGCAATAACCGCATAAATTGCCAGCGCTTGCTGTGGTGAAACTCCGGCATACATAGCCTGGAATGAGTAAACCTTCTGAGTTCTGGGATCTTTTAGAAATTGTGACACTTTTGGAGCTAATCTTCTAAAACCACCAAGTGCAATTAATCGAGCTAAATTAGGTGTAAGAAGATTAAATGGTGTATCAATATTTCTATCAATAAAATCATTCATCTCATAGCGGTAAAGCTTGGTAACAAAATCAACATAACGACGATATCCCGCCGCTTCATCACTGCCGATTACCTTTTCAATCTCAGCCTCCATTTGAGCTGTATCAGCATGCACATCTAACTGAGATCCATCATGATAAAAAGCTCGATACAAAGGCTGAAGGGGCATCAACTCAAGCCAATCCTCCAACTTCTCGCCAACGCAGGCGAGAGCATCAGAGATTAAGTCCGGCATGGTCAATACAGTCGGTCCGGTATCAAATGAATAACCGGATTTTTCCAGTAAACCATTTCGACCACCGGGAAAAGATTCCCGCTCAATTACAGTAACTTTTCTACCTGCACCGGCGAGACGTAAAGCGGTGCTGAGTCCAGCCAATCCAGCCCCAACTACAACAACATGATCGCTCTTACCTTTGATGGTGCGCATTTATAAGCTCCGTTGGGTAGCGATTATGGCCATTTCCTCTAATCCAGAGGCAATCTTGGTATCAATAAGTGGATCTCGCAATGCGAAAACCGCCTGCTCGGTCAACTCTGTGATTAGCTTCTCAACCTTGTCCTTTGCACCGCAACCCTGGATTATTTGCTGTAATTCGGCAATTTCTCCGTCAGAGATATCAGCTCTACCAAGACCATTCTGGATTTTTTCTTTTTCTGCTGGAGCTGCCAGCTCAATGGTTGTCGCGATTAGAACAGTGCGCTTGCCTTCACGTAAATCATCACCAGATGGCTTTCCAGTGATTTTGGAATCGCCAAATACCCCAAGGAGATCATCACGCAATTGAAAAGCTTCACCAAGCGGTAATCCGTATCTGGAGAAAGTTTGGAAGATATCATTTCGCCCTGCCAGTGCGGCTCCAAAGTGCAAGGGCCGTTCTATGGAGTACTTGCCTGATTTGAATCGAGCTACTTTTAGAGATCTCTCAACACTTGTCGTAGCTAGCGCACCTTCCAAAACATCCAAGTACTGTCCAGCCATCAACTCATCACGCATTTCACAGAATACCTCTTGGCAATTAATAAACTCTGACTGAGTGATTCCAGATTCCACCAGCATTCGATCCGCCCAGACCAAAGCCAAATCACCTAACAAAATTGCAGATGCGGTACCGAATCGTTGCGGATCGCCTTTTAATTTCTCCAAGCGATGAATACCTTCAAATAATTTGTGAATGGCAGGTTTATTGCGCCTGGTATCTGACCCATCCATAACATCGTCATGAATTAGAGCGCAAACATGGACTAGCTCCAGCGCTGTACAGGCCTTTAAAATTTCTGGCCGAGGGTTTGCGCCACTTGCCAGGTAGCCCAAGTAAGCAAAAAGGGGCCTAAATCTTTTTCCACCATCGTTTATGAAATCTGTCATCGCCTTAGCCACAGGCCCTAGCTCTGAGCCAATACCTTCTAGGTTGGCGCTTCGAGAGGTGGTGAACTCCGCCAGTATCTGATTCAGCTCATGTCTAATCTGAGAAAGTTCCAAAGATTTCACGGCGCAACGGTACCCTCCCGCTATATGTCTGGCTCGCCTACTTTTTCCGTTGAATTCTTTCCGCCCAAGGATGAGGCGGGAGAGGCCCGACTTTGGGAGGCTTTAGCAGCCTTCGAAGATTGTCCTCCCGATTTCGCATCTGTGACCTACGGTGCCGGAGGTTCCTCTAGAGATCGAACGATAAGAATTACCTCTGCTATAACTACGCGCACCGGCATTCCAACTATCGCTCACCTAACATGTGTTGGATCCACCAAAACAGAGCTGGAAAAGATTCTGCAGCAGTATTCAGAATCTGGAATTAAATCCATTTTAGCCTTACGCGGTGATCCTCACGGCGGGCCACAAGCAGATTGGATTTCAACACCAAATGGTTTTGATCATGCTGACGAATTGGTTTCTTTGGGAGTAAAGAAAGGTTTTGAAGTTGGCGTTGCTGCTTTTCCAGATGGCCACCCATCATCCAAAGGGGATTTCAAAAGAGATATTGCGGTCTTATTGGAAAAGGAGAGAAGAGGGGCTAGTTTTGCGACCACTCAATTTTTCTTCGAAGTAGATAGGTACTTTAATTTAGTTCAAAGTTTGAAGATGGCTGGCTCTAAACTTGCTGTTTACCCCGGGATATTGCCCATAACAAATATTGCACAATTAAATCGCATGTCACAGCTTTCAGGAACTCCACTTCCAACTCATGTGCAAGAGAGAATTTCGAAACATGAGTCCGATCCCGAGCGTTTAAGAGAGGCTGGAATCGAGATTGCTGTAGAAATTTGCCAAGAGTTGTTAAATCATGGAGTACCTGGCTTGCACTTCTATACTATGAACTCTGCAATCTCTACTAAGGAAATTGTCAAACGGATTGGTTTGAAATGAAGCGGGAAGATTTCTTTTTAGAGTGGAGCAAGCTGCATGGTGATGCGGAGGTTAAAGGCATAGTCAAAGGCTGGTTATCTATAAGTTTTGCAGTTTGCAGTTTCATTTCTAAATTAAAGGTTACCCCTAACGGATTGAGTTATTTATCCTTGCTTTTGGCTGTTGGTTTCTTAATGTTGATTGATTCAAACTGGGCTATTGCACTATTGGTGCTATCACTTGCGGCAGATGGCCTGGATGGAACACTGGCAATTATTACTGAGCGCGTCAGTAAG
>JBJOIM010000104.1:0-4114 GCA_046047175.1 Actinomycetota bacterium | reverse complement strand
CGCGGTCTCAATCTGATTAACGAGCGATGGAGAGATCATTGAACACCTCCTCGGTAGTAGAGCTCCAGCTGCCATCGGCGGCGAGGTTTTGGTGAATTCTCTTAATCCAATTTTCCGACTCGTTCGGATAATCACCACGGAAATGTGAGCCGCGTGATTCAGTGCGTTCTAATGCGGATTTCACAATCGCGGTAGCCAAAAGATAAAGATTGGTGGTTTCCCAGGCATCCAGGTTGGCAAAGATTGTTGTGGCGTTTTTTAACTTATCTAGAGCTGCCAAAGTTTCCTGCAAACTTTCCTTGGTGCGCACTACTGCAGCGCCTTTAGACATCGCGCGTTGTAACTCACCGCGGATTGATGGCGAAAGCAAAAACTCATTGGCATCTTGCGGTTCAGGATTTTCAAACTCCGAAAGGTTTGCGGCAATGTCTTCGGCGATGCGGGCACCAAATACCAAACCTTCTAACAAAGAGTTCGAGGCCAAGCGATTGGCTCCGTGGGCACCGGTGCAGGCGGTCTCTCCCACTGCATATAGCCCCGGAACTGAGGAATGGCCATTTAAATCAGTGCGTACGCCACCTGATGCATAGTGCGAGGCAGGGGCTACTGTCTTGTGCTGGATCAATTCCAATCTCTTTGCAGGATGCAAAAATATTTGGAAACCGCTCGGCAAAATCTGCGATACCTCGCGCATCAAGCCAAACATGTTGGGCGCCAGTTAACTTCATCTGTCGGGAGATTTCTTTAGCAACAATGTCACGTGGTGCAAGATCAGCTAGCGGATGTACCGTCTGCATAAATCTTTCACCTTTGTCATTAACTAAGAAGGCGCCTTCTCCACGCACCGCCTCTGAAATTAATGGCTGTTGTCCTTTGGAGCCTTCGCCCATATACAAAACTGTGGGATGAAATTGAATGAACTCAACATCAGCTACCGCAGCCCCTGCGCGCAGCGCTAAGGCAACTCCATCACCAGTTGAAACTGATGGGTTAGTAGTTTGTGAGTAAACCTGTCCTAAACCACCAGTTGCTAAAACAACAGCCCGAGCCAAAACCTGACCAACACCATCACGACGACCTTCACCGATAACGTGCAGTGTTACGCCACATACACGACCGGTTCTGGTTTTAAGTGCGTCAAGAACTAAAGCATGTTCTACAACTTCAATTCCAGGATCATTAGAGACCGCCGCTAGTAATGCACGCGATACTTCAGCACCGGTGGCATCACCGCCGGCATGCAAAATACGGTTACGTAAATGTCCACCTTCACGGGTCAAAGCGATTTCACCGGTTTCAGATTTATCAAATACCGCACCGCGGGCGATTAATTTACGAACCGCTTCTGGTCCCTCACTTACTAAAACCTTTACCGCAGGTAGATCGCACAATCCCGCTCCTGCTACCAAAGTATCTTTTTCATGTTGTTCGGGAGAGTCACCAGGTCCCAAAGCTGCAGCGATTCCACCCTGTGCCCACTTAGTAGAACCAGCGTCAATAAATGATTTTGTCACTAATAAAACTGAGAGGTTATGGGCACGGATTTGCAGTGCGGTAGTTAATCCGGCGACGCCGGATCCAATAACAACGACATCGGCCTTTGCGGTCCAACCAGGGGTAGGTGCTAGCAGTCTCATACCTGCACCAGAGCTCGCTTCATCGCCATATTGTCAATCAAACGCACACCATTTATCCAGCCCGCGACAATCGCTCGGGCTCGCTGTGTCTCATTGTCTGCTAATTCAAAGGTGGTCTCATCGATGATCTCTGCATAATCCAATTTGAAATCTCGATTAACAGCTAACTCTGCAAGTTCTTTTCTGGCTTGCGCTACCGAATCACTTTCAGTTGCAGCGCGCAAAACTTTGCTGATTACATCAGCGGCAATACGGGCATCTTTATCAAGTCGCACATTACGTGAGGACATGGCTAGCCCACTTGTTTCACGCACGGTAGGTGCAGCAACAATTTCAATCTCAGGATGAAGTTGGGCCGCCATCTTGCTAATCAAAAACAATTGCTGAAAATCTTTTTCGCCAAAGATCACATACTTAGGTTTTACCAATTCAAACAAGCGGTGCACGACTGTAAGTACCCCATCAAAATGTCCTGGGCGATGCACCCCTTCAAATTTATCGCCTAATTCACCGGCAGATAATTTTGTGATTTGGGCGGGATAAATATCTTCATAACTAGGTGTCCAAAGAATGGTGGCACCTGCTGCAGCTGCGAGCTCTGCATCTTTTTCTGGAGTGCGGGGATACTTTGCTAGATCTTCTTTATCCTCAAACTGCAATGGATTAACAAAAACTGAAACTATAACCTCATCACAAAGCTCGCGGGCCTGAGCAATAAGTGATTGATGGCCAGCATGTAGCGCACCCATGGTGGGTACAAAAGCGCAGGGCTTTTCTATCTCCGTAAGGAGTTGCATTAACTTCACTTATAAAGCTCCAGTCCGTTGGTGGTACCAGGCGTTACAAAGTTTAACCCGCTACGGCAGAGCGGCCAAAAGCTCCTTGATCGGACCATGTTCCCGCAGCACCGCATCAGGCTCGATCTCCGCCCAGGGCTCTAAAACAAAGCGGCGTTCGTGGGCCCTGGGATGAGGCAGGGTTAACTCATCGCTTTCCATAAAGAAACCTTCGTAATCAATTATGTCTATATCGATGGTGCGGGCTGCGTTTTGGAAGGTGCGCTCTCTACCTAACTGCGCTTCGATTCCAAGTAATTTATGAATCAACTCCTTGGGCTGTAGTTCAGTATCGCCAATTAAAACCGCGTTTATGTAATTGGGTTGCTTATCTTTTACCTGAAAAGGTGCGGTTTCATAAAGTGAAGATATTTTTGCAATCTTTACAACCTCGCCGATTTTGGCGATTGCATCTGTTATTTGCTGTTTTGGATTACCCAGGTTTGCACCCAGTGCAATAACTACCTTCATCGCTCCCTTTTGATGGTGATTGAAACATCACCGAAGGGAACTGAGATTGGAGCGCGGGGCTTGTGAACCGTTACCTCTATCTCTTCAACTATTGGATAAGCTGCAAAAATCTTTTCGCAAATTTTCTCCGCCATTGTTTCGAGCAACTTCATTGGCGGTCCAACGATTTCATTGTGAATCAATACCGCAATATCGTTGTAATCAACGGTGTAATCAATCTCATCGGTCTTGCCAGCTTTTTCTAGATCTAACTCTAAAACCACATCCACAACAAAGGGTTGTCCAATTTCTCGCTCGGAGTCATAAAGTCCGTGATATCCCAAAGCCTCGACGCCGGTAACTCTGATTTTGTCGCTCACGCCGCCACTCTACTCCGCTCTATTTTTTGCGAAAGCATTTACCGTCGCGATTGCGTCACGATGTGGTTTTATCGAATGGGTGCGCACCGCCCAGATGAGCTCCCCGAGAAACCTCTTTCTGGAGGCACCAACCAGGATTGGATAACCCAAAAGCGCTATTCGATCAATGTTTTTTAGCAGCTCCCAGTTGTGTTCGGGAAACTTAGAAAACCCCAAACCTGGATCAATGATGATTTGCTCAGGATTTACCCCAGCTTCAATTGCCGAGTCAATCCGCGCCTCTAACTCCTCTTTTACCTCTTTGACTACATCCTTATATGTAGCGAGCTCCTGCATATTTTTAGAGTGGGCCCGCCAATGCATGATGATGTACTGCACCTGCGGATTATCAGCAATCACCTGATACATCTTGGGATCTGCCAATCCGCCGCTGACATCATTTACATAATGCACCCCAAGCTTTATTGCTTTAGCCGCAACATTCGCTCTAGTTGTATCAATTGAAATCTGAATTTGTTGCTTTGCTAACTCGGTAATAACTGGGATTACTCGTTCTAACTCTTCAGCTTCACTTACCCGCTCTGCTCCAGGTTTAGTTGATTCCCCTCCCACATCAATTATGTCGACGCCCTCTGCAATCATTTCGTTGGCACGGGCCAAGGCATTTTCCAGTGAGAAATGTCTGCCACCATCGGCAAAGGAATCTGGGGTGACATTCAAAATCCCCATTACCAGTGTGGTCATAGAAACTACTTAGTTGTTATTAGTGACATTGCTTCAGCACGAGTGGCTGGGTCACGCAACATGCCAC
>JBJOIM010000103.1:0-3134 GCA_046047175.1 Actinomycetota bacterium | reverse complement strand
CAAAACCTCGCCGCCGATGGCAGCTGGAGCTCTACTACCGAGGAGGTGTTCAATGATCTCTCCATCGCTCGTTAATCAGATTGAGACCGCGGGATTAAAGATTGATTTAATTGAACAACGGGTCGCACAAGCTCTAGCTGAAGATGCTCATGATGGTGACATCACAAGCAAAGCCACAATTACCGCAGATCAAATCAGCCAAGCCGCATTCTCTGCCCGAAAGAGCGGAGTAGTAGCCGGAACTTTGATTGCCGCCGTTGTTCTAGAGCAATGCGGTTTAAATAATTACCAGTTGTTGGTTAAGGATGGTCAAGCGATTAATGCAGGCACCGCTTTAATTAAGATAGAGGGCAACACTCGAGCAATTCTTTTGGCAGAGCGCACCGCGTTGAATTTCCTATCGCATCTCTCTGGTATTGCTACCTTGACCGCGCAATGGGTGAAAGCGGTCGAAGGCGGTAATACAAAGGTTAGAGATACCCGCAAAACCACACCTGGGCTGCGCGAATTAGAGAAGTACGCGGTGCGTATGGGTGGTGGCACCAATCACCGTATGACCTTAAGTGATGGCGCCTTGATTAAAGACAATCACATTGCGGCCGCTGGATCGGTTACCGCTGCCATAAATAATGTTAAAAAGGAGTTCCCTGGTGTCGAAATTGAGGTCGAGGTCGACAACCTCGAACAATTAAAGGAGGCGCTGCAAACCGGTGTCGACATTGTCTTGTTGGACAACATGAGTATCGAGCAAACCAAAGCAGCGGTTGAAATAACAAAAGGATTTAAAACAAAGTTGGAATCATCTGGTGGCTTAAAAATTGAAAACGCCGCCGCCTACGCCGCAACCGGCGTGGATTACTTAGCTGTCGGTGCGCTGACCCACTCAGCCCCCGTTTTAGATATCGGATTGGACTTCTAATGCTGCTCACTATTGATATCGGAAATACCAACACCGTGCTTGGCATCTTTGATGGTGAAGAGATGATTGATTCCTGGCGAGTTAAAACCGATGCTCGTGATACCGCAGATGAGTTGTTGTTGCAGTACCGCTCATTAATTGCCGGTTACACAATTACTGGATTAGCGCTTTGTTCTACCGTGCCTTCCGTACTTCGCGAAGCCCGCACCATGATTGGTAGATACTTCAAAGACATTCGTACCACCATCATCGAACCCGGCGTTAAAACCGGAGTGCCATTACTAGTAGATAACCCCAAAGAAATCGGTGCAGATCGCATCGTAAATACTTTGGCAGCTAACCATCTTTATGGTGAAGGCGCCTGCATCGTTGTGGATTTCGGTACCTCAACAAATCTTGATGTTGTTTCACCAAAGGGTGAGTTCCTTGGTGGAGCGCTTGCACCAGGAATTGAGATATCAGTTGAGGCTTTAGCCTCTCGTGCGGCACAGCTGCGCAAAGTTGAATTGATAAAACCAAAATCGGTAATTGGAAAAAACACGGTAGAAGCCCTGCAATCCGGCACTATTTACGGCTTTGCCGGCCAGGTTGATGGCTTGGTAAATCGCATAAGCGATGAGTTGGATGCGCTCTATCCCGACAATGACAAAATCTCCGTAATCGCTACCGGCGGTTTAGCACCGCTGGTACTTGGAATTTCCGAAACCATTGATTATCACGAACCAGATCTCACACTCATTGGCCTGCGTCTAGTGCATGAACGGAATGGATAGACTGCCGCCACTATGGTGGAAAACGACCTCCCAGAACAATTACGGATTAGACGCGAAAAGCGCAACGCGCTGTTAGATCGCGGAGTCGCACCATATCCAGTCCGAGTACCGCGCACCGCATCCCTAAAAGAGATACGTGAGCGTTTCAAAGATTTAGAAACCGATAAATCATCAGGCGTTACTGAAAGCGTAACCGGTCGCATCATTTTCAAACGCGATACTGGAAAGCTCTGCTTTGCAACCCTGCGCGAAGGTGATGGCACCGAACTCCAAGCCATGTTTTCCTTAGATAAAGTCGGCGAAGCATTATTAGAAAATTGGAAATCAGATATCGATCTGGGCGACATAGTTTCAGTAACCGGTGAGGTAATTACCTCAAAGCGCGGCGAACTTTCTATCTTGGCCAATAGTTTTGAAATCGCCTCCAAAGCTTTACGCCCACTTCCTAACGAACACAACCCGCTCAACGAGGAAACTCGAGTGCGGATGCGTTATGTAGATTTAATTGTGCGCCCCGAGGCCCGCGACACTGCACGGGTTAGACCAAAGGTTTTGAAATCCTTACGCAACACCTTTGATCAATATGATTTCATCGAAGTAGAAACCCCGATGTTGCAGGTTATGCATGGTGGCGCTGCAGCCCGTCCATTTAAAACCTTCAGCAACGCGTATGACATTGATTTATTTTTACGAATCGCTCCAGAGCTTTTCTTAAAGCGTTGTGTAGTTGGCGGGCTGGAAAAAGTATTTGAAATCAACCGCAATTTCCGCAATGAGGGCGCTGATTCCAGCCACTCACCAGAGTTTGCGATGCTCGAGATGTATTGGGCTTACGCCGATTGGCGGGATATGAAGGCGCTAACCCAGGAGTTAATCCAAAACGCTGCCCTGGCTGTCGCGGGCTCGCACAAAGTGACACATCATGATGGTCGCGTCAGCGATCTTGGTGGGCAATGGAAAGAGATTAATTTCTACGACGCCATCTCCGAAAGTGTTGGCGAGGTTGTTAATCCACAAACCTCTTTTGAAGATCTTAAGAAAATCGCCCACAAAATCGGGCTCAAGATCGACCCAAAGTGGATTCATGGCAAGTTAGCAGAAGAGATTTTTGAGCATGTCTACAAAGACAATCTGCAAACCCCAACCTTTGTCATGGGATATCCAGTTGATACCTCTCCACTAGTTCGCGAACACCGCGAAACTCCGGGCATCGTTGAAAAATGGGATCTGTATGTAGATGGGTTTGAGTTAGCAACCGGTTACTCTGAATTAATCGATCCAGTAATTCAAAGAGATCGTTTAGTAGAGCAGGCAAAACTCGGCGCCAAAGGTGATTTAGAGGCGATGCAGGTGGATGAGGATTTCTTGCGTGCTATGGAGCATGGCATGCCACCAATGGGTGGTGTTGGTATGGGAATTGATCGTTTGTTGATGGCGCTTAC
>JBJOIM010000102.1:0-3648 GCA_046047175.1 Actinomycetota bacterium | reverse complement strand
CTCTGGACTTGGCAAAAAACTTTACATACCCAACTCCACCTCGGCGAGCTGCACCCACCGTCAAAATAGCGGCCCCTGGGTACGCTTCCGAACCCGCAACTACAGCTACGACACCCCGGCTGTATTTGTGGTCGTAAGGTTCGAGAGCTCTACGAAGGGAATCCTTGCCACCTGGCTTTTCACTTGCCATTCTTATTTGACGCTCTTAATTTGTTCTAGAAGGTTGCTTTGCGTCTTCGTGTGTACACTCGAGATTCTTCGAGTCTCTAACACATGTATCGCAGAGTAAATACTGGTTATGACAGAAATCATTTGCACAGTTATAGAAACTCTTGGTAGGTGATTGGCAAACATCGCATTCACCGATTACCGGAGTCTGATCGGAAAAATCAATAGTCTTGCGACCGTCAAAGGTATACAACGAGCCCTCCCACAAACCTTGATCGCCGTATTTTTCCCCATATCTAACTATTCCACCCTCGATTTGATAAACCTCGTTAAATCCACACAGTTGTAAGAATTTCGCAGCGAATTCCACCGGTGCAGTAAGTGACGATGGTCTTATTTTTCAAGTGATCGTACTTTCCACTATCAAGTTCAGCGATGAAGTCCTTGGTAGTCCGCACATCTGGAACAACAGCATTTTTAAACTTGCCAATTTTAGCTTCATAAGCATTGCGACCATCAAAGAAAATCAAATCATCACCAAGCTCGGCAGCCAACTTGTTTACCTCTTTTGGCTTTAGGTGTTTACCGCCACCAATTACACCTTTTTCATCAACCTTCAGATCTTCAGGAACTCCAAAAGCAACTAACTCTTTCCGCGCTTTAACACTTAGGCGGGGAAAATCATTTCCAGTTCCCTCTGACCATTTGAAATCTATCTTCTTAAAGCCTGGGTATTGCTTTGTGGCTTTTATGTAACGTTTCAGATCTCCCAGAGTTCCACCCAACGTGCCGTTAATGCCATGCTTGGAAATCAGGATTCTGCCCTTCAAATTTAGGGATTCACAAAGAGTGTTCTGCCATAGTCGAACCGCATCTGGATCGGTCACAGGAGCAAACCCGTAGTAGAGGATTATTTTGTGAACCGCCATAGGGTCATAGTAATAAACCCTGAAATTGAGGGTCAAATGTGTAGTGAATGCGAGCCAAGTTGAATGGAAGAGAGGATACTGAAGGCATGTCCGAATCCATTTTTCATCCCAGAAGAGTTCTAGCGGTTTTAGTTGTAATTACAGTATTGCTTGCGGCAGTAGCGGCCTTTCTCAGTTCAACTCGTGAAAACACTAAGTACTCTCCAAGTACTCCAGAGGGTGTGGTTCAACTTTATTTAACCGCTGTAATTGAAGGAAAAAATGACAAGGCGGTTAATTACTTATCAGCGAGTTCAGAGTGCACCGCTAGTGATTTAGATCGAAGTTGGAAACCGGAATCTGTCCGAGTTAATCTCGGTAGTACTGATTTTGATGGGGATACCGTTTACGTAGATACACTAGTTGATATTTCATCTGGTGGACCCTTTGATGATTACTACACTGAAAAGCATAGTTTTCGTTTAGTTAAAGAATCTGGTAACTGGCGAATCCAGGGAATACCTTGGCCCATGTATTCATGCGGGGAGATGAATAAATGATATTCGGCTTACTAATTCCACTTTTTTTCATAGTAATTTTAATTGTTGTTGCCCGTAAATTGTTTGCTAAGGATTCGGGAAGCGCTCCGAGCACATTTTCAATTCGTAGGTTGTTTCAGTATCTGCTGTTGTTCGGACTACTGGTTGTTTCAGCAACTGGCACCTCCGGATTAATAGGTAGATTATTTGATTCCGGACAGGTAATTGCTGAGAGCCGGAGTGACTTAGCTCGAGATCTAACCTTCGTAATTATCGGCATACCGTTATTTCTTGCAGTTGGCCTATGGACTAGGCGGACTCTTAATGGTGATCCATCAGAGCGTCACGCAGCAGCATGGAATACCTATCTGACCGTAACTACTATTGCTGCTCTGGTCACCTCAATGACCTCTGCATATTCTGTATTGAACTGGGCAATCGGTAACGCTGCATTTAGCGGTCAGCAACTTTCCAGTTTTCTGGTCTGGGGCTTAGTTTGGATCACTCACTGGCAGTTGATTCAAAGCAATAGCACTGATGAAGATGCGCGAATCCATTATGTCATCGGATCACTAATTGGTTTGGGAACATTGAGTTTTGGAGCTGGAGGATTGGTTTCTAGCATTGCCAGATTAGCCATAGATACCAATGAAAAAGCTCTACTAGTGCAAAGCACCAATCCAACTATCAAGGCTCTCATCTTGATTATTGTAGGTTTGCCAGTTTGGTATCAGTACTGGCTAACTAAAGCCTTGAATTCAACTCGAGAACTAATCTGGTACTCCTATGTGTTGCTGATAGGTGTTGCAGGAGGCTTCATAACATTAGTTGTCTCATCCAGCATCGTAATTTATGACCTATTGGTCTGGACGCTGGGTGATCCGCAGGAGGTATTGGCCTCTAAGCATTTTGATAGCAGCGCCGCTGCCTTGGGCGGAGTTATCGCAGGTTTAGCTGTGTGGTGGTATCACGGAAAAATAGTCAACACTGTAAAGATTTCATCAGTTAAATCTCGAGATGAGATTAGAAGAGTTTATGAATACATCATCTCAGGCATCAGTTTAATTTCTGCTGCGGCTGGATTAATGATGATTATTGTTGCAATTGTTGAGTCAGTAACTCCGGGTGAAATTATCTCTACAACCAGTTCCAGCAATACCCTGATGGTTGCCATCACCTTGATATTGGTCGGTGCGCCAATCTGGTATTTCTTTTGGTCAAGGATTGAGTCACATGTCATCCCAGGGGGAGAGGAGATTTCTTCCCCCACTAGACGCATATTCCTTTTGATGCTCTTTGGTGTCGCATCGGTGGCTGCGGTGATCTCTCTGTTGTCTGCAGTCTTCTTACTGCTTGACGGTCTACTTAATGATCAATTTGGCTTAGAGAGTTTGAGGGAGATGCGTTTTGCGCTCGCAATACTTCTATCTAATGCTGCTATTGGTTGGTATCACTGGAGCATCTATCGTCAAGAACGTTCAGCTGATGTTAAAAAATCCGAACGAGAGAGATTTATCGTATTGGTTGGCCCAAAAGACGCTGAGCTTATGGCGATTTTGAAAAAAGAATTGGGCGGTCAGGTTCAGATGTGGCGTGCCTTGCAAGATGGCTCTAATTTCATGGGCAAAACCAAAACTAATCTAGGCTCCAATGGTGAAGTCGATGGTCAGTGGGATCGACAAAAAGTCTTAGATCTGGTTAAAGCAAATGATTTTCCAGAAATCATGATTGTTAAAGAAAAGCGGGGGCTTAAAGCCATTCCAATTTCCCGTCGCGATTAGAGTGCAGATTTCCTGCGGTGATTCCTGCGGTGATTCCTGCGGTGATTAGAGTGGAGATTTCCCACCGCACTTGGAGTTGTACAATCTAGCTTGGATATGATTAACACCAGGTTGATTGATAGATTTCAGGCTTCGATTGAGTGTAAGGGGAGAAAATGAGCGAACAAGATGCAAAGTGTCCAGTGGCGCATGGTTCTTTAACCTCAACAGGTGCGGCCCAAGAGAAGTGGTGGCCAAATGCGCTGAACCTAG
>JBJOIM010000101.1:0-3158 GCA_046047175.1 Actinomycetota bacterium | reverse complement strand
CTCTTCGCGAGCCGGAAGAACTGGAAGAAGTGCACGCTCTGCGAGAGCACCATGTCCAATTTCGCGACGCTTTGGAGAACCTACACGACCAGTTTCACCAGTTGAGTAAGGCGGGAAGTTGTAATTGTGCATGTAGCGCTTGTGATCCTCTGGATTCAAAGTATCTAGCTGCTGCTCCATCTTGAGCATGTTCAAGGTAGTAATGCCAAGGATCTGGGTTTCGCCACGCTCGAACAAAGCTGAGCCGTGAACACGTGGAACTACTTCAACCTCTGCTGTCAATGGACGGATATCACGTAATCCGCGACCATCAATACGCACCTTGTCACGCAACACTCTTTGACGTACAAGTTTCTTGGTCAAAGAACGGAATGCTGCAGGAATCTCTTTCTCGCGTCCTTCAAAGTTAGGAGCAAGTGACTCTGTTGTGGCAGCTGCGATTCGATCAATCTCAGTTTCGCGCTCTTGCTTTCCAGAGATGGTAAGGGCCTTAGCTAAATCAGCTTTAGCTGCCTTTTCTACCGCTTCGAAAGCATCAGCTTGGTAATCAAGAAACACAGGGAACTCGGCGGTTGGCTTTGCAGCAACCTTTGCTAGCTCCATCTGCGCTTCACACAATGTGCGGATAAATGGCTTTGCTGCCTCAAGTCCTTGACCGACAATCTCCTCGGTTGGTGCTGCTGCACCAGAATCGATTAGACCAATGGTTTTTACAGTGGCCTCTGCTTCAACCATCATGATTGCAACATCATCACCGGCAATACGTCCAGCTACTACCATGTCAAAAACAGCGCGCTCTAAATCGCTGTGATTTGGGAAAGCCACCCATTGTCCATCGATAAGCGCAACACGTACGCCACCAATTGGACCTGAGAAAGGCAAACCGGCCAACTGTGTTGACATTGATGCTGCATTAATAGCAACAACGTCATACATGTGATCAGGGTTTAAAGCCATAACAGTTACAACGATTTGAACCTCGTTGCGTAGTCCTTTAATAAATGAAGGACGTAGCGGACGATCAATCAAACGACAGGTAAGGATTGCATCCTCTGAAGGACGACCTTCGCGACGGAAAAATGATCCTGGGATCTTTCCAACCGCATACATGCGCTCTTCGACATCTACTGTTAGTGGGAAGAAATCAAATTGATCACGTGGTGACTTTGAAGCGGTTGTTGCAGATAGCAACATTGACTCATCATCAAGATAAACCACCGCGGTTCCCGCAGCTTGGCGCGCTAGGCGACCAGTTTCAAAACGAATCTCTCGTTTTCCGAATTTACCGTTATCTATTTTGGCAACGGCAGAGTTAACCTCTTGACCCTCCATGGGTCTCTCCTATTCTCTAGCACCAGCGCACCTTTAGAGAATGGATCTTCGATCGAAGCCCACGGCCTTTATGTGGAAATCCACTTTGATAAATCCGTAAGCCACCACCGAGGACCAGTCATCCAGGGTTGTCAGCGATTTGCTGCGCTGGTTTTTTATTATTTAGTTTGCAAACTAACGGCGGATGCCGAGCTTGTCGATAATCGCGCGGTAACGCTCGATATCTGTCTTGGCAAGGTACTGCAGAATTCTGCGACGACGACCTACAAGAAGAAGCAGGCCACGACGGTTGTGGTGGTCATGCTTGTTGGTTTGTAGATGTTCGGTAACTTGTTCAATTCTCTTGGAGAGAAGTGCAACCTGAGCTTCAGGGCTTCCTGTGTCTGATGCAGAGGCGCCAAACTTTGTGATGATTTCTTTCTTCTCGGCAGGTGTTAATGCCATGGTCTAACTTCCTTTACATCTTTCACGAGGGCTCTCGGTCTTGTACACGAGTGCACGCTTTCTCGCTTGAGGGGTCAAAATCTACCAGCGCGTCTCACATATCGAAAATCCGAGGGTATTACCCTCAAAATCAAGCGTGGGAATGGGTCAATCTTCGAGCCTCATCACAATCAATCTTCATTTGATCCAACAATGGTTGTAAGCCATCAAATTTGATGGTGTCCCGAAGCCGCCAACCAAACTCCACTGTTGCTTCTCTGTCATATAAATCTAAATCATCGCGATCTAAAGCATAGGCTTCAACCTGTCTGCCACGCAAGCCTTCAAAAGTTGGGTTTGTGCCAATTGATATTGCGGCGGGCCATTTATTTCCTTCGACAGATAACCAGCCCGCATAAACACCATCAGAAGGAATGGTTGCAAAATCATCCAATCCGATATTTGCAGTTGGGTAACCAATTGTTCTGCCCCGTTTTTCTCCATGAACTACCGGGCCAACTAATTGATGTGGTCTACCTAAAAGTTGATTTGCAGTTTCCAGATTGCCGGAGCGAATCGCTTCTCGGATTCGTGTCGAGGAAACTAATCCCCCAGAGTGACTCAACAGTTGCACACCTTTACTTTCAAAGCTGGCGTGTTGTTTCAAGTAATCAACATTTCCAGCAGCCTGCGCACCAAAGGTAAAGTTTTGACCAACCACAACAAGTTTTGGATCAAAAATCGGCATTAGGACCTGGTCAATAAAATCTTGTGGCGTTAACTTGGAAAACTCTTCAGTAAATTTCAGCACGGCAACAGTATTGGCACCGTGAGTGGCTAATTGGTGCACTCGATTTTTAACCGTCAACAACCGAGTAGGAGTGCGGTTTGGAGCGAAGATTGCGGTGGGATGTGGATCAAAGGTTAAGGCTGTTACGGAAAGAGAAGAAGCGGCTGCTTCTCGCAGGATTTCTTGGTGACCGAGATGGACACCATCAAATATCCCAATTGCAAGTGCGCCGCTCTTATTGACCGTGCCCTGCCAGGAAATATCGGGTATGTATCTCATTGTCCGTATTCTTTCATGATACAAACACTGAAATGGGCTGCGCCCCATAATCACGATTTTCGATGATGGCAGCAACTTCACCATCAGGCGCGATTGCAACTCCAACACCATTGAACTCAGATTTGGCCAAGGCTCTACCGAATTTAAGCTCAGCTAATTCAGATACATCAATCTGTCGCAATGGCATTACATGGGAGATAGCCTCTGCAAGAGGTCGAATCTCTGGAGCCTCTAAACCTGAACAATCGGAGAGATTAAATGGCGCTACCAAAGTTCGTCGCAATGCGATCAGGTGTCCCCCCACTTGCAGTGCTTGTCCCAAATCCCGTGCAAT
>JBJOIM010000100.1:0-3203 GCA_046047175.1 Actinomycetota bacterium | reverse complement strand
GCTCGTACCAACACTCTGGATCAAGGTTTTGATGCCGAGGATGAAATCCTGGCCAATCTAGTTATGGGCAATCCGCTCCGCGCCTCGCTATACGCCTTTAATTTAATTCAGAAGAAACGCAAAAAAGTTGAAGGTGCACCAAAGCCCGCTCTAGCCCGCAAAGTGACAAAGGTCGGTGTCGTTGGCGCTGGATTGATGGCCTCTCAATTGGCACTTTTGCTGGTAAGAAATCTAAAAGTTCCAGTAGTTATGACAGATCTAGATCAAGCCCGAGTAGATAAAGGCGTTGAGTGGGTCCGTGCTGAAATCACAAAGTTAGTTGAAAAGAAGAGGTTGAGCGAGGAAGCAGGACGCCGTCTCTCACTTCTGGTTTCAGGTTCAGTAGATCAAAAGGTTTTCGCTTCGGCAGATTTCATTATCGAAGCGGTATTTGAAGAGCTGGCTATCAAGCAAAAGCTTTTCAAAGATTTAGAAGCAATCATTTCGCCAGAGTGCGTTTTGGCAACCAACACCTCATCACTCTCAGTAGAGAAGATGGGTGAAGGTTTGTCTCACCCAGAGCGGGTAGTCGGTTTCCACTTCTTCAACCCAGTAGCCGTTATGCCTTTGCTTGAAGTCGCTCGTACCTCAAAGACAGATGATGCAACTACTGCTACCGCAATCAATGTTGGTAAAGAGTTAAAGAAGACGATGATTATCTGCAAAGATGCTCCGGGCTTTGTAGTTAATCGCCTTCTAACTCGATTCATGGGTGAGGTCACCGATGCGGTCGATGAGGGAACCCCGGCCGATGTTGCAGACAATGCTTTGCGACCACTCGGTTTTCCTATGTCGCCATTTGAACTCTTTGGTTTAGTTGGACCAGGTGTTGCGCTGCATGTTTCAAAGACTCTGCACAGCAACTTAGGTCCTCGCTATCGAATCTCCCCTACAGTTCAACGTTTAGTTGATAATGGAGTAAAGAGCTTCTACATCAAGGATGAAGCTGGAAAGCTGGCACCAAATCCAGAGGCTTTGGCTTTGGTGGAAAAGGGCAGCAATGCTTCAAGCTCTGAAGAGGTTCGCATGCGTGCGCTAAAGGCGTTGGCAGAAGAAGCTCGGATGATGCTGGATGAAGGCGTGGTCTCAACCCCAGCGGAGATCGATCTATGTATGTTGCTCGGTGCGGGATGGCCCATGCACTTAGGCGGAATTCTTCCTTATCTAGATAGAGAAGGAATTAGTGAAGCGGTTTGCGGTCAACGGTTTCATCCGCATGGAGTTGCATCTCTTCCTGCCTAATCGAAGCCCAGCCAACTAATTGGCGTGCCACATTTTGCGCAGTAATTCCGAGATCCTCCAGGATTTCAGTGCGCTTTGAGTGTTCAATGAACTCTAGTGGCACTCCGATGGAGTGAATCGGGGTTGTAACCGCATTCTCGCGGAAAATCTCTGAGAGCGTGCTGGCGATTCCACCATGCTTAACTCCATCTTCCAAGACAACAACTCTGGTGTATCTGCGCGCCATAGAAATCAACGCTTCGGCCGGTAATGGTTTGACCCATCGGGGGTCGATAACGGTAACGCCGACGCCTTCTCTATAGGCCTGAGCCGCAGCTTCAACTGCGATCGAGGCCATCGCACCAATGCTTACCAACAAAACATCAGCGCTTTCGCCGCGGTACAAAATATCCAAGCCTTCTCTTCTTTCAAAGGCAGGTAAATCCTTTGCTACTGCACCTTTTGGAAAGCGAATAATTGATGGTGCATCGTTGATCTCTAAGCACTCTCCCAATAATTCATTGAGAAGTTTTCCATCTCGGGGCGCAGCGACATGAGCAGTTGGAACTATTCCGGTTAAAGCTAAATCCCAAATGCCGTGATGGGATGGGCCATCATCGCCAGTGATGCCTGCGCGGTCCAAAACAAAGGTAACTCCCGCTTTATGCAGAGCCACATCCAACAAAAGTTGATCAAAAGCGCGATTTAAAAAGGTGGAGTAAACCGCAACTACGGGGTGCAGTCCGGTGTATGCCATACCTGCAGCTGATGTGGTTGCATGTTGTTCGGCGATTCCAACATCGAAGGTCCGCTCTGGAAACTCTTTCTGGAACTTATCCAAACCGGTCGGCCCCAACATGGCTGCGGTAATTGCAACTAAATCAGAGCGCTTCCTTCCATACTCCACTAATGAGTTGGCGAAAACACCGGTCCAAGATTGACCAGATTTGTTGAGTGGTTCACCTGTTTCTGGATCCACAATGCCAACAGCATGGAACTTCTCAGCCTCATCCTGTATGGCCGGAGCATGTCCCCTGCCCTTTTCCGTAATAGCGTGAACCAAAACCGGGCCGGCAAACTTCTTGGCTTGCTGCAAAGCTTTTTCTACAGCAGTTATGTCATGCCCATCAACTGGGCCGATGTATTTCAAACCTAGATCTTCAAACATACCTTGAGGAGCGACGATGTCCTTTATGCCCTTCTTCATTCCATGCAAAGTTTCATAAATCGGATGACCAACTACTGGGGTGCGCTCTAAAACCCCTTTACCCCACTCCAAAAACTTCTCGTATCCCTTTGTTGCCCCCAAAGTTGAAAGATATGTAGCCACTCCACCAATAGTCGGTGAGTAGGAGCGCTCATTGTCATTAACCACAATGACTAAACGCAGATCCTCAGAGGCAGCAATATTGTTTAAAGCTTCCCAAGCCATGCCGCCAGTTAAAGAGCCGTCGCCAACTACCGCTACTACGGTGCGCTCACTCTCTCCTTTGATCATGAAACCACGAGCAATTCCATCTGCCCAGGAGAGTGCGGTTGAGGCGTGTGAGTTTTCAATAACATCATGTTCGCTCTCTGAGCGATTTGGGTAGCCCGCTAATCCGCCACGTTGTCTTAATTTGTCAAAGCCATCTGCTCTACCGGTAAGAATTTTGTGCACATAAGTCTGATGTCCGGTGTCAAAAACCATTACATCTCGTGGTGATTCAAAGACCCTATGCAAGGCAATAGTTAATTCAACAATTCCTAAATTGGGACCAAGATGTCCGCCAGATTTCGAAACCTTTTCAATGAGAAAAGTACGGATCTCTGCAGCTAACTCATTTAGCTCATGGACCTCAAAGCGCGCCAAATCGCCAGGAGATTTAATCCGGGGCAGAAACCTCATGTTGTAATGGTAACGAGATTTAGGATAAGAGCGAGCGGAGCACGTACTGCATGAT
>JBJOIM010000099.1:0-3412 GCA_046047175.1 Actinomycetota bacterium | reverse complement strand
ATGCCGGTAAGGATTGCCTTCGCGGGAAGTACCGCATTTACATCGGTGTAGGTCAGACCAGTAATTAACCCCTCATCGCTCGTGGCCAACGCATAACGATCCAACCAGTAAGCAACCGCCTTCGCGGCAACGATAAAGCCAAGTAGGACTGAGAGTTGAACTCGGGCCGCAACGGTTGTGCGATCATCGCGGACCTGAGGACGAATTCCCCCATAAACATAATGAACTGCAACCGCTGCAATTGTCGCCAGTATTAAAGTGGAGATCGCCCAACCCACAATTGATTGCCAAAATGGCAGGGTAAACATGAAGAAGGAAACATCTCTATCAAATTGGGGATCTTTGACGCCGAATGGGGTTGCATTGGTATACAACAACCAGCTCTCCCACAACCGAGTGCCAGCCATTCCAGCAAAATAAAACAACGCAATTGCCACACCAATCAAGCCAACTTTTCGTAGCGGTTCAAGCTGCGCGCGATAACGCTCTAAGTTGTCCGCTTCCACAGTCAATGGCACATAAATTGGTCGCTTTTTATAAGCGATATAGATATTGGCGGTAATGATTAGGGATGTTAAAAATCCAAAAATTAAAAATAAAGTTATTCGCGTTGTTAGCAGAGTCGTCCATACATTGCTGTAATCAACGGAGCGGAACCAGAGAAAATCCGCATAGAAACCGCTGAGTGAAACCAAGATCACCGCGAGCACTGTCAAGATGATTACGGTTAGCGGCAACGCACCAATCTTGCGAGGACCAACTGCGCCCGGCTCTCTTGCAGGAAAACGGAAGTTACGAAATGGATTATCTGGATTATCGCCAAAGCTCATGGGGCGAGATTAGCCAACTCCCACATGAGAGGGAATTCGAGAGTTACCAGTTAGGGCAGGTTGGATGCTTAAAGTTTTCTGGGGCGCGCAGCGCCTCTACCGCCTCCGCCAAAGTTGAGACCGGGATTACTTTTAGACCCTTTGGAATGTGCTTCATGTCCGGACAATTTTCAGAGGGCGCCAAAAAGAGTGTTGCTCCGATTCTCGAGGCGCCAATCATCTTTTCCTCAATTCCACCAATTCCGCCCACTCGGCCTGAAGCGGTGATCGCTCCGGTTCCCGCAACTTTTCGACCGCGCAGGAGATCCTCTTGAGTCAACTTTTCAATTATTCCAATCGCGAAGATAAGGCCGGCACTGGGTCCACCTACTCCGGAGATGTTGAAATCAACATCGATTGGGAATCGTGCCGTAGTTCCAACCAGGATTCCAATCGCTGGCTTACTTTCACCGGTAGTTGCATTCAACTCTTGATTCTCAACTAGTTGAACTTCAAAGCTCTTGCGTTCGAGCTCGCCTATTTCATTCTCTCTGTCAACAGATATTAGTAAGGAGTCGCCTACCCTCTTATTTTGATATGAGGTGCGAATCTCCTCTATCTCAGTAATTTTCTTCCCGTCGATCTCCATTATGAAATCACCAGGCTCTAGAACGCCTTTGGCATTGGAGTAATCGCGGATAGCGCTCACAAAGTAGAGCTCCTGAAACTCATAACCTAAATAACGTAAAGCCGCGGCAGTTGATGTGACTTGCGAAGATCTCATTTCGCTGCGACTGTCACGGTTTATCTGCCGTGCCGGTTGAACTGGTGGATAGACCGTATCTCTTGGAAGAACAACATGCGGTCCAAGCGCCCAGTTAACAATTGTTTCTGCACCGAAAACCGGTGAGTCCGGATTGGTTACCAAGATTGAGGTTATATATAACTTTCCATTAACTGGGTAACTCTTTACATCATTTAATTCGATGATACCTGCTGCCACATTGTCGGGAACTCCAGGTTTAAAAAATACAAATGGGATAGGTGCCAATAGTGTCGCAACCGTCAAAAGATAAAAGAAGAGTTTGGCGGGAAATGGCCAGCGATAACGCAGTGGAGATATTGATTTCACCGCTGCGATCCTTACTCAGGTTTCTTAAATGTATCTTGGAACTTCTTAAATTTTCCTACAGAGCGCTCAGTCTGATTTTCATACTTATCTTGAAAACGGGTCACCCATAAGACATACATAGTTGCCCCAATCAATGCGGCAAGTGGGATGAGCCACCAAATGAGGGCTGAAAGCGGGGTCGACTGCGCCGCCCAGGCAATTTGCTCGTTATTGATGGCGGGGATCATGGGTTAAGCCTAGGCTAGGAAATAATTCTCCGCTGACCTTTGTTGTCACGGAATAACGACCGTCACATTCTGTTGCCGGTTTGAACAGTTCAATGTTTTCGGAAGGTTTTGGGAGGTTGTCATGGCAGGTTTTGGTTTCGGACCAAATGACCCTGAGGAGAACAACAATGACAACAACAACCCTTTTTCTTTCTCAAACTTTGGAGAGATTTTCCAACAGTTCTCAGGAATGGGGTTAAACCTTCCCGGATTAATGGCCTCACTCTCAGGACAGGCTTCCCCTAGTGCGCTCTCCAAACAGATGATTCGAGATATCTCACGCAAATTCCTTTCTGCTCACGGTGAGACTCCAGTAAGTATTCAAGATTTAGTTGCTTTAAAAGAGGCTTTCGATATTGCTGATCTCTGGATGAATGAGGCGACAACCTTCCCTAATTTAGTAATCCCCGATACCTGCGCATTAAGCCGTCGAGATTGGATTGATTCGACTCTGGCGGGTTGGGAAGAGATTACAACCCCACTTGTTGATGGTATGTCTCAAGCGATGTCAGATGTTTTGAAGGAAACCCTTGGACAGGAGGAAAGTGGCATTCAAATCCCTGGCATGGGAGCGATGAATATTCCGTCATCTAGCATCGCCGCAATCATGGGAACCTTTATGAGCTCGCTGATAAGTACACAGCTAGGACAAACGATTGGAAACCTTTCCACGACAGTTACTGGCGCCAATGATGTTGCTCTGCCTTTGACCAGCCCTATACGCCCACAATTGATTCCGCAGAATGTAACTCTTTGGGGCAAGGATTTAGAGATTCCAGATACTGAGGTCCGCATTTATCTGGCCCTGCGCGAAATCGCTGCGGCACGCTTATTTACAAGCTGAAGATGTAATGAACTCCAGCGATATTGATCCATCAAATCCAGAATCCATGTCAATCGCTTTCAATAGTGCGCTATCGGGTGGAATGTTTACGCCTGAGGAAACCCCGCAACAAAAGGCGGCCCTAGAGCGGATTGAAACGGCTTTAGCATTAATTGAAGGTTGGATTGATGCGGTCGTCACAGCTGCCGCAGGAGATCGACTTCCCTCTATGATTAAGTTGCGTGAAACTCAACAAAGACGTCGTGCAACCAACTCTCCTACACAACAGTTGTTTGCAACTCTGGTTGGTCTAGAGGTATCACCGAGAAAAACTCGCGAAGCCATCACATTTTGGGAGCAAATTGCAAAATTAAAAGATGTC
>JBJOIM010000098.1:0-6068 GCA_046047175.1 Actinomycetota bacterium | reverse complement strand
TTGATGGCCGATGCTGATGTTGATGGCCAACACATCCGCACCTTGTTGTTAACTTTGTTATTCCGCTTCATGCGACCACTTATCGAGCAAGGTTATGTTTACTTTGCGCAGCCACCTCTATACAAAATTAAATGGGGCGGTAAAGAACCAGTGCAGTACGCATTCTCAGATAAAGAGCGGGATGGTTTTATCCAACTTGGTTTAGATGCTGGTAAGCGTTTACCAAAAGAAGATGGCATCCAGCGCTTCAAAGGTTTGGGTGAGATGCCAGCCAAAGAGTTGTGGGATACCACTATGGATCCAGCGCACCGAGTTTTGATGCGGGTAACACTTGATGATGCAGCAGCCGCAGACGATCTTTTCTCAGTGTTAATGGGTGAAGATGTAGAACAACGTCGCCAATTTATTCAACGCAACGCTAAAGATGTTAGGTTCTTGGATATCTAAATATGGAAAATCTAGAGAATCACGACAAAATCGAGGCGGTCGACCTACAGGTCGAAATGGCCCGTTCTTATTTGGATTACGCGATGTCGGTCATTGTTGGCCGCGCACTTCCAGATATCCGTGATGGCTTAAAACCAGTGCACCGCCGGGTGCTTTATGCGATGTATGACGCTGGTTATCGCCCAGATAAGGGTTATTACAAATGCTCCCGCATCGTCGGTGATGTCATGGGTAATTACCACCCACATGGTGATGGCGCGATCTATGACACCTTGGTGCGTTTAGCTCAACACTGGTCACTTCGCTATCCATTAGTTGATGGCAATGGAAACTTTGGCTCCCCTGGAAATGATCCTGCAGCAGCAATGCGTTATACCGAGGCTCGCATGGCACCACTAGCCATGGAGATGATGCGGGACATCGATGAAGAAACCGTTGATTTCATCCCAAATTACGATGGTCGTTCACAAGAACCAGTTGTTTTACCAAGCCGCTTTCCAAACCTATTAGTTAATGGCTCCGCTGGTATCGCGGTTGGAATGGCGACAAACATTCCACCACATAACCTGCGCGAAATCGCCGCAGCTGTGCAGTGGGCGCTAGAAAATCCAGATGCATCTAGTGAAGAAACTTTAACCGCGCTTCTCGGAATTGTTAAAGGTCCAGATTTTCCAACCCGGGGAATTATTGTTGGAAGACAGGGAATTGAAGAGGCTTATCGCACCGGCCGCGGTTCAATCACAATGCGCGCTGTTGTTGAGATTGAAGAGATTAACAAACGCACCTGTTTAGTAATAACTGAGCTTCCATATCAAGTTAACCCAGACAATCTAGCTTTAAAGATCGCCGAATTAGTTAAAGATGGAAAGATCAAAGGCATCGCAGATGTTCGCGATGAAGGAAATGAACGTCTAGGACAACGTCTAGTAATTGTTTTGCGCAATGATGCAACACCAAAGATCGTTTTAAACAATCTTTACAAACACACCCAATTACAGGATTCCTTTGGTGCCAACATGTTGGCGTTGGTTGACAACGTTCCGCGCACATTGCGCCTCGATGAATTTATCCGCCATTACATAACCCACCAGGTTGAGGTAATTGTGCGCCGTACCAAGTACCGACTTTCAGAGCGGGAAAAAAGAGCTCACATATTGCGGGGTTATTTAAAAGCACTTGATGCTTTAGATGCGGTAATCGCTTTAATCCGTGCCAGCGCCAACTCCGATGAGGCCCGTGCTGGTTTGATGAAACTACTTGAGGTTGATGAAATCCAAGCCAACGCGATCCTGGATATGCAGCTGCGCCGTCTTGCTGCTCTCGAGCGCCAAAAGATTATCGACGAGTATGAAACTTTGATGGCAGAGATCAAAGAGCTCACCACAATCCTTAATGATCCAGCCAAACAAAGGTTGATTATCAAGGAAGAGCTCAAAGAGCTTGCGGAAAAGTACGGCGATGACCGCCGCACCCAAATCGTGGCGGGGGATACTGATTTATCGGTCGAGGATCTAATTCCAGATCAAGATGTAGTCGTAACCATCACTCGAGGTGGATACGCCAAACGTACCCGAGCCGATCTTTATCGTTCACAACGTCGCGGTGGTAAAGGTGTTAAAGGTGCAGCGCTAAAACAAGATGACATTGTCGAACATTTCTTTACCGCATCCACCCATGATTGGTTGTTGTTCTTCACTAATCAAGGACGGGTGTATCGCGCCAAAGTTCATGAGTTACCAGATGCAGGAAGAGACGCTCGTGGCCAACATGTCGCCAATCTTTTAGCCTTCAAACCAAATGAGAATATCGCTTCGGTAATCTCAATCGCAGATTATTCATCACTACCTCACTTAGTTATCGCAACCAAAGGTGGCATCATTAAAAAGAGTCCACTTGTTGAATACGACTCTCCACGTACTGGTGGTTTGATAGCAATTACCTTAAAAGACAATGATGAGGTGGTTGCAGCCTCTGCAATCACCAGCAAAGATGAATTGTTGTTAATCTCTAAAAAAGGAATGTCATTACGTTTTACCGCAGATGATGAATCACTTCGTCCAATGGGAAGATCAGCTACCGGTGTTATTGGTATGAAGTTCCGATCTGGTGATGAGTTGTTGACTATGTCCACAATTCGCACAGGTGATAACAATCAGAGCTATGTATTAACCGCCACCGATGGTGGATTTGGAAAACGAACCAGCCTCGAGGAGTACCGCTCTCAAGGCCGTGGTGGAATTGGCGTTAAGGCAGCAAAGGTTGATGAGGATTCACGTGGTGGCTTAGTTGGCGCATTGGTTGTAAATGAAAATGATGAGATTTTGGTGATCACTTCCGGTGGCGTTGTAATGCGCACCCCAGTTGGTGGCGTTGTAATGCGCACCCCAGTTAAAGAGGTGCGTGAAACCGGTCGCGACACTATGGGTGTCCGTTTGGTAAACCTTGATGAAGGCACCCATGTTGTTTCACTCGCCAAAGTCAGTGAAGAGGATTAATAAATACGCACAAAAAACTGCTATTTTTGCGCCTGCTCGCATCTCAGGTAGCCTTGCGCTCCTGTTTGCGGGCCTATAGCTCAGCCTGGTTAGAGCGCTTCCCTGATAAGGAAGAGGTCAGTGGTTCAAGTCCACTTAGGCCCACGCTCAAACCTCAGCTCTAGGGCTGCGGCAGCAAGACAACTAAATACGGGGACTTAGCTCAATTGGTAGAGCACCTGCTTTGCAAGCAGGGGGTTAGGGGTTCGATTCCCCTAGTCTCCACTCTTTTCATATAAAACAAAAAAGTAGCAGCAATAATCGCTGCGGGAATCGCATTCCACCTCTCATTGGCAGATCGGGAAATCAGTTGCATTACAAAACTTATTGAAAACAAGACACCTAGATTTCTCAAAAATACTTGAGATTTAGTAACTGAAAGCCCCTTGAAGAAACCACGAATCAAGATCATCAAATAGACCATACCAACAGCCATAATCAAATATACAAGACGAAGTATCACGGGAAATGAATCAAACTGACCACCAGCAGCACGAGTTTTAACCCAATCAAGATTTAGAAAAACACCGACCAACAGCGTTGTGTTATAAATCAAAGATAATTGAGCAAGAACCAACAACCACCTAAAAGTTTTCACAATTCAACTTTAAACATTTTTCCTTTGCGAACTAATTTAACTCCCTCTGTTTTCAATTTACGAGTTTGTGATTCAACCCCTCCAGGAAATTTGGGGTTCATACCTCCATCATTTCTAACAACACGCCAATACGGTGTTATGCGAGACTTGCCTCGAGACCTCTCCAATTCGGCAAACTCAGCAACAATCCGTAAGAAGATTCCGGTAGTCAAAGGACAGGTGTAATCAGCCTTAAACTCTGAGGCCAAAGAGTCTCGTAACTGATTTATTGTTAAAGTTTTTCCTTTACGTATCCTTCGAACCCTACTTTCGATGACCTTTGGGGTAGGTATAAGCATTTTGCCAGCAGGGAAAGATGGTCCTGAAGGACTTTTAAGCAACTTAACTTCAGGGTGAGATGGATGACTCATCTTCTCTTCTAAACTCTTCACAAGCCGATAATCCCACAAGATTTTTCAACTGGTTCATTTACCGATAAAATTCCAATCACAAAATTATGAATTTTAGAGAGCAAGGAAAAAAATGACAGATATGCCACCAATTTCAAGAGCGACACTTCATACCTCGATGGGGGACATCGTCATTGAGCTATTTCCAAACCATGCACCAAAAACAGTAGCTAACTTTGTTGAGTTAGCGGCTGGAATGCGGGAATGGGTAAACCCAAACACTGGTGAAAAAACCAATCAACCACTTTATGACGGCACCGTTTTTCACCGCGTAATTAAGGGCTTCATGATTCAAGGTGGCGATCCACTTGGTACCGGTACTGGTGGACCGGGTTATAGATTCGCAGATGAGTTTCATCCAGAGCTAACTTTTAGCAAGCCATATCTGCTCGCTATGGCAAACGCGGGTCCAGGAACAAATGGATCACAGTTCTTTATTACTGTTGCAGAAACATCATGGTTGAACCGCAAACACACAATCTTTGGTGAGGTAAAAGATGAAGCCTCACAAAAAGTTGTGCAGGCAATCTCAGAGGTAAAAACCGGCGGCGCAGATCGCCCAGTACAAGCGGTAAAAATTAACTCTGTTTCGCTATCCTAATTAGATGCGTCGCACAATTACCGGTTCGCTGGTATTTGTAATTGCTGCTTCTTATCTTCTACAAATAACAATTCCCGGGTATGAGGAGCGATTACTGCTAAACCGTTTTTATGTAGAAAACGGTGAGTACTATCGAATGTTGACGGTAGCCCTATTACACGGCGGCTTTATACATTTAGGTTTCAACCTAATCGCATTACATGCACTGGGAACCCCACTTGAGGCTTACTTCAGTCGTGGAAAATTCATTGCCTTGCTTGTCATTTCATTGCTATCTGGCTCTACGCTTTCAGTGTTGTTTAACCCCTCATATGTTTACTCAATCGGGGCCTCCGGAATGATCTTCGGATTATTTGGTGCGTTAGCGATTGTGGGACAACGAGCTGGAATCGAATGGCGCTCGATAATTGTGATTATCGGTCTTAATTTTGCGATCGGTTTTGTATTAGGCGGGGTGGATTGGCGCGGACATTTAGGCGGTTTGATTGGTGGCACTCTGGCCACCCTCGTTCTTAACCGAACGAAGTAGCGCCTGCGCTACATCAATTACCTCAACATCTGACTCTCGACCTTTAACTCCATCACTAACCATCACCCGACAGAATGGGCAACCTACTGCGACCTCTTGCGCGCCGGTAGCGATCGCTTCATCAACTCGGTTCATATTGATTCGAGTGCCGAGCTTTTCCTCCATCCACATTCTTCCACCACCTGCACCACAACAAAAAGAACGTTCTTTATTGCGTGGCATCTCCACCATATCAACACCGGTTGATTCCAAAAGCTCACGTGGTGGTTCATAAATCTGATTGTGACGACCCAAATAACATGGATCGTGATAGGTCAACTTTTTATTTGTTTTAGCAACTGGTTTTAATCTTCCCTCTTTAACCAGAGTGTTTAACAACTGGGTGTGATGCACCATCTCTAACTCAAAACCTTGTTGTTTGTAATCTCTACCAATTGTTGTAAAGCAATGCGGGCAGGTAACAACAACCTTCTTTTTACCTTTGTAATTTACATAAACCTCTTTAAAGGTTTCAATATTTTCTCGGGAGAGAATCTGATACAAGAACTCATTACCAGCGCGTCGGGCTGGATCACCAGTACAGGTTTCCCTTGCACCCAAAACACCAAACTTCACGCCAGACATGTAAAGCAGCTCAGCTACCGCCTTAGTTGTTTTCTTGGCACGCTCTTCATAAGCGCCCGCGCACCCAACCCAGAATAAATACTCAACATCATCAGGTAGTGCACCATCAATTACATCAACTGGGAAGTTGCACTCTGCAATCCAAGCGTTGCGATCCATACGGTTAGCACCCCAAGGGTTACCAGCTTTTTCTAGATTGCGGAAGGTGCCTCCGAGTTCGGTTGGAAACTCTGACTCCACCAATACCTGGAAGCGGCGCATATTTACTATGTGATCAATATGTTCG
>JBJOIM010000097.1:0-3341 GCA_046047175.1 Actinomycetota bacterium | reverse complement strand
GTCCTTAGGGTGGCGAGAGTCTGCCCTATTTATGCGTATTTTTTCAATATGCCTGATTGTTAACTTTCGTTATGCAGAGCACGAAAAGGCGGGTTTAGGGGTTATTTTCGGCCTTCTGTGCGGGCCTTCTCTATTTTCTCTGTGGACAACTTAGGGGCGGCAAAGAAGAAAAGCACCAAGCCCAAGGCAGCAGCGATGAAGTATGGGGTCCGTAGGGCCAGCTCTCGATTCCCCGTCAACTCAACTAGATCAACTATGGCGCCACCAAGCAAGGTGCCAATGGGCATGCTTCCCCAGGCAAAGAAACGATAAACGCTATTAACGCGACCAAGTAGTTCGGTTGGAATAATGCTTTGACGCAAGGAAACGGTAATTACATTCCAAAGAACCGCAAATACTGTAGAGATTGCAGATAAAAACCAGAACAGCTGCCAACTCGATGAGATACCGATGATCAAACTAACGATTGGTCCTGATAGCAGAGTCAAGTAAAGAGAAGGTCCACTTCCCAACTTTGCTGAAATCTTGGGTCCGAGAATTCCGCCGAGGGTTCCACCAACCGCTCCCGCCGTTCCGAGAATTGCAAAAACCAAAACAGAGGTTTGCAAAACCTCTTGCGCAAAAAGAATAAAGACGGCGGCGGTCAACGCACCTATACCATTAAGAATTCCTAGAATAATCGCCATTGGACGCAATAGTTCGTGCCGCCATAACCAGCCAAAACCCTCTTTGATTTCAGCTCGGAAGTTAATTTTCTCTGATTTCTTTTCAACCTCAATTTTCTTCATGCTCGGAATCAATGTGGCAATCAAAGCAGCAGAGATAAAAAATGTTGTTGCGTCAAAATAAAAAGGTAGAAATATCGCCACTCCAAGTAAGAAGCTTCCCAAAGGTGGTCCGGCAAAAGCGTTCATTACAAATTCAACTGACCAAAGCTTGCCATTCGCACTCTCTAGTTGCTTTTCCTCTACGACTGATGGCAGCAAGGTTTGGGCGGAGTTATCCCTCAAAACTTCAGCACAACCAAACAACAAGGCCGTCACAACCAGCACAAGATAAAGGAAACAGTTAGTTTGTAGATCCTGGATGGACCCGACTTGATCCAGCTCTGGAAGTTTGCTGGACTGGCTCGTTACAGTAATCGCAACTAGCAGGGCCAAGAATCCGCGGGCGATATCCATTGCGACAATAATCTTGCGCTTATCAAATCGATCGGTAATTACACCAGCCGGCAAAGTGAAAACCAACCATGGCAATCTTGAAGCTACTGCAACCAAAGCAATCAATAATGGAGATCGAGTAACCGCAGAGGCCAGCCAGGGATAAGCGATGCTGGCAACGCCATCACCTAAATTAGCTGTGGCATGCGCACTCCAGAGTCGCCAATAATTTCGGCCCAAAGGAGCTGATTTTTCCTTTTTGGGTTTACGCCATTTCACCGCGAAACCATAGCCCAATAACCCTCATTAATTGCCTGTGCCCGTATTAACTAGTTCAATGTGGGCCGTGGGTTTTTCATTTGAGGTGAATAAAACTATCCCTGGCTTTCAAGGCAGATCAGGTGAAATAACCACACCTCATGGGGTGATTCAAACCCCGGCATTTATTCCAGTGGGCACAAAAGCAACTGTTAAATCTGCGCTACCAGAATCAGTAGAACAGGTTGGAGCTCAAGCTGTTTTATCTAACGCTTATCACTTATATCTACAGCCCGGGCCAGACATTTTGGATGAAGCCGGTGGATTGTCAAAGTTTATGAATTGGGATAAGCCCACCTTTACCGATAGCGGTGGATTTCAAGTTATGTCTCTTGGAGTTGGCTTCAAAAAAGTAATTGACATGAATGGCGACTCACTCAACTCTGATGAAGTGATAGCAGAAAAACGAGAACGTCTAGCCCATGTCGATGATGAGGGCGTTACCTTTAAATCTCATCTCGATGGCTCGATGCATAGATTTACCCCAGAGATCTCCATGCAGGTGCAGCACAAAATTGGTGCTGACATCATCTTTGCCTTTGATGAGTTAACTACCCTGCACAACACCCGCAAGTATCAAGAGCGATCTCTAGAGCGCACCAGGCTCTGGGCCTTGCGCTGTCTTGATGAACACAAGCGATTAACCGATGAGCGAAAAGATAAGCCCTATCAAGCACTATTTGGTGTTCTCCAAGGTGCGCAATTTGAAGATTTACGACGCAAAGCTTCTCGTGATTTAGGCGCCATGGAATCCTCTGGAATCTCCTTCGATGGATTTGGGATGGGTGGGGCTTTGGATAAATCAATCCTGGGCACCATTGTTAGCTGGATGGCAGAGGAGTTACCGATAAATAAACCCCGCCACTTACTTGGCATTGGCGAGCCCGCTGATTTGTTTGCCGGAGTTGAAAATGGCGCAGATACCTTTGATTGCGTCGCCCCCACCCGCGAGGCCCGCACCAGCGCTGTCTACTCCCCCGATGGCAGGTTCAATGTTTCAAACGGCAAATTCAAAAAAGATTTCAACCCAATCGATATTGAGTGCGGGTGCTATACCTGCGCCAATTACAGCCGGGCTTATATAAATCACTTATTCCGTGCCAAAGAGATTCTTGGTTCAACCCTTGCCACAATTCACAACCTGCATTTCATTGTGAATTTAGTTGAACGGATGCGTCTTGCAATAAACAATGGCGATTTCCCTGAATTCAAAAAGGATTTTCTGGGGCGTTATCAGGCCCGCGGCGCTTCGACCGACTCCTGACCAACCTGTACCACTCTTCTGTAAGCAAGTATTGAAATCAGAGTTGCAACCGCCCCGCCAATCAAAAATGGTAATCTCAAACCACCACGCGCAATCGCGCCTCCAACCAGTGAACCAATAGGCATCAACCCCCAAACAATTGTCCGTCGTGCACCGTGGATTCGACCATATAGATGTGCTGGGATGAGAGATTGATAAAGCGACATCAACAAAATATTCCAGACTGAAATCGTGAATCCAATAATCACTGAGATTGCCACAAATACATAAGCGTTTGGAGCCAATCCCGTGAAAACAACCATGATTGAGGCCAGGAAAAGGTTTAGCGCGAGCGCTCTACCTCTGCCTAGTTTTTTTGAAGCAACAGGGGCCATAACTGAGCCAGCCAAGGCACCAATTCCTTGAATTGCTAGTACAACTCCAAAGTAAGAGGGAGCAACATCAAGCTCCTTCAAAATAAAGAGCGGAGCGATGGCATTAGATAAGGAGTAGAAGAAGCCAATTGAGGTAGTGATGACAACGATGCTAAAAATTCTCTTATCTTGATACAAATAATTTAAAGCAAACTTGATATCTCCAATTAGGCCCAGTCGGTCCTT
>JBJOIM010000096.1:0-4859 GCA_046047175.1 Actinomycetota bacterium | reverse complement strand
GGAACGGCTCGCCATTCCGCTAACCGAGTGGTAATCAGATGATTCACCACCCCTCGAATAAGGAGAAAGAATGAAAGTAAGCATGAGCGCGAAAGCGTTTCGTTTGCTGCTTGCTGGTGCATTCGCTGCATCAGTAACAGTTCTACCTATCTCCGGTGGTTTCGCAGCAGGTGAAACTCTCGGAGCTAAGTGCACCAATGAAGGAGAGTCGACAGGAACTTTCTCGACATCTCTTGTTTGCGCAAAAAACTCTGCAGGTCGTTTGACCTGGCAGAAAGTAAAGCTAAGTGCTTCAAATTTGAAGCCACGAGCTGCTCTTAAGGCTCCTCGCGGTTCCATTGAATTCTGGCACTGGCGTGCAGAAGACAAGGCGATTTTCGACAAGATTATTGCTGACTTCGAAGATCTAAATCCAGGCGCGAAAGTCACCCAAGTTATCTCTAACTCGAGCGACTACACAGCAACTGCACTTCAGAAGGCGCGCACGAACAAGAAGGCTGCGCTATTCACCACATTCCGTGGGTCACAGTTCAACCAGGCTGCCACAGCTGGTTTCTACACTGACCTCACAAATGAGCAGTTCACTAAGAGAAATGTGATCAAGTCGATGATGGGCGCTGGCCAATACGAAGGCAAGCAGCTCGGAATTCCACTCCAGTCTCTATTCAATGACCCGATTTACAACATAGAGATTTTCAAGAAGGAAGGCTGGAAGCTTCCTAAGAAGTTCTCTGAGTGGATCTCGTATTGCAAGACTGCAAAGGCTGCTGGTTACACACCAATGGCATGGATGGGAGCATTCCGACCACAAGCTGGACAGATCATCAACTCTGCGCTTATGAACACTGCATCTACAGATGCAAAACTCACAGAACAGATCTTGGCAATTGATTCCGGTAAGGAAGCAATCACTGTTAAGTGGTTCAAAGATATGGCACAGAAGTATGCAGATCTTCGCGATGCTGGCTGTTTCCCAGATAATCCAAAGGGTGTAACTGAAGCTGCAGGAAATACCCTCTTTGCAACCGGAAAATCGCCAATACTTCCGACCGGTTCATTCTCAATGGGTGGAATCATCGCCCTTAACAAGGATATGAGTGGCAATATGGGTATCACTGGTTTCAATTGGACCGATGATGTTGACGCTCGTTATACCGGTATCACTAACAACACCTTTATCCTTGGTGTGAATAAGAATGCAGGAAGAACCGAGCAGAGAATCGCTCGCGCATTCTTGTCCTACTTGCTAACCGGTCCAGTTGCTACTGCGTATGCAAATGGAACCAAGCAACACGTAACAGTTCTCGATGTTTCTTATACAGATGAGAATCTACGTAATACGGCATCAATCATGTCGGAGCGTTTGGTCCTCGCACCACGCTTTATCTTCCTTAACCAGGGAGTCCGCGACATTCTCGAGGATGCCCTGATTGCAATCGTTGGCGGTGAGAGCGTTGATAAGGCCCTCACTGACGGCGCTGCGCTAATCAAGCAGAAGTTGGGTTAATCGCTCAATGAGTAGAACCGAAACTGGCGCCCGAAAGGGCGCCAGTCCTCGGCCAAAAAATAAATTGGCCAGGGCAAATGATCGAGTATTACTTTTGATGACGCTACCAGCGCTCTTGCTTTACTCGCTTTTTTACCTTTATCCCACAATTAGCAACCTTCGCTATTCACTAACAAAATGGGATGGATTTGGGGAGCCTGAATTTGTTGGAGTTCGAAATTTCACAAAGTTATTGACAGACGATGATATTTTCAACAAAGTTTTAGGGAACAACATCGAGTTCACTTTCCTTGTGGTCATATTTCAAACCGCACTCTCGCTAATTTTTGCTATTTTCCTTTTGAAGAATTCTCGCGGTTCGACATTTCTAAGAACACTCTATTTCTTCCCAACAATAATCTCTTCAGTCTCAGTGGCCATGGTTTGGCAATTTCTGTATGAACCAAATCTTGGTCCTATCAATGTTTTCTTGAATTCTGTAGGTTTAGATTTTCTTGCGCTTAATTGGCTTGGAAGCGAGACCATCACATTACGAGCAATCGCCTTCACTCAAGTTTGGTTCCATACCGGCCAGATGATGGTCGTTTACATTGCTGGCCTTCAGCAGATACCTGCAGAACTCTATGAAGCTGCTGAAGTTGACGGCGCTTCTAGGTGGCAACAATTCAAATCGGTGACATGGCCAATGGCGCTTCCCACAACTGCAGTCGTTATGGCTTACACAACAATCCAGTCATTCCGCGCATTTGATCTCGTATACGCAATGACCCAAGGTGGACCAAATAATTCATCTAGCATTTTAGTTACCTTGATTTACCTTTCCGCGTTTAACGAATTCCGTTTTGGATATGCCGCGACCCAATCAATTTTCTTAGTTGTCTTTATCCTGGCATTAACGGCACTACAACGTCGAATATTAAGGACAAGGTATTGAAATATGTTCTATAAAATAAGCCGCATCTTCGCGCTCACATTATTTGCGATTCTTATCGTTGTTCCTACTTTAGTGGTGGTCTTTGGATCCTTTAAGGGTGATCTTGAATTGATGACCAAACCACTAGCACTCCCAGAGAGCTGGTCACTCAGAAATTACAGAACTTTGCTTGAAGGTGGAGAAATCCTAACTAATTTTCGCAACAGTACTGTTGTAACTTTATTTTCAGTGGTTGTGACTCTTTTTGTTGCTAGCCTTGCATCATTTGGAATCGCCCGCGCCATCAACGTCACAGGAAGGTTTCTTTTTGTTCTGTTTTCACTTGGATTAGCAATTCCAGCCGCAACAAGCATTATCGGAATTTACGAATTATTTGTGCGATTTAATTTAACTAACACGCTTCACGGGCTAGTGATTATTAATGTGGCATCGACCTTACCTATCTCAATATTTATTTTAACGGCATTTTTCAGACAAATTCCTCATGAACTTTATGAATCTGCATCTATCGATGGAGCAAAACCCTGGCGTCTTTATCGGTCAATCGCTCTTCCGCTCTCAAAGCCATCTATGGCCGCTGTCGCGATATTCCTCTTTGTAATAACTTGGAATGATCTACTTTATCCACTGCTTTTAATCACACAAGCAGATTTAAAAACTCTACCCTTGGCGCTTCTAGATTTTCGCGGAGAGTATGCAATCAATTTCAGCATGATTTTCACCGCGGTTATGGTCGCCTCTGTGCCGATGGTGGTCATGTACCTCTCGATGCAAAAGACATTCGTTTCAGGCCTAACAGCGGGGCGGTTAAAGGCTAATGAGTTCTCCGATTATCCATACTCCGCCTCGATTACAAGGACAGACGAAGCTCCTTCTGGAATACATTGAGCGCGAGAACTTTTCGCCAGGGGATCGTTTAGATTCAGAACGCGAATTAGCGAAAAAGCTTGGAATTAGTCGGCCATCTTTACGCGAAGCGATTCAGGTCCTGCAGACTCAAGGGCGCCTGATGGTGAAACACGGAATTGGAGTGTTTCTTGTAGACGACGAAGAGGCCTCGAAGATTCGTGAATCACTCCGAGCCTCACATCACTCTATAGAAGAGCTATTTCAAATGCGTGAGATTCTGGAGGCTCCTGCTGTCGAATGGGCAGCCGAACGAAGGACTGATTCACAACTAACTGCAATCAAGGGCGCCGCGAGAGCGCTAAATGATGCCGTCAGCGAGAATCCGATTGATTTTGACAAGGTGAGATTGTTGGATATGAATTTTCATCTAGCAATTGTCAAGAGCGCTCAAAACCAGTTTTTGAATCAAACTCTTGGAACCTTGCAAGAGATTATGCACAAGTCAATGGATAACACACTTAAATTGCCTGGTCGTATTGATGCATCCAAGCATGAACATGGTGTAATTCTCGAAGCAATTGAGAAACGAGATCCGATAACAGCCCGCCTAATGATTATTCAACATATTCACAATGCACGTGATGCCTGGATGACTTACCTCAAGAAGGCTGAGGGGTAATGAGCAAAGTACTCTCTGTCGGCGTTGCTACGCTCGACACAATTGTCCTTGTCGACAGATACCCTGAAGCTGACGAGCGAGTAATGGCAAAGGAAACTATTCAAGGCTTCGGTGGCCCGGCGACCACGGCCGCGGTGACAATGGCGCGACTAGGTATTGATGTAGCGCTCGCCTGCGTGATTGGCGATGATGAAGCGGGACGTAAAATCTTCGATAACTTAAAGCGTGAAGGCGTAGATACCCGCCATGTAGAAATTGATCCAAAGGTAAAGACAGCAATTGGAACAATCGTTGTGGCTGAGTCGACCCAGAGCAGAGCAATCTTGGCCCAACCACATTCTCAGATCGCTCCTAAACCAGCAAATATCAATGACTATTCATGGGTACATGTTGATCATTTAGGAATGGCGGCGTTAAAGGAGTGGGGCGTAAAGCGTGGAACTGGACCCAAATTATCGATTGATATTGGTTATGCATACCCGGGACTAAAGTCATCTGACTTTGACTTGTATGCCCCTTCCGAGAACATCACAAAGGATGTAAGTAGCGCAGGTCGCGATGGAAATTTTGTTGTTATTTCAAAAGGATCATCCGGAAGTATTTATAGCAATGGTCTCGAAAGTGGCGAGGTACCTGCACTCAAAGGTGAGATTCTCTCAACGCTTGGTGCCGGCGATGTTTTTCATGGCGCTTTAGTTGCTGCCCAAGTTTGGGGTAAGAGTGCGAGAGAGAGTGTTGAGATTGCAAATGTAGTCGCCGGACTGTCATGCCGAGCAATTGATGGACAAAGTGGAATTCCTACCAAAGCCGAACTCGATGCATTTTTTGCGGGAGTGCGAAGTTGATGGGGATGTATTCAGTTATCGAGAGAGAAGGGAAATAGTTATGGC
>JBJOIM010000095.1:0-3380 GCA_046047175.1 Actinomycetota bacterium | reverse complement strand
AGTTGATCCACCATACATAGCACCGTAGAAAACTGCAGCAAACATAATTAGAGCCGATGTTGGTTCTACAGATAATGTAACAGGAAGTAACAGTGCAATCGCGAGAGCTGGGCCTATGCCAGGAAGAACACCAACCAATGTTCCTAAGAATGTACCCAGCAATCCATACATAAGGTTTTGCGCAGTTAATGCATTAGAAAAACCATCAAGAAGTAAGTTTAGATTTTCCATTAACCCTGGGTCTCTCTTGCTAGGCCAAGTAGATTTTCGAAGAAACCATCTGGAAGAAAGATTCTTAGCCCTTTGGAAAATACAAAGTAAACGACAACTGCAAAAATAAACGCTAGAGCTATATCTTTAATAAATTTACGGGAACCAAAGGCGAAGGAAACGCCATAAAATGTAAGTGTGGCAGCAGCAATATAGCCTGCAGGTTCAATTAGGAATATGTGTAAGAGCATCGAGCCAATAACGATTGACATAGTCTTCACATCAGGAGGCAAAAACTCCTGACCGGGCTCTGTTCCTTCTGCAACTCCATACTTTCCGCGACTTACCTCCAAGATTAATAAGCCGCCGACAACTGTAGCGAAGCCACCTATTATGTATTCGAAAGTTTTTGGACTTACTACGGAATAAACACCTGGTTCTTCGAGGGTGAAAGCGTCATACAAAACAAATAACCCGAGCAGTAGAAAGCCAAGTGCGAATACCGCCTCAGCTACTACCGCTCGAGTTACTTTTGTCATTTAGTCATTATCTCTTAAAGACCAATTTCAGAGATGAAAGCTTTGATCTCTGGGATATGTGTCTTTAAGAAGGCGCCGAAGTCCTTGCCGCCTGCGAATTCGTCGTACCACTTGTTAGTAGCTAGTACTTCTTTCCAGGTCGGAGTAGAGCGCATTACATCCATAACTTTGACGAAGTTGATGCGATTCGCCTCAGTAATATCAGCTGGAGCCATTACTCCGCGCCAGTTTCCATAAACCAGGTTGTAACCCTGCTGAATAAAGGTCTTTGCCTTTACGCCGGCAATTGGTTTTGGTGAGGAGATACCAAGAATTCGCAGCTTGCCATCAGCAACGTAAGGCAAAACATCTACAACTCCAATAACGCCAACTGGAGCTGCGCCGCTTAGAACCTTTGTTAGTGGTTCAGATCCGGTACCAACAACATAGTTTAGTTTGCTGATTGGAACACCAGCTGTCTTCAAAAGTGCACCGATAACCTGATGGTCAACTCCACCAACGTTTCCACCGCTAACTGCAATAGCTCGTCCATTGGTGTTCACATCGTTAACAAACTGATTAAGTGTCTTGTACTTGGAGTTTGTTGGAACGAAGATCGCGTTGTACTCACGCATTACGCGAGCGATTGGTGTTGAAGCCAGTAGATCTGAGGTGTTCTTGTTTGCCACCTGTGCCATGCCACCGGTTAGCGCAATACCAATAATCAATGCAGAGTTCTGCTTGCCTTTGATGGTCTGGAAATGTGCCAGACCAGTTGTGCCACCGGCACCTGGTTTGAAATCAGTTGTCTGCGAAGTTAGAAGACCTTCGGTAATCAAAGTCTTGGCAATTGCATCAGTTGTTGCTGAGTAACCGCCAGGACCTGCTGGAACTGTCCAGTCAATAGTTGTGAGTGGCTTTAGATCTGGATACCACCAACGTAGTGAGTCTTTGTATGAGCCAAAGGTAACTCTGGTGCAACGAAGATCAGAGCCTTCAACTCCGCGAGCTTTAGCCACCATGCCTGCACGGCCACACTCATCGCCCGCATTAGCTTTTCGGGATGGAACCTTTGCCGCAGTCGCCGGAACGGCGCTTGCAAAGAGCATAGCTAGGGCAGTAGCTACCGCACCTGCGCTCAATATTGTTTTCTTTAAAGACATATGTCTCTCCTAGGTTTCTCTCGAGGGTGAGAGATTGGACGCTAACGTATCGAGCCGGGCCCCAATGGAAAAGCGGTTATTGGTGTCAGATAGATAACGATTTTGTGAAAAACCTCGGTAAAGCCATGAAATCATGGGGCCATGAAGTTCTTCGCTTCGCAAATCATCACCAGTGCCGGGGTCTTAAAGGAGCGCACCCTCCAGGTGGAAAATGGCGTGATTACTGCAATCGAATGTGGATCAGCTCCTGATGCGGTCTCATTAGAAGGTGTTGTAACTCCAGGGTTCGTTGATATTCATTGCCATGGTGGTGGCGGGTTTGATGGCTCAGTAGATCTAAGGGCTGGCGAGTTTCATCTCAAAGCTGGAACTACGACTATGTTGGCAAGTTTTGTCTCCGAACCTATCGATTCCATTCTTAGCAAGCTAGAAAAATTAACTTTCGCGCGCAATGTAATTGGTGTTCATTTAGAGGGCCCATACCTTTCTCATGCTCACTGCGGCGCACACAAACCAGAGTATTTAACAACCCCCGTTAAGAGTGATTTAGAAAAGTTAGTCGCAACCGGCAAGGTCAAGCACATAACAATCGCTCCAGAAATTGATGGTGCTTTAGATGCAATCTCATACCTCTCTCAAAATGACGTGTTGGTTGCAATTGGTCATAGTGCTGCAGACTCTGTAGTAGTAAATAAGGCCATTGATAACGGAGCGAAGATTGTGACCCATCTTTACAATGGCATGAAAAAAGATTACTCCGATAGATCAACACTGGTAGGCAGTGTTCTTCATGATACAAATCTTGGTTTGGAGTTGATTCTTGATGGGGTGCATGTACCTCTTAATGTGATCAAGGATTTTCTTGGAGTTGCGAGCTCTAGAATTATTGGCATAACTGATGCAGCGCCATTTGCGGGACAACCCGATGGAGAATATAAATTAGGAGAGTTGCCAGTTCTAGTAGTTGATCAAGTAGCCCGCTTAAAAAATGGTGGCGCGCTTGCAGGCAGCACTTTGACTATGGATAAAGCTTTCGCTACCGCGATAAATCTGCTGGATATGAACCCGGTTGATGCGGTGCAGATGTACTGCACTAGACCTGCTGCATATCTGGAAACGACAGATGTCGGTGATATTGCCGTAGGCAAGAAGGCAAACTTCCTAGTTATGAATGAGGATTGGCAGCTAAAGCAGGTTTACTTTGAAGGCGAGCTAGTTTCCTAACCGCTTCAAATCATCACCAGCAACGCGATAAACCGTCCACTCATCCATGGCTACCGCGCCAAGGCTGCGATAAAACTCGATGGCTGGGGAGTTCCAATCCAACACCCACCATTGAAATCTCCCATAACCCTTTTCATTACACACCCTGGCTAAGTGCTGTAGTAAAGCTTTGCCATATCCCTGGCCGCGATACTCCGGCTTAACAAACAAATCCTCTAAATAAATTCCATGCTTACCCTGCCATGTTGAGTAATTCAAAAACCAG
>JBJOIM010000094.1:0-3828 GCA_046047175.1 Actinomycetota bacterium | reverse complement strand
TCATCGATGAATCTAGCCAGAGCAGCTCCCGCTTTCTGCGAGTCAAAGTTAGTTAGCGCATCATCTATCTCACTGATGAGTTGATTTAACTCGCTAACAATCCAGCGGTCCATGGTTGAAAGACTTAACTCATTAGAAAATGGTGTTGGCTGGTAATCAGATGCGGATGCGTATAGAGAAAAGAAGGAGACGGTATTCCAGTAGGTGAGTAAGGTTTTACGCACCACCTCGGAAATCGCATCATGTCCGACACGTCGCGCACTCCATGGCGAACCAGCCGCCAACATGTACCAACGCACCGCATCGGCACCATGTTGATTCATCAGTGCCATCGGTTCTAGAACATTTCCTAAATGCTTACTCATTTTCCGGCCATCTTTATCCAAGATGTGACCCAGACAAAGTACGGTTTTATATGAGGATTTATCAAAAACCAATGTGCCTATTGCCATCAAGGTGTAAAACCAGCCACGGGTTTGATCGATAGCTTCGCAGATGAAATCAGCAGGATAAGCCGCATTGAATTTCTCAACCGAACCTGGTTTATGTGGGTAGCCCCATTGTGCAAATGGCATCGCACCGGAGTCGTACCAACAATCAATTACCTCTGGAGTACGAGTCATCTTGGAACCGCAGCTTTGACAGGCAAACTCGATTTCATCCACATACGGTCTATGCAGTTCGAGCCCGGTTAGTTCACGTCCCGCTCTAGCTTCTAACTCTTTTAGCGAACCAAAAGATTCTTCATGGGCATTTTCGCAACGCCAGATGGGAAGGGGAGTTCCCCAATAACGGTTTCGCGAGAGCGCCCAATCAATGTTGTTGTTTAACCAATCACCAAACCGACCGGTCTTGATGGTTTCTGGATGCCAATCTGTCGCCGCATTCTCGCGCAACAAAGCATCCTTTATCTTTGTGGTTCGGATATACCAAGAAGGTTGTGCGTAATAAATCAACGGTGTATGGCAACGCCAGCAATGCGGATAGGAGTGCTCATATTGTTGGTGTTTGTACAAGGCACCCTTTGCTTTTAACTCCTTAACAAGAGGTTTATCTGCCTCTTTAAAGAACAAACCACCAACCAGAGTTATCTCATCGGCAAAGTGACCATTTGGCAGCACCGGATTTACTACAGGAAGTTCATAACGACGGCAGCTTTGTAAGTCGTCGGCACCAAAAGCTGGAGCTTGATGCACCAGACCTGTTCCATCCTCTGTTGTTACATAATCAGCCAAGATTACAAAGTGCGCATCGGGAATCTCTACAAAATCAAATGGCCTGCGATATCCGGTACGTTCTAAAGCTGATCCTTTGATTTTCTTGATGATTTCTGCGCCTTCACCAGCAACTCCAATCAGCTGTTCTGCAACCACTAAAACCTCACTTGGCACCTCTTCACTTCCTTTGGTGCGCACCACTACGTAGTCCACATCGGGATGAACTGCAATGGCGGTGTTGGAAACCAAGGTCCAGGGGGTAGTGGTCCATACTAAAAGAGAGGCGTTCAAATCTTTTAACTCACCAGTTGTAATTGGAAAGCGCACATACACCGAAGGATCTTTTACAGTTTCATAACCTTGAGCTAACTCATGATCAGACAAACCGGTTCCGCACCGTGGACAGTAAGGCGCAACTCGGTGATCCTGAACTAGCAAACCTTTTTGGTGAATTTGAGCTAGCGACCACCAGACGCTTTCAATGTACTCATTAGACATAGTCCAATACGCCTCATCAAAATCAACCCAGAAGCCCATTCGCTCAGTCATAGATGTGAAGGCATCTACATGTCGCTGCACAGATTCGCGACACTTTTCATTAAAGGCAGCGATGCCGTACTTCTCGATATCACCCTTACCGGAGAATCCAAGCTCTTTTTCAACTGCGATCTCCACGGGAAGTCCATGGCAATCCCAACCTGCTTTGCGGATTACCTGCTTACCTTTCATGGTGTGAAATCTTGGGAACACATCCTTAAATACTCGAGCTTCAATGTGATGGGTTCCAGGCAATCCATTTGCAGTTGGTGGACCTTCGTAAAAAGTCCAAGATTCTCCACCCGCTCTAGCCTGAACGCTCTGATGGAAGATGTCTTGAGTCTGCCAAAAATTTAAAATTTCATGTTCGATGGCTGGTAAATCAATAGAGGGCGAAAGCGCTTGATATGGTGAATTGCTGGTCATCTTCTTGCCCTCCCTAAACATTACTCTGACGGCTTTTGCGTCAGATGTTTGGAGGGGCGATCACTTTCAGACCGCGGTACCACCCGCCTTGCAAACACCTCAAATTTCTTGGGTGTTCACCACTTACTTATCTTGCCGTTGGTTCTAGATGAGTCACTGTGATGCTGGCGTGAGCCCATTTCTTCCAACTCGCTAACAGGTGATGGCCTGGTCATTGCGAATCCTTGTTACAGGTCTTTTTGCAAGGCGCTCAGTCTAACCTAGGAGTAAGAGCTAAAACCTCGGGTAAGCGAGGCGAGTGGCGTTTATTGATGCAAACCTTTAGCCTTCGCCGTTGTGGCATTGAAAAAGAAGTTATCAAAAGCGGTTGCAAAGCTGAAGAAAGCTCCAGCCAATAAAGTTCTGGCCAAAAAACCGGTGGCCAAGAAGGCTCCGGCGAAGAAAGCTCCAGCCAATAAAGTTCTGGCCAAGAAACCGGTGGCCAAGAAGGCTCCTGCTAAGAAGGCGCCAGCCAAGAAGGCTCCGGTTAAAGCCACGCCGGTAAAGAAGGCTCCCGTTCGCCCAACCTTGGCCAAAAAATCGCCAGCCAAGAAACCTGCCGCAGAGATAATTAAAGGTGCTCACAAGACCGCACTAACAAGTAGTACGGCAAAAGGTGGAGCAACCACCATCTCGGTTTACAAACCTGAGATAGAGGCCAGCGATGTTGTAGTGGTTGAGGAAAAGCGATTAGTTCTTCCACCACCAGTTAGAAAGCCAAAGCCAGGCAAGAAAGCCCCAGGCTTAAAACCAATCAAAGCTGCTCCTGCGCCATTTGTAAGCGAGGGCGAAGAAAACTGGACCGCCACTGAGTTAAAGGCGATCCGTGCAGATTTAGCTAAAGATCTAGTCCGACTTAAGAAAGAGTTGGAGGCGATTGAAAGTGAGATGGATGATTTGATTGAAGCATCTGGAGTCGGCGCTGGAGATGATCAGGCTGATGCCGGAGCGAAAACCTTCGAGCGGGAACATGAAATCTCTTTGGTCTATAACGCCCGAGATATGGTGCTGCAAACAGAGCGCGCCCTAGAGCGAATTGATAACAAGACATACGGTCGGTGTGAAGATTGCGGAAATGCCATCGGTGGTATTCCCGCGCGCAACTCTTTGCATGCTATGCAAACAGAAGGAAGAGCGTCGCTAGAGTCGTCACGTGCAAACCGCGCGCGACGACTATTTATTGCTCTAACTACTTTAGTTTTTGCCATAGATCTAATTACCAAAATTTGGGCAGCTAACTATCTTCAGTTTCGCGAGCCGGTAAAGGTATTGGGTGATTTCCTAAAATTAACTTACGGAACTAACCCGGGAGCGGGCTTTAGTCTGGCCACCGATGCCACTCCTTTATTGTCCTCACTTAAGTTATGTGCCGCCGCATTCATTATTTATTACATGCGCAAGGTACAAAATAGAGGCTGGGCGATTGGTCTTGCTCTACTCCTAGGTGGAGTTTTAGGAAATCTCTGGGATCGCGCCGTTCGCCCACCAGGGCTTTGGCGGGGCGAGGTTATCGATTGGATTCAATTACCAAATTGGCCGATTTTTAATGTGGCAGATTCCGCCATAGTTTGCGCTGGAATCCTGCTGACTATTTTGGCTATGAGAGATA
>JBJOIM010000093.1:0-3452 GCA_046047175.1 Actinomycetota bacterium | reverse complement strand
AAAATGGGATTCCCTGGCTACTTCCTGGTTGTTGCAGATCTTGTTAACCACGCCATATCTCAAGGAATCAGAGTTGGACCAGGTCGAGGATCAGCGGCGGGCTCGCTGGTTTCTTATGCGCTTGGTATCACCGCCTTAGATCCGATAAAACACGGCTTACTTTTTGAGCGCTTTCTGAACCCAGAACGTATCTCTATGCCTGATATCGATTTGGATTTCGATGAGCGTAGACGTGGAGAGATGATCCGATATGCGACCAACAAATACGGTGATGATCGGGTAGCGCAAATCATTACCTACGGCACCATCAAATCAAAGCAAGCCATCAAAGATTCCACTCGAGTACTGGGCTATCCATATGCGATAGGTGAGAAGTTAACCAAGGCGCTACCTCCTGCCATCATGGGCAAGGACATTTCCCTAGCGGGTGTGTTTGATAAAGAAAATGATCGCTATGCCGAAGCGCAAGAGTTTAGAAATATCTATGAAGCAGACCCAGATTCCAAGACCATCGTGGATATGGCAAGAGGTCTAGAAGGATTAAAACGGCAGTGGGGTGTTCACGCCGCCGGAGTTATCTTAAGTCGCGAACCACTTCTTGATGTCATACCAATTCACCGCCGTGAGGCAGATGGAGCCATCATCACCCAGTTTGATATGGGAGCCTGCGAATCTACGGGTTTGTTGAAGATGGATTTCTTAGGGCTTAGAAACCTTTCGGTACTTGATGATTGTTTACTTAACATTAAAAACAATCAAGGTAAGAGTTTAGTCCTAGAGGATTTGCCTTTATCTGATCAGAAAACCTTCGAACTACTTTCTCGAGGCGACACCCTTGGCGTATTTCAATTAGATAGCGCGCCAATCCGCGCACTACTTAGATCAATGGTTCCAGACTCCTTTGAGGACATCTCGGCGGTTATTGCACTTTATCGTCCCGGACCAATGGGTGTTAATGCGCACAATGATTACGCTGATCGCAAAAATAAACGCAAGAGAATTGAACCTATACATCCAGAGTTAAGCGAAGCGCTTAAAGAGATTTTGGATGACACTTATGGCCTAATTGTTTATCAAGAGCAGGTTATGGCTATCGCACAAAAATTGGCCGGCTTCTCTCTTGGTCGCGCAGATTTACTACGCAAAGCCATGGGTAAAAAGAATAAGGAGATCCTCGATAAAGAGTATGTCCACTTTGAAGCGGGTATGCGAGCGAATGGATTTTCTAGCGTAGCGATTGAAGAGCTTTGGAAAACACTGATTCCTTTTTCGGATTACGCCTTTAACCGGGCCCACAGCGCTGGTTATGGAGTAGTTTCCTTCTGGACCGCTTACCTCAAGGCTAATTACCCGACCGAGTACATGGCGGCCCTTCTTACCAGTGTTAGGGATGACAAGGATAAATCTGCGCTCTATTTAAATGAATGCCGTCGAATGGGAATTAAGGTCCTGCCCCCAGATGTAAATGATTCAAATGGTGAGTACACACCAACTGGCCAGGACATTAGGTTTGGTTTGGCTGCAATCCGTAACGTTGGCGAGAATGTTGTTTCCTCAATTGCTAAGAATCGCGTGGAGAAGGGTCGCTACCAATCATTTGGTGATTTTCTGGCAAAAGTAGATGTCCATGTTTGCAACAAGAAAACTATTGAATCTTTAATTAAAGCGGGAGCATTTGACTCACTGGGCCATTCCAGAAAGGGGTTAATGAACATTTACCTTGAAGCGATTGATTCGGTGATGGAGACCAAACGTGCCGAGTCGATTGGTCAATTCGATCTTTTTGGAGGCGCTAACTTAGATACCCCATCGGCTGTCTCCGGAGTTGAATTACAGATAGATGATGCAGAGTGGGAAAAGGCATTACTTCTCTCTTACGAGCGTGAGATGTTGGGCCTGTACGTCTCGGATCATCCACTACTAGGTGTAGAGCATGTTCTGAAATCAGCTACCGATATAACAATTAGTCAGATATTTGATGATGTAGTTGGACATGAACAAACTGTGACAATTGCAGGTTTGATAACAAGTGTGCAGCGCAAAGTAAGTAGGCAGGGACAATCCTGGGCCATTGTCACGATCGAAGATTTAGAGGGCGCCATTGATGTGCGCTTTTTCTCCAGCACCTATCAGCAGCATGCTCTGAACTTGATTGAGGACCGAATAGTTGTTGTGAGGGGAAGAATTGATAAAAGAGAAGAAACTCCCCAGGTGACTGCGATTGATTTATCAATTCCGGATATCAATCAAGCGCCAATTGGTCCATTTGTAATTCGTTTAGAGGCGGAGCGATGCACGCCGCCAATCGTCGATCGAATGAAGGAAATCCTGCGCTCTCATCCTGGAACTCGCGAAGTACACCTAAAGATTGAAGGTGGGGCGAAAAACACAGTTTTGCGTTTGGATGATGGATTAAAGGTGACCTCTTCGCCGAGTTTGAGCGCTGATTTGAAATCTATTTTGGGACCAGACTGTCTGGTTTAACCCTATGGTTTAAATGGTGGGCCGCGAATCTGCTTGTCGCTTTAGAATAGGCAGGTGAGCGAGAGCGATTTGATGCGGGTTGTAGATCTACGCGGTCGCCAGTTATCAAAATCTGAGTATCAGAGGTTATTGCCGCGCGCGGAGTTTGATATTGAGAGCGCTCTAGTTGCAATAAAGCCAATCTTGCAAGCGGTTAGAGAGGGCGATGAATCAACCCTAAAAGAGTTGAGCCTCAAATATGACGGTGTAGCGCCGGAATCTATCCGCGTTCCAAAATCGGTAATTGATCAAGCATTGCAACAGCTTGATGTCGGACTCAAGCAGGTCATATTGGAGGCGATTAGAAGGGTTCGAGTAGTCCATCTTGATCAAAAGAGAGGGAGCACCATCACTCGTGTTGTTGATGGTGGAGAGGTCGAAGAGCGTTGGATCCCAGTTGATCGAGTTGGCTTGTATGTGCCAGGTGGCAAAGCGGTATATCCCAGCTCTGTAATTATGAACGCGGTTCCAGCACAGATTGCTGGCGTAAAAAGTATTGCACTAGCGTCACCAGCACAAAAAGAAAATTATGGCTGGCCTCATCCCACAATCCTGGCAACCTGTGCATTGTTGGGAATTGACGAGGTATATGCAATGGGTGGAGCTCAGGCTATTGCTGCATTTGCCTATGGAGTAAATTCAAAACCAAATAACTTTGATAACGCAGTTCTGGAAAAAGTTGATTTAGTAACAGGTCCAGGCAACATATATGTTGCCGCAGCAAAGCGGGCATTACGAGGAGTCATCGGAATTGATTCAGAGGCTGGCCCAACCGAGATTGCGGTAGTGGCTGATGCAACAGCATTAGCAAGTGATGTTGCAACAGACCTAATTAGTCAGGCAGAACATGACACCATTGCCGCGGCTGTTTTGATTACAGATTCATTGGAATTAGTTCGGCAGGTTCAAAGGGAGCTAACAAAGCGAGT
>JBJOIM010000092.1:0-3915 GCA_046047175.1 Actinomycetota bacterium | reverse complement strand
AGATTCACTTCTCGCTAAATTTTAAGGAGCGGATATGAGACGCAGAAAGCTAAAGCTGCGCTCGGCTCTGGAGGGATTTGCGGAAAAGCGTGGCATCTCTACTCGGTTGTTAATTTTATTTATTGTGCTTTTTGGTGTTGCGGTAACTCTGGCTCCGCCAACGCAGCATTACTTTGCACAAAGAGCCCAGATCAGCGCTCTAGAGGCAGATGTTGATTCAAACCGTAAGAAGTTGGAAGAGGCGCGCGCTGAGTTGCAGAGATGGCGCGATCCTGAGTACATAAAATCTCAAGCCCGCGACCGTTTACATTTTGTCTTGCCAGGGGAGCGGCAGTACATAATTTTGGGAACAAATAATCAGGTTGATGATGGAACTTCAACTGCGGCCCCTATTAATCAGGACTTTCCTTTGGGCGTGCCTTGGTACTCCAGGGTTATCTCCTCTATCACCTCAGTAGGTGGATGTTCACGCTGTGGCGTACCGCTGTCCTTGCGGAAACCCAGCGGTTGTTGAAACGCCACCGCGGTTAAATGATGGAACCCCATTTCCTACTTTTTACTACGCCACCTGTCCCAATTTAACCTCTGCAATTTCTACCTTAGAAAACTCAACTTTAATGTCAGAGATGAATGAACGGTTACAGAGTGATGCGCAATTAGCTGGGGAGTATCGCGCAGCACATGATGATTATTTAGCGGCACGAGCTGCATTGGGCATCGAGGTGCCGGAGATCGCAGATGTTTCGGCGGGCGGGATGCCGGATCGGGTTAAGTGTTTACATTCATTAATTGCCCATTCCTTGGCCGCAGGATCTGGTGTTAATCCACTTGGTGATGAAGCGTTGTCAAAACTGCCCCAGTGGTGGCAAAACGGAGATTGTCTCGAGCGACGCAATCAGGAGAAAGACTAAATGTCACGGGTAGCAGCAATTGATTGTGGAACTAACTCAATTCGATTGTTAATTGCCGATGTTTCAGGTGACAACTTTCGTGAAGTTTTTCGAACCATGGAGATTGTTCGACTAGGTCAAGGAGTAGATCAAAACAAAGCCTTTCACTCCGATGCTTTGGAGCGCACATTTAAAGCGGTGGGTCTGTTTGCTGATGAAATCAGTAGACGAGGAGTGACCAAGATTAGGTTTTGCGCCACTAGCGCAACACGTGATGCCACAAATAGAGATTTATTTATCGACGGCGTTAAGAAACTATTGGGTGTTGCACCCGAGGTCATCAGCGGAGAAGAGGAGGCCAGACTCTCATTTCTTGGCGCGACCAAGGAGTTAAAGGGTTTTGGCGCCCCCTATCTAGTAATAGATATTGGTGGAGGTTCCACAGAGTTTGTTTTTGGCGCAGAGACGGTGCAGTTTGCCAAGAGTCAGAACATTGGTTGTGTGCGGATGAGCGAGAGACATTTCACCTCGTTGCCACCAAAACCAGATGAGATTGAAAGAGCGCGACAGGATATTGATGCGGCTATCAAAGAAGCGGCAAGTTTTGTGCCAATCACGGAGGCAAAGAGTTTGATCGCCGTAGCCGGAACAGCAACCACAGTTGCAGCCGCTGCGTTGGAGTTAGAACAGTATGACCGTTATGCGATTCATCTTTCCCGCATCTCTGCAGCTAAGACCCATGAGGTTGCCAATAATTTTCTAAAGATGAGTAGGGAAGAGATTAGCTCGCTCGGATATATGCACCCTGGTCGAGTTGATGTAATCGCAGCGGGTTCTCTGGTGTTATCAAGTATTATGGAGTTTTCTAAAGCGCAGGAGTTTGTGGCATCGGAGTCAGATATTCTCGATGGAATGGCTTGGTCACTTGCCAACTAACCCAGCCCGGTTAGCGCCAAAACTTCCTAACTTGAAGTTGCTAGACCAAGAGTTAATTAAATGCACCGCATGTCCACGACTTGTAAAGTGGCGAAAAGAGGTAGCCCTTACCAAGCGACGCTCTTATCAAGATGAAAAGTATTGGGGAAAGCCGATTACAGGTTTTGGTCCGACCGATGCAAAGGTTGCGGTAATTGGATTAGCACCTGGTGCGCATGGCGCTAATCGCACCGGTCGAGTCTTTACCGGTGATAGCTCTGGAGATTGGTTGTATCGATCGCTACATAAAAATGGTTTAGCAAAAATTCCAACCAGCAGCTCCTTAGATGATGGTCAGGAGTTAATTGACACGCGAATCATGTGCGCGGTTCGATGTGTTCCACCAGGAAACAAACCCAGCATTGAAGAAACAAAGAAGTGTCATCCTTGGTTATTGAGGGAGGTTGAGCTGCTCTTCCCAACAACTCGAAGCTACCTGGCTCTAGGTGGGATCGCTTGGCGCGCGATTATTGATGCACTTGCCGAGTTGGGTGAGGAATTGCCTAGAAACCGCCCAAAGTTTGGCCACGGTGCCCAGTTCAACTTTCTGGGCAGTGATGGGAACACTAGATTGGTTATTGGGAGTTACCATCCCAGCCAGCAGAATACTTTTACGGGAAAGCTAACGCGGACCCAATTGGATTCGGTGGTGAAAAAGGCAGGTAGATTTGCCCACTCAGGTAAGCCCCTGTAGCCCAACGGCAGAGGCAGACGACTTAAAATCGTCCAAGTGTGGGTTCGACCCCCACCGGGGGCACATATCTGCCAGCAGTTCAGATGCGAACTACTAAAGGAGAGCAATGAATAGTTCAAATCCCGTACTCGGCAAGGCATTTGGTCAGCAAAATGGTCAGGGCAATGGTCGCGGTTTCGCTTCAATGGGTTCGGTGTTAACACCGGACAATCTTGAGGAGACATACAACGCACCTGCAGCATCATCGCTACGCACTGGTCGCATGACAATGGATGATGTTGTCGCACGATCTGGAATGCTCTTTGGTATCTCCATCGTGGTTGGTGCAGCTGCTTGGTACTTAAATCTTGGCGGCGGAGCTTTGCTAGTTGGTTTTGTTGGTGGATTAATCACAGCCCTAGTTGGTGTTTTCAGTAAGAAAGTTCGCCCTGCTGTTTATCAAGCATATGCGGTTTGCCAAGGCCTAGTGCTTGGAATCATTAGCAAGACCTATGAACTCTTCTACGATGGCATTGTTCAACAGGCGATTGTTGCAACAGTTGCAGCTTTTGTTGGAATGTTGTTCCTCTACAAGAGTGGCCGACTACGTGCCACACCAAAGTTCACCCGTATGTTGCTAGGTGCAGCTCTTGGTTACTTGGTTTTGGCGGTCGGTAGCCTAATTAGCTCATTCTTTGGTGTTGGAAATGGAATGGGCCTATACGGCTTAAGCGGTTTTGGTCCATTGCTAGCAATTGCTGGTGTTGCAATCGCCTCCTTCTTCCTGATCCTAGATTTTGATCAGATTGAAGAGGGTGTGCGCGCTGGTGTGCCACAGGAAGAGTCGTGGCGTGCTGGATTTGGCCTACTTATGACCATGGTTTGGTTGTATCTAGAGGTGTTGCGCCTACTTGCAATTTTGCGCGGCAATAACGACTAACCCTCGTTTAATTGAGGTTTACGGGATTCCCCGAGGCTAGCGGTATTGGTCTCGGGGATTCTTATTGCCGCAATAATTGCAAGTGAAAAAACCGCCGCACTAAATGCAATAGCGGTGCGGTAGGAGAAGTAATCTGAGATAAATCCCAAAAGCACTGGACCGACCATCATTCCGGCATCGCCCGCCATCTGCCAGAAGGCGTAAACCTTTCCGCTTTTACCTTTAATTACATCGCCAACAATCGCTCCGGCTGATGCTGCAAAACCTGCACCCAACCCCATAACAATCATGCCGAGAAGGTAGACGGTGGTGTTGGTCGATAAAACTAAAATAGCGAGCGCCAACATAACTATGGAGAAACCCGTCAAAATAACTGGTTTGCGACCATTTTTATCTGAGTACTTTCCGGCACGCACCATTACCGAGCCTTGCGCAAT
>JBJOIM010000091.1:0-5291 GCA_046047175.1 Actinomycetota bacterium | reverse complement strand
GAAAACGCTGTAAAGATTGCGCGCAAGTTTACAAATCGCCAAGCGGTAGTTGTTTTTGAACATGGTTACCATGGTCGCACCAATCTAACTATGGCTATGACCGCAAAGAACATGCCATACAAAGATGGCTTTGGGCCCTTCACCCCAGAGGTCTATCGCATGCCGATGTCTTATCCATTCCGTTGTGACTCATGCTCTAACTCTTGCGAAAACTCAGTTCTAGAAAATGTAATTCACAAAATTGAAAAAGAGATTGGCGCTAACAACGTCGCCTGCATAGTCATCGAACCCATCATGGGCGAAGGCGGCTTCATCGTGCCTTGCAAAGGCTTCCTGCCTGGACTGGCCAAGTTCTGTAAAGAAAATGGCATCCTCTTTGTTGCAGATGAGGTGCAAACTGGTTTTGCGCGCACCGGTCAGATGTTTGCCTGTGAAGATGAAGGAATTGTTCCTGATCTGATTACCACCGCTAAAGGAATTGCTGGCGGATTGCCGCTGGCTGGAGTAACCGGCCGCGCCGATGTTATGGATTCAATACATTTAAGTGGCCTAGGTGGCACATATGGCGGCTCCCCTGTCGCCTGCGCAGCGGCACTTGGTGCCATCGCCACAATTGAAGAGGAAAACCTGGTCCAGAGAGCTAATGACTTAGGAAAGATTATGCGCACCTCTTTAGAAGATATGAAGAAGAAGTATCCAATTGTTGGAGATGTCCGTGGTCGCGGCGCGATGCAAGCCATTGAACTCGTTATGCCCGGCAGCAAAGATCCAAACCCTGGTGCACTAGCTTCTGCAATTAAATACTGTCAGCAAAAAGGCGTATTAATTCTCTCAGCAGGAACCTATGGAAATGTTATTCGCTTACTTCCACCACTAGTAATGCCAGAGCATCTATTAAAGGAAGCTCTAGCGATTCTTGATGTGGCCTTAGCTCAGGCTTAACGATCCAAGAGATTTTGCATTGGTGAATAATTTTCACCAGAGCGACGTTTTGCAATCGCGCTAACAGCTTCTAATACAACTCGGTTGGCAAGAATCGCAGTGATATCCGCTGAATCAAATGGCGGTGAAACTTCAACGACATCGATTCCTACCACTGGCAGCTCTAAACAAATACGGCGTACCGATTCAAGTAATTCACGAGAGGTCATTCCACCTGGCTCAGGGGTTCCAGTTCCTGGTGCCATTCCGGGATCGACTACATCAATATCAACTGAGAGAAATACTCCGTCACATTCATTTGTGAGTGTTGCAAAAGATTCATCAAGTACCGCCTTCAAGCCACGGTGATGAATCTCAGTCATTTCATACGAGCGCATGCCTTGATCACGCATCCAGTTAAGGGTGGCATCATCGGGCCAGTAACCGCGCAGGCCTAGTTGTAGAAAACGATCTCCACGAACATAACCAGAATCAATCAAGCGGCGCATAGGTGTGCCATGTCCAACCAGCGCACCAAACTGTAAATCGCCGGTATCGGCATGGGCATCAAAGTGCACCATGGAAATCTTTCCTTTGCCCCGGTGCTCGGCAATTCCAGCAACATCTGCTGAGGCAATTGAGTGGTCTCCACCAAGAACAACAGCGATAGCTCCGGCACGGGAGATCTTTTCAGTGGCTGCTTTTAAAACTTGAAGTGAATCCTCTAAATTTCCAGGTGGCATCAGCAGGTCGCCTGCATCAAAAACCTTAAGTGCTTTCAAGCCATCTACGCGGAGGGCAAGATGTGGACGCTCTCCATCATGAGGTAGGTAATCCCCCATGCGGATCGCTTGTGGGCCAAACTTTGCACCAGATCGGTGTGATGTTCCGCTGTCGATTGGTGCGCCAACGATGATCATCTAAATCGCAGGCCGGAACACCAAGAAATGTGAAGTTTGGGCCGTACATGTTTCCTATGTTGGTCATTTCATTTTGTCAATCGACGTTTTGACATTACCTGACCTGCAAAGACAAAAGCTAGCGCAATAATAAACATAAGTGTTCCAATTACATTTGCTTGCGGAGGTACACCGCGTAAAGCAGCTGTCCAAACATACTCTGGGAAGGTATCCACTACGCCAGAGTTGAAATTTGTGATGATGAAGTCATCAAATGAAAGTGCAAATGAGAGAAGCGCAGCAGCAGCAATTCCCGGTGCAACGAGTGGCAAAGTGACGCGGCGGAATGTTTCCCATTCGCTGGCGTAGAGATCACGAGCTGCTTCTTCCAGTTTTGGATCTAAGCTTGCAACTCGTGCCTTTACCGTGACAACCACGAAGGAAACGCAGAACATAGTGTGAGCAATAATTACAGGGAGCAAACCTGAGCCGACTTTGATGTTAATGAACATTGAGAGCAAGGATGCGCCTAAAACCACCTCAGGAGTTGCCATGGGTAGGAAGATCAATAGATTTGTTGTGCCTCGACCCCGAAAGTTGTATCTGCCTAGAGCGAAGGCGATCATGGTTCCCATCACAGTTGCCAATATCGTGGCAGGAATTCCGACTTTAAATGAGTTGCCTAACGCCTCACATATACCGATAGGTTCGCACGGGTTAAGCCAAGCCGTAAGCGTAAAACCCTGCCATGAGATATTGCGTTTCTGTGCATCATTGAATGAAAAGGCTACCGTGTAGAAAATAGGCAGAAGAATAAAAAATATCGCCAAAACAGCATAGATTCGAATTAAGTTCTTAGAAAGCCAATGCGTCATACGAGTTCATCCGTTCCTAATCGGCGGATGTAAATTACGACCAATACCAAAATTGTTGCCATCAAAATAAATGAGAGTGCAGCAGCTGTTGGGTAATCAACCACCCTAAAGAATCTTGAGTTAATTACATTTCCAATCATGTAATTCTCTGGACTGCCCAATAGTTGAGCATTTATGTAGTCTCCTGAAGCAGGAATAAAAGTGAGCAAGGTCCCCGCTACAACTCCTGGGGCTGACAATGGCAAAGTCACTTTGCGAAATGTTGTGACGCCATTTGCATAAAGATCGCCAGAGGCCTCTAAAAGTCGATAATCAATACGGTCCAATGAGGCATATATTGGCAATGTCATGAATGGAAGGAAGTTGTAGGTCAATCCGAGAATTACAGAGAAAGCTGTAGCGGTAATAGTCGCTTCGGGTGGAAGGATTCCTAGAAATTGCAGGGCGGAAACCACAGGTCCTTCGGCTCCCAAGATCTGCTTCCAAGCCAGTGTGCGCAACAAAAATGAGGTGAAAAATGGAGCTACAACCAAGATCAACATTAAGTTTTTCCACGGTCCACTTCGGAATGCGATGGCATAGGCCAGTGGGTAGGCGATTGCGAGTGCAAAAAGTGTCGCAATCAACGCATAGAGAAATGAGCGGAAAAACTGCTCTTGATTATTTACAAATGCATCTACAAAGTTTGAAAAACGAAATGTTTGTACAAACTCCCCTGTTTCAAAAGTTGGTGCTGGGGTCTTGGTCGAGGTTTCAGCGAGATTGATTAAAGGGAAAGCAAAGAAGATCAGCAGCCAAGTAAGTCCCGGTGCCAACAAAAAGTAGGCCATACGTTTTGCGCGCTTCTTTGGCGCGTGAGCTTTGTTTCCTACCTCTGCATGAGCCAGCGCCATTGCTTAGCTACTTTGCTTGAGAAGGGTCTGTGCCATCTAAGGCAAAGGTGAACTGTGGTTCCCATGAAAGAGTTACAGCATCGCCCTTCGCGAGATCGGGCGCCCCTCCATCATTTTGTTCAAAAACCATAAGCTCTTGCTTCCAGGGCATCTCCACCATGTATTGCGTGCTGACTCCAAAGAATGAAATATCAGTGATTATTCCGCCTGTAAGGACATTGCCGGTGGCTGAGCTACCTGCATCATGCAATCGGAACTTCTCAGGTCGAATACCAACCTTAACCGCTTTACCACTTGCGTTATTACGCGTTTTTGGAAAAACAATACGAACCCCATGAAGGTTTGCGATCACATTATCGCCATCAGTACCTTCAATAGAGCCATCAATAAAGTTTGATTGTCCTAAGAAGTTGGCCACAAAAACCGTGCGTGGATTCTCGTAAAGCTCTGCTGGTGAACCCATCTGCTCAATGCGTCCATTGTTCATTACTGCAACAGTGTCAGCCATGGTCATGGCCTCTTCCTGATCATGGGTAACATGAACGAAGGTAATTCCGACCTCGGTTTGAATCCACTTTAACTCTATCTGCATTTGGCGACGCAACTTTAAGTCGAGTGCGCCTAAAGGTTCATCGAGCAGCAGAAGTGCAGGCTTATTTACTACAGCTCTGGCGAGGGCAATACGTTGTTGCTGTCCTCCCGATAGTTGACCGGGCTTGCGGCTCTTTAGATGTGAGAGTTCAACGAGATTTAGAACTCTCTCAACCTCCGCATCAACATTCTTAATGCCTCTACGTCTTAAACCAAAAGCGACGTTTTCAAAAATCGTTAAGTGCGGAAAAAGGGCGTAGTTCTGGAAAACTGTGTTGACAGGTCTCTCATAAGGCTTGGTGTCTGTGATGTCAGTACTGCCAATCGAGATTGTTCCCGAAGTTGGCTCTTCCAAACCTGCGATCATCCGAAGGGTCGTTGTTTTGCCGCAACCAGAAGGTCCTAGCAAGGCAAAAAATGAACCCTTCGGAATCGTTAATGACAGGTCATCAACAGCAGTGAAGTCACCAAATGACTTAGTTACATGGGATAAAACTAAATCCCCTTGTACTTTTTTCGGTTCGCTCACACGAAACTACTTATGCACCGATTGCTTCTTGGAATGCGGCAGCGAAATTGAACTCCTCTTCCGCATCCAAACCACGAAATACCTTAACCTTAGAAAGAGTTTCAGCATCAGGGAAAATAAATGGGCTATTAGCTAGCTCAGGATCAATCTTCTCCATCTCGGCCTGCGCACCTTTAACCGGGCAGATGTAGTTAACCCATGCTGCGACCTCCGCTGCAATGGCTGGGTCGTAATAGTGGTTCATCAAGGCCTCAGAGTTGGCCTTATTAGCTGAGGTTGAGGCAACCAACATATTGTCGCTCCAAAGAGTTCCACCTGACTCAGGAATCGCAAAACCGTAGTTCTTTCCATCCAGATTCTCCGAGAACATATCTCCGCTCCAACCGATCGCTGCGACAGCATCTCCGTTGGCCATATCTTCAAGGTAATCATTGCCCTTTACCTGACGGATAAATCCATCGGCGATTAGCTTCTTGAAGTAATCGATTCCATTCATGAACTGATCTTCAGTAAATGGCTGGGAAATATCCACACCTTGGTATTGCAGAATAATTCCCATTGTGTCCCGCATTTCGGACAGTAC
>JBJOIM010000090.1:0-3459 GCA_046047175.1 Actinomycetota bacterium | reverse complement strand
CCAAAGGCCGAGGATCGTCCGTATCACAAGAAATATAAATCCAAGGAAGAGAATCAACGTAAGCGCACAGAACGCAAACGCATTGATTCCAAACGCGGCGACCGCAAGAGAGATTTTCGTCGTGAACCAAAGGATCATGTTGATACGGTTGCAGGTCGCAATGCGGTTGTTGAAGCGCTGCGTGCCGGTATTCCAGCTAAAGAGTTGGTAGTCGCAGTCGGCGTAGATATTGATGAGCGTTTAAATGAAAGTATTCGTTTAGCGCAAAAGATGGGCATCGGAATCAAAGAGGTAGAGCGCCGTCAGATTGAAAACATGACCGGCATCGCCAATCATCAAGGTGTTGCTTTGGTTGTAAAGCCATTCCAATACTCATCTCAAAAAGAAATCTTTGCCCGTGCCACTGAGCCAGCGTTATTTGTTGCGGTAGATGGTGTTACTGATCCACGCAATATCGGCGCAATTGCGCGAAGTGCAGCAGCCTTTGGTGCTGATGGTTTATTAATTCCAGAGCGTCGCAACGCATCTCTTACTGCAGCGGCCTGGAAAACCTCAGCTGGAGCCGCGGCCCGACTGCCGATCGCTCAAATCACCAACCTTTCCCGCTCTATAGATGATGCCAAGGCTTTTGGCTGTTTTATCGTGGGATTAGATGGAGATGCTGATACCAATATTGATGAGATGGAGATCGCCGATCAACCACTTTATGTAATTGTGGGCAGCGAAGGTAAAGGTCTTTCCCGTCTGGTACGTGAAAAATGCGATCTTCTAATATCCATTCCAATGAGTAGTGCGGTTGAATCACTAAACGCCAGCGTTGCGATGTCGATTGCACTTTATGCGATTGATCGGAAGAGAAGTGAGCTATAAACGTTTCATAGCTCTCGGTGATTCAATGACCGAGGGCATGCAGGATGAAATCATCAACGGTAAGTACCGGGGATGGGCGGATCGAGTTGCTGATGTTATGGCTCAGAATTATCAGGATTTCACCTATGCCAATCTGGCGATCCGTGGCAAGTTAGTTGGCCAGGTTTATGAGGAACAGGTACCAGTTGCGCTGGAGTTAGTTCAGGGCGCAAAAACCATTGTTTCGTTTCATGCAGGTGCTAATGATGTGATTCGTCCCAAATATGATCCAGAAAAAACTATTGCTACTTATAACGCCGCAGTTGATACCTTAATCAAATCCGGCGCTTCACTGATGTTGTTTTGTGTTATGGAGGAGTCAGATAAGAAAAATAAAACCGCGCAGATTTGGGCGGAGCGGTTTGCCATCTTTAATCAAAATGTTAGAGAAAAAGCCAATGCTGTTGGCGCCATACTTTTTGATCCCAACAATGATCACTTCTGGAAAGACTCCAGATTTATTCATGAGGATCGCCTGCATCTAAATAGTGAAGGTCATCGCAGAGTGGCACAAGCGGTGCTAGCGAGATTGAACCTGCCCCATGATCCAGATTGGCGCCAACCTCTGCCACCCAAATCACCAGTATCCGCATTGGAAAAAGTGCAGATAAATCTGCACTGGTTTGGCGCATACGCGATTCCCTGGATGATGCGCCGGGCCCGCCGTAGATCATCGGGAGATGGCCGAACCGCTAAATATCCAGCGCCAATTACCTGGCAGCGCTAGAAGCTAATAACCGTCCAACTCCATTTGTAAGTACCGGGTTTGATGCGGTACTTGGGCAGGGTATCTGGGCCACAAGAAGCGGTTCCTACACCACGTTGAATTGCATCAATGCTCACAACTGTGTTGCCACTTGGTTGTACAAATACATTGTGGGTGGCATCAGCTAAATCGCCAGAGCGTATTGGAGTTACGGTAACCATCCTTGGTTTATCTAATTGAACATATAAACCATGGCTAGTTTGGTTGGTCAAAGTAAACCAACGAACCCCCATGTGGCCGCCATTTTCCTGAGGCTTTACATATGGCACGTACTGCTGTGCAACAGAGCTGCTCCAGCGATGAACCTTTCCAATACTGCGATCTGGCATCGTTTCAAATGGTCCAGTACCAAAGTATGTGTATTGATCTAGTGCGCCATTAACTTCAAAGTTAATACCGACTCTGGCCACATCATCTAACTGCTTGGGCAGAATTACCTCATCGGTAACTCTTAAACCTGACTCAACCACTTCTACGGTTTGATTGTGTTTGATTGTTATTCCAGCGCTGGTTTTCCAGGTATGAACAATCTTTGTCACGCCACCTTTTTTGCCAAGTTTTGAAGAGGTGCGGTGCAGGTTGCGCAATCCCCACTTATCCCACTTTTCAGCGATATGACCAATAGCGTCATTGTCAGTTGGTGCGCGCCAGAGATTTAATCTAGGAGCAACCTCGCCAAAGGGAAGAATGATCGCGCCATCTGCATTTACATAACTTTGTGGAGTTTTGGCCGGCTTTGCTTTTGGTAGTGGTTTTGCCGGAAGTGCAATTTGATACCAAGCCACTTCATGACCAATGTGGGCCCAAGGTGCGCTGGTCGCCAAAGTTAGAGAGAAGTTAACAAACCGCTCTCCGGGTGTGGCATCGGCTTTTAGGGCGCTAGCCGGAAGGGCAAAAACCGCTTTATTTCTAGGCTTTACCGCAGGTAGCTTCACATCTCCACTGACTGTGGTCTTGCCATTTACCGTTACCTCATAGCGCAGCTTTAGATCACGCAGATCGGTAAAGAAGTTACGGTTAAAGATTTCAAATTTACCGGTCTTTAAACTCTTTGCAGAGATGGTTACCGGTGCAGCCAAATACTTGAACGCTTGAAGTGCCGGTTTTGGAGAGCGATCTGGGAAGAACATGCCATCACATACAAAGTTGCCATCATGCCTGGTTTCGCCATAATCCCCGCCGTACGCCGAGCGGACCGTGCCATCTTCAAGTGTTTGATCTAAACCGTGATCCCACATCTCCCAGATGAAGCCGCCTTGCAAACCTTTGAGTGAGTGAATCGCCTCCCAATACTCCGCCAAAGTTCCATTGCTATTTCCCATCGCATGTGTGTACTCACACATAATCAAGGGACGCTCTGCCTTTTTGGATTTGGCATAGGAGATGATTGCTGAAATATCTGGGTACATCGGACAAACCACATCGGTTAAATCATGGTTGTGGGTCCAATTACCGCGAATCGCGCCTTCATAATGCAATGGACGTGAGGGATCAAAGTTTCTGGCATAGGCAGCAGCTGCTCGATGATTTAAACCGGCACCTGATTCATTACCAAGAGACCAGAGAATTACTGAAGCATGATGAATATCGCGTTGCACCATTCGGGCGACTCGATCAACCCAAGCATTTAAATACTTTTGATCATCACATAAAGTATTTTGGAAGGCGTGTGATTCGATATTTGCCTCACCAACTACATAAAAACCTAGCTCATCACATAGATCCAAAAACGCTGGGTCATTTGGGTAGTGAGAGGTGCGCACCGCGTTGAAGTTCCATCTCTT
>JBJOIM010000089.1:0-3545 GCA_046047175.1 Actinomycetota bacterium | reverse complement strand
TGCTGGTAACCAGCAAGCAGTGGCTGATAAGTACGCTGAATACTATGCAGAGAAGTGGGCTGATGCTAAAGCTAACAAGAGAGTAACTGGTGAATATAAAAAGCCAGCCAACAATCTACTTGTACTTTGGAACCTCACACCTGAGAAGTACACCAAGTTCACCGCTGCTGGATCACCAGATACATCTGTGCCAGCTGCAACTGGAACTAACCACTGTAACTTCACCACAAAGCAGTATCTAGCGATAGCTGAGCTACTCGCTTATGCCGCTGACAATGGTAAGAACCTTTCAGGTGGCGCATTGCTAACCAAGCTTCGCAAGGCTGGCGATATGACACTTGATCGTGGATACAGTGCACCTAAGTTGAAGTTTTACGGAGAATAACCTGTAAAAACTCTCTCAATTAGCGAACGGGCTCGGATCATCCGAGCCCGTTCTTCTTTTGTTTACCTAAACCTTCTTGATAAATAGATTAGCTAAGTTATGTTTTTGCCATGGCAGATCTTGTAGAGCGGCGAGCGATTGCCAGATTGTCACATCGCTTTGGTTTTGGTCCAAAACCAGGAGAGTTCAAAACTTTGGTGGACTCTGGATTTAGTGATGCTGCGAGCAAATTACTGACCGCACCAACCGCAGATACTTTTGCTGATAACCAGCCCTTTCCAAATGTTAAGGATCAAGGTCCTCGTCCTCGCCCAAACACTCCACAGGTTGTTGCTTATGCGACTGAGAAGAGAGCACAGTTCACCGAGCTACTTTTTTGGTGGCTAGATCGAATGGTTTTATCGGAGCATTCACTCAAAGAAAGAATGACCTGGTTTTGGCATGGACATTGGGCAACCTCATATCAAAAGGTTGATGATGCGCTGCCCATGTTTAAGCAAAATCAAAGTTTAAGAAAGCATGCTCTGGGCAACTTTGCGGAGATGTCTCGGGCAATGGTCAATGATGGCGCCTTGATTTTTTGGCTAGATGGTCAAACTAACACTGTAAAAGCGCCAAATGAGAACCTTTCCCGCGAATTAATGGAACTGTTTGTTCTTGGAGTTAACCGTTACAGCGAAAATGATGTGCGGGAAACTGCAAAAGCGCTAACTGGATATAGAGTTAACAAAACAAGTGGCGCTGTTACATTTAATCCTAAACAGCATTACTCCTTCCCAATTAGCTTTTTGGGCACCACTGGCTTTTTTGATGGAAGCTCGCTTAGTGATTACTTGGTGGCACGCAATGATTGTGCGTTGTTTATTGCCGAACGACTTTGGTATCGCTTTATATCCAGCTCGGAAGCACTATCGGATTTAGATTTAATAAAAGCCTTTGCAAATCGAGATATTGCATCTCTGGTTCGTGCCATAGGAACACATTCAGCGATGCGGGATGAGAGATATGCGATGGTAAAACCTCCCTTGGATTGGTTTGTATCTGTCTCCCGTGCTTTTGGCATCAAACCATCTGAATTTTCCAACACCGCAACAATTCGCAACAACTTAAATTTATTGGGCCAGGTGCCATTTTTGCCACCAAATGTGGGCGGTTGGCCAGCAGATCAAGCCTGGCTCTCAACCGCTTCAGCTCAATTCCGAATCTCATTTGCAGAGCGTCTAATCAAAGAGGCTGATTTATCTCCAATTGCGGATTTACCGGCGCGCAATCGAGTGGATGCGATGTTGGATTGGCTGGGTGTCCCTGCTTGGAGTGATCGAACCGCACTGGCGTTACGTGGCGCGCAGAGAGATCCGGCCCGTCTAGCTTTGCTAGCAATTTGCTCGCCAGAGTATGTAGTGAGCGCGTAGGCAGGAGGAAGATATGGACACAATTACTCGGCGCCAATTTCTTAAAGCCACCGGAGCAGGTGCCTTAGGTGCGGCAGCTACCTCATTGACCTTTGAAGATATTGCAGAGGCTGCGATAACTAGACCTCTGCCCTTGGGAACTCCAATCTTGGTAGTTGTAACTCTTTATGGTGGCAATGATGGTTTAAATACCGTGGTTCCAGTTACTGATCCGATTTACCAATCTTTGCGACCCGGCATCGCTTATAAAGAAGACGATGTGTTGCCACTAAAAGATAATCTTTATCTGAATGGCTCTATGACAGGTATGCATGCGCTATGGAATAAAAATCAAGTAGCCATAGTTCGCGGTGTCGGTTATCCAAACTCCGATAGATCTCACTTTTCATCTATGGCGATTTGGCAATCGGCGATTTTAGGGGCGGCTAAGACCGGTTGGTTGGGAAGATGGGTTGAGACCCAGGCTGAAGATCCCATGCTGGCGATTGGTCTCGGTTCAGTTTTACCTCCATTGCTAGCAGGTGAAAAACGATCTGGATCGGTTTTGCCTTTAGGCGGATTAAAAGTACCCGGCGGTTCATTAGCAAGTGATTGTATAAAGCTTTCCATTGCGAATGGGAATGACAATCTGCTTCAGGCAACAGCTGCACGAAGTATGAGGAATCTATTTACGGTCTCATCAGACATCACACCAATCTTGAAAGCACCTGCACCAGCAGCTTCAGATTTACCAACAGCGGTTGGTGGGAATGCCGGCGGTGATAGCAATCTAACCCAACAACTCGACATCGTGGCCAAGCTGGTTGCAGCAGGTGCGCCAACACGAGTTTGGTCAGTATCGCTCGGAGGTTTTGATACTCATGCTGATGAGAAAGGAGCGCAAGCAATTTTGTTGGGCGTGGTCTCTGAGGGAATATCAAAGTTTATGTCGCAAATGCGTGCCACAAACCGCAGTAAAGATGTTGTAGTTTTGGTTTATAGCGAGTTCGGCCGTCGAGTGAAAGGCAACGCCTCTGACGGAACCGATCATGGAACCTCTGGCCCCGTATTTATTATTGGCGAGAAGGTAAAAGGTGGTTTCTACGGAGAACAACCATCATTAAGAGAGTTAAAAAATGATGATCTAGCGGTAACTTCAGATTTCCGAGATATATATGCCAGTATTTTGGAAAAGGTATTGGGCACGCAAGCAGAAAGAGTGCTGGGTAATTGGAAAGGTCGCACCCCCTTATTTATCTAATCGATACAAACTAATTGAGTTAACTCGGTAGCATGCGCAGGTGCTTATCAGCTCACCACCGGAAATGTGCCAACTTGGTGCGAAGCTAGCCGCTTATCTACATCCTGGCGATTTAGTTGTATTGCGGGGCAATTTGGGAGCGGGCAAGACCGCGTTAACACAGGGTATCGGCGAGTATTTAGGGATTAAGGATGTGACCTCTCCGACTTTTGTTATCGCCCGGAGCCATAAAGGAAAGATCCCACTAATTCATGTTGATGCCTATCGACTACTTGATAGCGGTACCAACAACTTTGAGATAGATGATTTGGATTTAGACACATCACGTGCCGGCGCAATTACCGTTATTGAGTGGGGCGAATCTGTAGCGGCTCGACTTAACGAGGATTATCTTCTGATTGATATTAGTTTTGGCGTTGGTGAGGATGAGAGAAATGTTGAGTTTGTTGGCCATGGTGATAGGTGGGAGGGGTTCTCTCTGTGATTTCACTAGTTATAGATACCTCTA
>JBJOIM010000088.1:0-6684 GCA_046047175.1 Actinomycetota bacterium | reverse complement strand
ACTTTGCGGCTTGACTCCAGGGAATAACACGCGTGTAATTCTCCCCATTGGGCCCGCCGTAAGGTGTGGGCCACTGTCTTAGGAGTATTGCTAATGACTGATGCTCGTCGCATAGAGCAGACTTTCATTCCCGGTCCAAGCATCCAATTGGGTAATGGCGAAATCGTTGAACTGTCCTGGCAGGAGCGAGCGCTATGTGCCCAAACTGATCCAGAAGCATTCTTCCCTGAAAAAGGTGGTTCAACCCGTGAGGCAAAAAGAGTCTGTCTCTCTTGTGAGGTCAGACAAGAGTGCTTGGAATATGCACTCGCTCATGATGAACGCTTTGGCATCTGGGGCGGTCTATCTGAACGCGAACGTCGTCGCCTCAAGCGTCGTCCCGCGTAAATACCTTCCATTTAAAAACCTTCTATTTTCATTTAAACCATAGGCGGTGAAATGCCGACTTCCAAACAATTTGTAACTGCAATCATCGTTTCTCATGATGGTGCGCTTTGGCTGCCTGAAGTTGTCGCATCACTTGCCAAGCAACGTCGTGCTATCGATCAATTAATTGCGATTGATACCGGTTCAGAGGACAGCTCTGTAAAACTATTAAAGAGCGCGGGCATAACCACACTCATTACCGATAGAGATAAAGGTTTTGGAGCAGCCGTAAGTGAAGCACTGGCAAGCTCAAAATTGAAACCTGCTCCAAGTGATAGCACGGAATGGTTGTGGTTGATTCATGATGATTGCGCTCCAGCCGCCAATGCGTTAACAGAGTTGTTGGCTGCGGTAGAGGAGCGACCCAGCGTTGCCGTTGTTGGACCAAAATTACGTGGTTGGCATGATCGAAACCATTTGTTAGAGGTCGGCGTAAGCATCGCCGGCAATGGAGCGCGATGGACCGGCTTGGAATATAGAGAAGCAGATCAAGGCCAGCATGACAATGTCAGCGAGGTGTTGGCGGTTAGTACCGCTGGCGCACTAGTACGACGGGATGTTTTTGAAGAGTTGGGTGGTTTTGATCCAGAGTTAACTCTATTTAGAGATGATGTTGATTTTGGTTGGCGAGTACATACAGCAGGGCATACTGTAATCGTTGCACCTCAAGCCGTTGCTTATCACGCAGAGGCAGCCGCAAATGAACGTCGCAGTATCGATGTTTCCGGCACCTTCTTGCACCGTCCCCTGTTATTGGATCGCAGACATGCTGCATACGTAGTGCTCGCAAATGTTTCTTGGTGGCTACTACCACTAATTGCTTTGCAGCTGTTAAGCGCTTCATTTGCGCGCGCCATTGGGTATTTGCTGGCAAAATTACCGGGCTACGCACTAGATGAATTAGCAGCGGTTGGTTTATTAATTTTGCAACCCCAAGATCTAATTCGCGCTCGAAGAAACCGACGAAAACATCGCTTAGTCTCATCGCAGGTAATTGCTCGCTTTGTTCCACCGCGCGGCTCACAACTGCAGTTAGCGATAGAGAGAGCGAGAGCTGCGATTTCTCGGGCTTGGCGAAATAACTCGCTACATGATGATCGGTCTACCCTTACTAGCTCTGCCTTGGATTTAAATGACGAAGCTTTAGAAAATGCAGATATCGAACTGGTAAAACCGCCATCACCTATTTCATGGCTACTCAAACATCCAATCCTCTCGATTTCAATTTTGGTTTTCATAATAACCTTGATCGCTTCTAGATCACGTTTTGGAACAATTGTCGGCGGAGCTTTGCCTGAAACACCTTCCAGCGCTTTAGATTTATTGAGCGTTTATTCAGATTCCTGGCACACAGTCGGATTGGGTTCCAGCGCAAATGTGCCACCCTGGGTAGCCTTCATTGGCATTGCAGCACTTCCTTTTGCTGCCAACTCATCATTTTTTATTACATCGCTATTTATCGCAGCGGCTCCATTAGCTCTCTGGGGTGCGTACTCGCTTGCCCGAAAGTTTACTGAGCTGCATTTCCTTGCCCTCGGGGCGGCATTGCTTTATGCGTTCTCTCCGACCACCTTGGCGGCCATAAATAGTGGGCGACTGGGAACCGTGATATTGGTTGTAATCGGACCTTGGTTAATTCGGGCACTATTTGGATTAGAACAGTTAGAGAACTTAGGTTGGCGAAAAACTTGGTGGCTTGCACTATTGCTATCCATTGTCTGTGCATTTTCACCATTGGCTTTCATGACAATAGTTTTGTGGCAGTTCATACTAGTGATTTTTGATGTTGTGGCTTTTAATTCAAAAGTTAATCCACTTAATAAAGAGATATTTGACCGGAAAAATTCACGTCGAATAGCACTCATCGCGACGCCAATACTTGTTAATGCGCCCTGGTCTTTGGAGTTCATTTTGCACCCATCCAGAATTCTGCTTGATCCAGGTGTAACTATTGGGGGAGGTGAGGTTTTCTCTCTATTGTTGGCAAATCCAGGTGGATTGGGCGCGCCACCTATTTGGATGCTGTCTCCCATACTTTTGATTTCATTGATTGCCACCTTCGTTAGTAAAACCGCCCGCCTTGGGGAGATCGCATTATTTTTTATTGGCTTCGCAGCCATTTTAGGCTCGAGACAAGTTGCAGGACATGGCAGCTTTGAAGCTGAGAATCTATGGGTTGGTTCTTTGTTGGTGATTCCCACTTTGGTGGCACTGCTGGCTGCAGTCACAATGGTCGATCACTATGTTCCAAATCTGTCAGAATCAAATATTGATTACCGCCACATCTTGCTGGGAATTACCAGCGTGCTAGCAACTCTTTCAGTATTAACTTCAGCAACTTGGTGGATATCCAGTGCTGCGAGCACCCCACTACATACCAAGCAAAACTCAGCGCTGCCTGCGTTCTTGAGCGCAAATGCCCAGACTGTAGATAAGTTTAAAACCTTAGTAATTAGAAACAGAGATGGCCGGAATTATTATTTCGTTGCCAGAGACAGTGATCTAAAACTGGGAGAACCGGATGTCATTACAGGATTATCTCCAGTTGTAACCAAGGCGATCAATGACTTGGTTTCTGGATCAGGAGTTACGAGCAGTCAAGTTTTTGCAGAGTTTGGCATTCGCTACATTTTTATGGCTCGCCCTTTGAACTATGATTTAGTTAGAACTATAGATGGAGCTGGAGGGTTCACCCGAGCTGCTGATACAAATGAAGGTATTTCATGGAAAGTTCCGGGGGCGCTGGGACATATCTCATTTCTGTCAGATGATGGAATGTACTCAGTATTGCCAAGCGGCGATATCGGCGCTCAAGGTTCACTAACAACTTCAGGAACAATCGTAATTACAGAAAAATATGATGATCGCTGGAAATTATTACTAAATGGAACTTATATTCAAGCAACGGTTACCGAGAGTGGAGTTCCAAGATTTAGGGTGCCAGAACCGGGAGAGTTCATAATTTTTCATGATGCAACATCTCGTCGCGGTTGGATTTCTCTGCAGTTATGATCATTCTCGCCCTGCCAGCAAGACGTAAGAGAAGCCAGATGCGTGAGGAGGAGTTGTCATGAAAGAGACAAGAGCCTCCTTTGCCCTGCTCTTCTTTGTTGTCGCAGCGCACATCGCGTACTTGTTACCTCAAAACATCTCTTCAAGGGAAATTACTCAGAGCTACTCGGCAACCGTTTGTCCGGGAGCGGTTGGAGATTCGCGCTCTACAAATCTGCTCCCTAGCAAAAGTACCTTGATTCGTGAACTTTCTCAGCCAAACGCCAAACTTCGCAAGAACGGTCAGGGCAGCTACTCCATCTCAAAAAACGCTCTATTTATTGAAGGAACTCCCACCAACGTTAATCAAATTCAATCGAGCTCTAATCGTTGGACGGCAGCTCTTACCTGCGCAGATAGCAGCAAAACATCTTGGTTTGTTGGTGGCACCGCAAATGTTACGAGTCAATCTAAGTTAATTTTGGTAAATAGCGGCCTGGGAGATGCAATCGTAGATGTAACAAGTTTTTCCGAAAACGGCCGTGGTGCGACAGTTCCGATTACCATCAGGGCTTCTTCAGAAAAGGTCGTGCGAGTAGATAGCTTTGATCCAGGTGCAAATCGAATTGTGTTGAAGGTTGAGACCAGAAGTGGTCGTGTGGTTGGCTATCTATTGGATGAGAGAGTACGCGGTCTAAACAATTTGGGCGCTGATTTCGTAGCTCCAATCTCTCAAGCTGAGGAGTCTTTAGTAATTGCATCACTGCCAATACGATATGGCGGAAACAATGGGGCTGCCCACACGGTTAGAGTAATGAGTGTCGGTCAAGTGGATGCAGATGTCAGTGTTGAAGTTGTTTCGCCAGAGGGAGTATTCATTCCGGTTGGGCTTGATAATCTTCAAGTTAAGGCCCAACAGGTAAATGACTTTGATTTATCAGAGGTGGATTTAGGTGGCAAAACATTTGCGCTCAAGATTTCTAGCTCTGCGCCGATAGTGGCCAGCGTATTGACTACAGTCAGGAGTGGTTCGGTATCTGATTTTATGTGGAGTGCGCCCTCACAAAGTTTCGGAAGTGTTTCCATGAACCTTTACGGACTTGAACCTACGGTTACCTTCGTAGCTGACAGAATTCAGGTAAATGTCAATTGGCGAAACAACAGAGGTAAGCAATTCAGTAAGAACCTAATTGGTGATGAGGTTCTAAGTTGGAAAGTACCGGCGAATACCAGATTTATCACCTTTACAAATCAATCTGGCGCGAAGGCTGCCATGAATTGGATCTCAAGAGATGGGGTTACACATCTTCTCCTAGCCTCTGGAGCTAGCCTGGAGAGCGCTTCTAAGCCAATACCCGATATTGCGGTGATTCAGCCAACCAGATAAACCAGTTATTTAATTTGAATTGGTAGAAATGCCCGACAATCCAACTTTTTAATAGATAACCAGACTAATCTCACGCCATGACCAACAACAGCGGCGCCGACAGTAATCGGAGCAAATCGCAGATTCCTAGCGTTGTTGGTCGACGCTGTACCAGGTCAGGATGTCTATCAAATGCAGTTATGACATTGACCTATATCTATGCTGATTCAAGTGCTGTACTAGCACCACTTTCCACCTATGTAGAGCCTCATGCATATGATCTTTGTGAACAACACTCTGAAAAACTAACAGTGCCAAAGGGTTGGAGCGTCATCCAGAATAAATCTGATCAGCCTTCTTCCAAGCAATCTCCGCAAGACATTCTTGCCATTGCTGAAGCAATCCGCCAAGTCGCAAAACAGGAGAGCGTTTCACATTCCATAACTCCCGAAATTGGCAGAAGAGGACATCTTCGTTCAATCCCAAATCAAGATTGATTACAAATGAACCTTGAAATCATTAACAAAATAATCAAGGCCTACGATATACGCGGCTTAGTCGATGATGAACTTTCTGCTGATTTTGCTTTTGCATTGGGAATTGCATTTGCCAAATTCGTAGAGAGAGAGCGTGAGCCGGCGACAGTGGTTGTCGGAGAGGATATGCGCCCTTCTTCACCAGATCTGGCAACCGCATTTTCTGACGGAGTAACCTCGCAAGGATTAGATGTAATTCGAATCGGATTGTCCTCAACAGATCAGCTTTATTTTGCCTCTGGCCACCTAAATCTCCCCGGTGCAATGTTCACAGCGAGCCACAATCCTGCTGCCTATAACGGGGTTAAGTTGTGCAAAAGCGGCGCTAAGCCAATTGGCCAGGAGTCTGGTTTGTTATGGCTAAAGGAACAGGTAATTAACTCCTTAACAGAAGGTTTTCCGATTCCCAATCGCCCAGTTGGCAAAGAAACCCAACGTGATTTACTTCTTGAGTACGTCTCATATCTCTTTTCTTTATTTGCCAAAAATACCTTTGATAAAACCTTTCACGGTCGTCCGCTAAAAATCGCCATAGATGCTGGAAACGGCATGGGCGGTCACACGGCTCCTGCGGTTATGAAACAAATTAATGCGCAGGTAGATGGAATCTATTTCGATCTAGATGGAACCTTTCCAAATCATGAAGCAAACCCCATTGATGCCAGAAACTTAGTTGATCTACAAAACTTAGTTAAAGAGAAGTCAGCTGATATTGGACTGGCTTTTGATGGAGATGCTGATAGATGTTTTCTGATAGATGAAAAAGGTAATCTAGTCTCGCCATCTGCGCTCACAGCGCTGATTGCCGAACGTGAGTTAAAGAAGTATCCAGGCGCACCTGTTATTTACAACTTAATCTGCTCACGCTCAGTGCCTGAGGTAATTCTGAAAAATAATGGCAAGCCACTTAAGAGTCGTGTTGGACATTCCTATATTAAGAAAATGATGTCTGATCATGATGCTGTATTTGGTGGAGAACACTCCGGCCATTTCTATTTTAAAGATTTTTGGTGTGCTGACTCTGGAATGCTTGCGGCATTGCACGCTATTGCTGCCCTCTTGGACTCTCAAACTCCTCTCTCTGAGTTAATCTCTCAATACAACACCTACTTTCTAAGTGGAGAGATAAATACCCAAGTTGCAGATACACAAAAGACAATTGCTCAAATTCGGGAACATTTCTCCAATACAGAGGTAATCGGGGCAAATGAAACATTGCAATTTGATGATTTAGATGGCTTAACGGTCTCTGCAGCTAACTGGTCTTTCAATGTACGACCCTCTAATACTGAGCCATTGTTAAGGATGAATGTGGAGGCAGGTTCTGAAGCCGAAATGATGAGGCTGCAAGAACTGGTGTTGCGG
>JBJOIM010000087.1:0-3702 GCA_046047175.1 Actinomycetota bacterium | reverse complement strand
TATGGCTGCAATCAAGGTGATTACAGCGATAATCCGAGCGCTTTTAATCATGGAGTTGCGAAGACATATTTCTTCAGCGCTTTAGTGCAGAAATCAGTGAGATCTTTATTCACGCCAGTTAGATCTGCGGTACTGCACCAACGTGCCGCATCAGCGGGATTAATTGTTGGAACTGGATCTGGAATTGGGAATGGCTCTGTGCCACCGATATTTGTTGGTGGTAGGAAATCTAATTTTGGTTGACCTTTAAGTGCTACTTTCATATAGGCGTTCCAGATTCGTGCTGGGAAGCTGCCGCCGGTTACCGATGTTAATCCGCCAATACCGTTGAGTGATTGGGTGGCATCATCACGGTAAAAAGCGATTGAGGTAGCAAGTTGTGGTGTGTAGCCACTAAACCAAGCAGAAGCATTTGATTGTGAAGTTCCGGTTTTTCCTGCCGCTGGTCTGCCAAAGCCACGCAGAGCAGAGGCTGCGGTACCAGAACGCACAACCTCACCAAGTGTGTAATTTAAATCTGCCATTACAGAATCATCAAAGACCTGTTCGTTTTCAATGCGGGCTTGGTAAAGAATTCCCTTATTGGGTCCTAAAACCTCTTTCACCATAAATGGTTTTGAGCGCACGCCGTTGGCGGCAAATGTTGCATAAGCGTTGGCAACATCAATTACTCGCGGACTTGGAACGCCAAGTACAACAGATGGTGATGGCACCATAGCAACTGATTCTGGAATGCCGGCACGGCGAGCAACCTCAATAACTTTATCTACCCCGACTTTAATACCTAGTGGTACATAAACGGTGTTTACTGATGAAGCACTAGCTCGTAGTAAGGAGATTTCACCAAAGGATTTGTTGCCGTAATTAGAAACTTGATAAGGGCGGCCATTGAAATCATCGAAAATTAATGGGCTGTTTCCATTCCAAACACTGTTTAAAGATATTCCTTGCTCAAGAGCGGCAATGAGGGCGAATGGTTTGAAGGTGGAGCCGGCTTGGGTAATGCCTTGTGTTGCATCATTTAATTGCCGTTTTAAATAATCTTTTCCGCCATACATAGCGACTATTTCACCGGTGCCAGGGCGGATGGAGACCAAACCAATATGCAGGTTATCTGGGGCTTTCTTTGGGGCTTGCGCAAAGACCGCGGCTTCGGCAGCGAGCTGAGAGTCCTTTTCGAGGGTGGTTCTCACAATCAAGCCACCGATCAAGAGTTGCTCATCAGGAAAACCCAGCGCGTTTAGCTCTTTGCGTACCGCTTCAATTAAATGACCTTTGTTGCCAGCGAGTTGTCCGGTGGAAAGTCTTGGTTTGATGTTGGGAAGTTTCTCTTTGAACTTCTCTGCATCATCTTTCTCTAACCAACCTTCGCTGACCATGTTGTTTAAGACATATTTATAACGCGCTTCAAGGCGCTCTTTGTTGCCTTCGCGATAGTCAGGATCGTAATAACCAGGTGAGCGCAAAATGGAGGCTAGAACTGCGGCCTGCGGAATACTTAGTTGGTCAACACCGCGGCCAAAGTAAACCTGGGATGCGGTTTCTACACCGTAAGCGGCACGACCAAAGTAAATAGTATTTAAATAACTCTCCAGAATTTGATCTTTGGATAATTGATTCTCTAACTTAATTGCAATTATCAACTCGATAATCTTGCGTTGAATGGTGCGATCTGCGGTAAGAAATGCGGTCTTGGCATATTGCTGAGTGATTGTGGAACCACCCTGTAAACCTCTTCCTAGTGCGGTATTGATTGCACCACGCAAAATTCCAAAAGGATTAAATGCGCCTTGGGAGTAAAAGTTCTTGTCCTCCGCTGCTAAAACCGCATGACGTAAATCAAGTGGAATTCTCGCCAGTGGCAAACTGGTGCGGTTTTGTGCGCCGATGCGTCCAATCTCATCGCCATCGGCGTATTGAATGATGGTGGCCTGCGAGTTTACGTACTCGTTGGGATCTGGAATATCAGTGGTGAAGTAAGCGATGGTGAAGGCTGTGGCACCGAGTAGAAAGAAGAAACCGCCAACTTTAAGCAGAAGGCGAATCCCTTTTGTTTTCAGCCACTCCATAAGTAAAGGGTATCTTGATTAAAGGGTCTTAACTTTGCGCGGCGGCTTACGATCTTTGCCATCACCCAATAGATAGGAGGCGGTGAGGTGATTCCAGCCGCAGCCTAAGCAAACCTCAACAACATAAACCCGAAACTCACCATACTCTGATTGCATCTCTTCTAATTCGGCGTTGGTTTTAATGCGACCTGAGTATTGGCCGAGTTGATCACCAAATGTGTACTGGAGTTCGGTGACCTTATCTTTGCGACACATTGGACAGTCACGGTCGGTGAGTTCACCATGGTGTTTGGCGGCGCGACGTAGATATGGATCGGCATCACATGCATCTGAGGTGGTGTTAAGTCCGCGGTAAATGCTGGCGATTGTCGCGCGCTTCTTCAGCGCGAAATCAACATAGGCGCGTTTGGACCACATGGGTGAAGGATAAAGCTAAAAACTTAACTACGCTTTCCATGTGAATTTTCGGGAGGCTCTAAGGAAAACCGCAGTCGGGCGGTTGCTCGCAGTTCGTTGGATGGGTCAGTTAACTGATGGCATCTTTCAATCTGCGTTGGCTTCTTTTGTTTTATTCTCGCCAGAGCGTCAACCTGATGCAAAGTCGGCGGCGGTGGCATTTGCTGTGGTGTTGTTGCCCTACTCATTGGTGGGGCCTTTTGTTGGAACTATTTTGGATCGAGTTTCGAGACAACGGGTAATTCTGTTCTCTAATTTATTTAGAGCATTCACCTTGATATTTATCGCAGGGTTGGTTCGCAATGGTGCGACCGGTATCGAGTTAACTTTTTTTGTTTTGCTCGCATTTGGTGTGAACCGTTTGATCTTGGCGGGACTTTCTGCCGGTCTACCTTTGTTGATTGATCTAACTGGAACACAAGGAAGAAACAATTTAGTTTCGATTAACGCCACCGCGGTTACTGGTGGCACGGTTTTTGTAGTGCTGGGTGGTGGAATCGGAATTGGGTTGCGTGGTCTCTTAGAAGGCCGGATGAACGCCAATCAAGCAGATGGGATTTTGATAACTCTGGCTGCGGCCTGTTTCTTTGTCGCGGGGTTGCTTGCGTTGCGGTTAAAGAAAGAGCAGTTGGGACCTTTGCCGCATGAGGTCAAAAAGCAGAGTATTGGTGCGGCTTATCAAGAGATGGTGGCGGGTGCGAAGTTTCTCTATCAAATCAGGGATTGCTTCCTTGGTATCACAGCTACCGCGGTACAACGCGGTGGTTTAACTGCGCTGACTCTGATGGCGCTGTTGCTAAATCGCAACACCTTCAATGATCCAGCAAACCCTGAGAGTGGATTGGCGGGCTTTGCCTTCGCTATAACTATTGCTGGAATTGGCATAACTATTGGCGCAGTAATTGCACCGTTTGGGGTAAAGCGTTTTGGTCGACATGCCTGGATCCGTTATTCATTATTTGCCAGTGCAGTACTACCAATCGCTTTGGCCTTTGAACAAAATGAGTTTTTCTTAGTAGCAACTGGATTTTTTACCGGCATGGCGGGACAGGGTGTAAAAGTCACTAATGATGCTCTGGTGCAATCCAAGATTGCTGATGAATACCGCGGAAGAGTGTTTGCGGTTTACGATGTTATGGTCAACGCCGGAATTGTAAGTGGCGCGATTACCGCAGCC
>JBJOIM010000086.1:0-3747 GCA_046047175.1 Actinomycetota bacterium | reverse complement strand
ATCTCTTTAATCTTTAGTAGTTTCAAGGCGATACCTAAAAGTAAAACTCCACCTACCGCTGTCATGGCGCTAACCTGATAATCTGCTAGAACCTGCCCAGCCAACAAACCCACGCCGGTCCAAAAGAACTGGTAAATACCGACCGGCAAGGCTGAAGCTGCCACTCCCCAACCCAAAGCAGCGGCGAAGGCCATTGCTGCAAAAAAGTCCAAGATACTTTTCAAGGTCAATTGTTCGATGCCGGTAGCCATGCCATCACTTATGCTGCCTAGAATTGCAAGTGGACCTATAACAAATATCAGTGAAGCGGTAACAAAACCCTCAACAAAGGGAGATTTACCATCTCGATCCAATCTGTTTTTAAGGTAGATACCAAGGCTCTCTAATCTGGATTCGATATTGAAAAAAGCGCCCAATCCCCCGCCTACTAGAAGAGCGGCCAAAACGATAAGCAAAGGTGCACCTTTTGGAGTAGCTCTCACCAAAGACTCATCCCACATTGCATAAACAGAGGCAGCAGCACTAATGAGCGTTACCGCGCCAAGAACATCCATCATGAGAGAACGGGTTGACTCTCTCAATCTATTACCCATTAGTACACCGATTGCGGCTCCCAAAAGGATGGTAACAATATTCAAAGCGGTCCCGAAGCCGATAAACATGAAAGTAAGTCTAGAGCCACTGATACCTTTGGTTGGTGAATGAATGGCTCGATAAATTAAGGCCACACAAAACTGTGCCGAATACACCTTGGACCGCAGAGCACAGATGGGATTTTGGGTTTCAACGTTTTTCTATTCTCGCCTTTGGATTATTCATCTTTGGTCTAGGCGACAGCCTGTTAATAATTTCAGGACTTGGAAATGCACCTTGGTCGGTGTTGGCTCAGGGTATTTCTATTAACACCGGTTTAAGTATCGGAGCCTCAACCTTAGTTATCAGCGGAATAGTTCTTGCCTTATGGATTCCGCTAAAAGAAAAGCCCGGGATTGGCACGATTTCAAATATTTTAATTATCGCATTCGCCATAGATTTAGGTATTCATCTTTTTCCACATCCACAACAATTTGCTTTCGAGTTAGTTTACGTTCTGACTGGAATCGCAATGGTTGGTATTGGTTCTGCACTTTATATAACCTGCGGCCTTGGACCAGGACCTCGCGATGGTTGGATGACCTCAATTCATCGCAGAACTGGAATCCCTGTAGGTCGGGTTAGATTACTTATTGAGCTCTGCGTACTCATACTAGGGGTGATATTGGGTGGAACCGCAGGGCTTGGAACAGCACTTTTCGCACTCTTTATTGGTTACTCCGTTTCCCTCTCCTTTGGTGTCGTTTCTCGGATTACTAGTCGGTAACCAATAGGTTTAAGCCACTCCCCTCAGCCTGTGGACTGAATCCACGCGGTGTCGCAACCACCACCGTTAAAAAATTAGCGACATCCCATTCAACTGGGATGAAAGGAAGAGCATGCTCGACTCTTATTTCAAAATCTCTCAACGCGGATCCTCAGTAGCACAAGAGGTTCGTGGCGGCGTAGTTACCTTCTTTACGATGGCCTACATCGTTGCCCTAAATCCACTAATCATCGGTCTTTCCAAAGATGCTGATGGAAAGTATCTCGGCGGCGGAGACGCTCCGAACCTTGCATTGATTGCAGCAGCAACCGCTTTAGTCGCGGGTGTCTTATCAATCCTTATGGGTGTAGTTGCCAACTTCCCGTTGGCGCTGGCTACCGGTCTTGGTCTGAACACCTTCGTGGCTGTTGGAATCGCATCAAAGATGACATGGGCCGATGCAATGGGTCTTGTTGTCCTTGAAGGATTAATTATTTTGGTACTGGTTCTGACTGGATTCCGCACCGCGGTTTTCCGTGCCGTTCCTACCCAATTGAAGATCGCCATCTCCGTCGGTATCGGCCTATTCATTGCCCTTATCGGATTGGTAGATGCAGGCTTTGTTCGCCGCACTGGAGCTGGTCCAGTACCAGTAACCCTCGGTAACAATGGAGAACTTGTTGGATGGCCAGTCGTAGTCTTTGCCTTCGGCCTCTTCCTAACCATCGGCTTGATGGTACGTAAAATCAAGGCAGCGTTGCTAACTGGAATCGTAATTTCAACCGGTTTGGCAATTGCAATTGAAAGTGCATTCAAGGTTGGTCCGTTGTTTAACGGCGCCACCGGTGAGGTAAATCCAAAGGGATGGAACCTGAATATTCCAGCTATGCCAGAAAGTGTTGTAGCAACCCCGGATTTTGGTCTACTTGGTTCCTTCAACCTATTTGGTTCATTTGATCGAGTACCACTAATCACTGCGTTGCTTCTTGTATTCACTCTTCTACTAGCTGATTTCTTCGACACAATGGGCACAATGACAGCAATTGGTCAAGAAGCAGGATTGAATGACAAGGATGGAACACCACCAAATGCCGATCGAATTCTTTTGGTAGATTCCTTAGCGGCTGCTGCTGGAGGAGCTGCAGGAGTTTCTTCAAACACCTCTTATATCGAGTCCGCTTCAGGCGTTGGCGAAGGTGCACGAACCGGTTTAGCTTCAGTAGTTACCGGTGTTCTGTTCCTACTAACCACATTCCTGGCTCCACTAGTTGCAATCATTCCTTACGAAGCTGCTACCCCAGCTTTGATCATCGTGGGTTTCTTGATGATGACTCAAATCAAATCGATTGACTGGGAGGATTATGGAATTGCGATTCCATCATTCCTTACTATCATCTTGATGCCATTCACCTACAACATCTCAGTAGGTATTGGCGCAGGATTTGTTTCATATGTAGTAATTAGATTGTTGCAAGGAAGAAGAAAAGATATTCATCCACTGCTGCTTCTAGTGGCTGGTTTGTTTATGATTTATTTCTTAAATAACCCAATCAACACCTGGGTCTCCTGAACTGAAGTAAAGAAAAGGCCCCGAAATTACTTCGGGGCCTTTTTTATTGGTTAAATCACCAGGTGATCGCTGTTAGACCTTTGCTTCTCAATATCTCGTTAACCCTGGAAAAAGGTTTTGAGCCCAGAAAGCCGCGATGTGCAGATAGCGGACTGGGGTGAACCCCTTCAATCAATAAATCCCCTTTAAATAATGGCGCCAACTCTCTTGCCGTGTTACCCCACAACACACCAATAGCCTCTTGGTCGGCTGCGTGTTTAACAATCTGATGCGTAATCTTCTGCCAACCCAGATCAGCATGAGCGCCGCTATTGCCCGCGCTAACTGTCAAGACACGGTTCAAGAGAAGAACACCTTGTGAACTCCATCGAGATAAATCTCCATCTGCGGTTGTTGTAGAACCTATATCGGTCAAAATCTCCTTCTGAATATTCATCAGCGATCCAGGCAAGCCAGAGTTTCGGGGAGACACTGAAAAGGCCAAACCGATCGCATCTGTGGTATTTGGGTACGGGTCTTGTCCCACCAAAACTACTCTTATCGCTTCCGGTGGTGTTTCAAGTGCTCTGAAAACATTCTTTTTATCAGGAAGGATCCGCTCACCTTGATCTGCGCGTAATTGCAGTTGCTTTCCGATCTCATTAATCTCATTTTCTAGTTCACTTAATACCGGACGCCATGGCTCTGGCACTAACTCAAACAACATGATCAACCCGCAGAAGCAAAATATCTGGAACCGTCAAAATTCAACCTTAGCTTCACCCCGAAAACCTCTTGTAAATGCTCAGGAGTTAATACCTCGGATATCGGACCTGAATAAGCCGCCATACCCTCCTTC
>JBJOIM010000085.1:0-3757 GCA_046047175.1 Actinomycetota bacterium | reverse complement strand
ACATGTGATACATCGGCGGTATTTTCCCAGACCGAGGTTGCAACATTGCGTCCCGAAAGAGCTTGCCAGGTTGCCTTGCCAACAAAATTTAGAGAGGACTCAGTTGGTACAACTGTCACCAAGAACCCATGATCCTGTAGTCGACGCAGCAGGTCACAGGATTTATATGCGGCAATTCCTGCGCTGACGCCAAGAACTACTTCACGGCCGCGAGGGAAGATAATCGGAGCGCCAGCCATGGCAACTATCTAGTTCTGAGGCTCCAGATTCTCGATAGTTAGTAATCCATCATTTATCTCTCGCATCGCGATAGACAAAGGTTTCTCATGAACATGAGTTTCAACCAATGGACCTACGTATTCGAGCAATCCTTCACCAAGTTGAGAGTAGTAAGCATTTATTTGACGCGCTCTTTTAGCTGCGTAAAGAACCAACGAATACTTCGAACCGCTCTTATCTAACAGTTCATCTATCGGTGGATTTGTGATTCCATCAAGAGCCGCCACGCTTACTCCTCGTTTAATAAATAGTTTTGCCTTACGGATGCCACCAGGGGCCTCATCAAGCCTGAAGGCCTTCGGGTCCTATGAGGTCGCCAAGGATACCAGCGCTTGTATTACCTCATCGACCTGATGATTCACGAGAAGATGATCAAATTCACCAGCCGCAGCCATCTCCTCCCTAGCCAGCGCAAGCCGTGCTGCAATTCGCTCCTGGGTATCGGTACCTCTATTGGTAATACGTGCCTCCAACTCAGTCATAGACGGTGGTTGCAAAAAGACCATAACGGCACCTGGCATCGAGCTTTTTACTTGGCGAGCTCCCTCGATTTCAATCTCCAACAAGACATGCTTGCCCGCCTCTAACGCATCTAAAACTGGTTGCCGTGGTGTGCCATATTTTGCACCGGCAAACTCTGCCCACTCCAGAAATGTATTTGATTTAATCATCTCTTGAAACTGGGTATCGCTAACAAAGTGATAAGCGACTCCATCAATCTCTCCAGGCCGCGGCTTTCGAGTTGTCGCGGAAACAGAGAAATAGAAATGGTCATATTTCTTGAGCTCAGAAACAATTGTACTTTTTCCAACTCCACCGGGACCCGATAGCACTATCAATTTTCCAGGCACAGACCTCATGACTCTTCCTTTAAGATTTTTAGCAAAGCTTCATACTGACTTTTACCGACGCCTTGCACTCTTCGAGTTAGTGAGATTCCGGCCTGATCCATAACATTCAATGCTCGAATCTCTCCGAACCCCGGAAGACTAAGTAACAACTCCTTCACTCTCATTTTTCTGATTGCTTCATCCTCATGGGTGAAAGCTTCAACCCAATTTCGTTTTCTTTGCTTTACCTCTGATTTAAAAAGAGCCCGTGACTTGCGAGATTGTGCTGCTTTTTCCAAGGCAGCTCTCCGCTGCTCATTTGAGAGTTGTGGTGGAAGGCTCACCCGCTAATTAAATCAACTTATTTGATAGAAGCGAAAATTTCAGCCGCGGCAAGATTTGGATCTGCAGCGCCGGTAATAGGTCTACCGATTACAAGATAGTTAGATCCCGCGGCAATGGCTTGTGCCGGAGTCATAACCCGTTTTTGGTCATCTGAAATGGAGCTAGCCATACGTACCCCCGGGGTAATCAAGACCGCTCTATCTCCCAGAGCAGATTTGATAGCAGCCACTTCAAGTGGTGAACAAACTATTGCTCGTGCGCCATTTTCCACCGCATTCTGCGCAAGGGTAATGGCTAGAGTGGTTGGATCCTTCGGTAAACCCATGATTTTCAATTCAGACGCATCCAAAGAAGTGAGCACTGTAACCGCGGTTATTAATGTGTTTGGCAATACATCTGCTGCGGCTCGAATCATCTCTGCACCCCCGGCTGCATGGACCGTCAAAATAAAGGGATTAAGTGCGGAGATACTTTTACAGGCACCCTTGACCGTGTTTGGAATGTCATGTAACTTCAAGTCGAGAAAGATTTTTATATCTGGGTGCGCTTGTTGAATTTCGACAACTCCGGATGAACCTTGAGCTAGGTAAAATTCCAAACCTAACTTATAGACCCCTACATATTCCTTGGTCTTCTCGATCATCGATAGAACGGAGTCAACATCTGCCTTGTCTAAAGCCAAAATAATCTGCGAATTACTCATTGTGCGCCACTCCTACCGCTTCGGAAATAGAGTTGAAGCCACGTTCAATCAACAACTCGCGAATCTCTCTCTTAACCTTCATGACAGCGGTTGGATTGCCAAAGTTAGCGGTACCGACCGAAACTGCACTTGCGCCAGCAAATATCATCTCCAGCGCATCTTTACCGCTGGTTACCCCACCCATTCCTAGGATCGGCGTATTTTTGAATGCGGCATGAACTTGATAAATGGCTCGCACAGCAACAGGTCTGATTGCCGGTCCTGAAAGTCCTCCAGTTTTCCCCGCTAGCTTTGGTCTTTGTTTGTCTATATCGATGACCATTCCCAGAAGGGTATTAATTAATGCCAAACCATCTGCGCCAGCTGCGATCACCTCGCCGGCAATTTGAACGATATCGGTTACATCAGGTGAAAGCTTGGCGATGATCGGAAGTTCACCACCAATATTCCTACGGACCGCTTCGATTACCTCGCGTGACGCCACTGGATCACAAGCAAATACCAACCCACGATTCTCCACATTTGGGCATGAGATATTTACTTCAATTCCACTTAAACCCGGGACTACTCGCAGTCTTCTGGCTAAAGATGCGTAATCATCAACAGTTTCTCCCGATATAGAAACGATTATGCGAGCGTGATTTGCAACTAACCATGGAATGTCATCTTCGAGAAATTGATCTATGCCCGGGCCTTGCAAGCCAATTGAGTTGAGCATTCCGCTTGGGGTTTCAGCCATTCGCGGTGTTGCCCGACCTGATCTCGGCTTCAAAGCGATGGATTTAGTTACAACCGCCCCCAACTCAGTGAGAGAAAAGAATTGAGAAAGCTCCTTGCCGGATCCCGCACATCCGCTTGCGGTAAATACCGGCGAATCAAAGTACTTGTGCCCGAACTTGATTCGCATATCAAAGTTAGAAGATTCGATCATTATGCACCCCAAGTACCTTCGGGGATTTGTCGATTAGAGTTCCAAACAACCTTAGAGCCATCCATTACAGGTCCATCAATACATGAACGGGTCATTTTGATAACACCATGCTCATCCTTAACTGGAAGAACACAGGTCATGCAAACACCGATTCCACAAGCCATTGACTCTTCAACCGCACATTGGTGCATTAAGCCAAACTGTTCCGCTAAATTATCGACCGCAGCAAGCATTGGCATAGGTCCGCAAGAGTAGACAATCTCAGAGTTGTATTTCTTAATTAACTCCGGCATAACATCTGTGACTTTACCTTTGCTGCCAGTAGAGCCATCCTCTGTTGTAACTGTTAGAGAGTTCACTGATCGCTTACCTTCCAAAGGTGCATAAATCTTTCCCGCTATAGATGCTCCTAGAATCATGTCCACTCGACAGCCGCGCTCTTTCAGTACTTCTGCCAAACCAAAAAGTGGCGCGGATCCATATCCGCCACCGACTAATAAAGCGTTAACTGGCTCTGTTGGAATACCAAAGCTGACCCCTAGAGGTCCGACCATATCTACATGATCATGCATCTGTAACCCAGTAAGCCATTTACTACCCTGACCATGAGGAGCAACAACTAATTCAATTGTTCCGCCATATTGCCCACGGTCGCTTGATCGATATATA
>JBJOIM010000084.1:0-3829 GCA_046047175.1 Actinomycetota bacterium | reverse complement strand
TAATGGTGCGACTCAGGTTATGTATGAAGGCACACCAGATACACCACACAAAGGTCGTATCTTTGAAATGATTGAAAAGTACGGCGTAACAATTTTGTACACCGCACCAACTTTGATCCGCACCTGGATGAAGTGGGGCGATGAGTATCCAAACAAGTACAACCTTTCATCGCTGCGTTTATTGGGATCAGTTGGTGAACCAATTAATCCAGAGGCTTGGATGTGGTACCGAGAGGTTGTTGGCGGCAATAAATGTCCAATCGTTGATACCTGGTGGCAAACCGAAACCGGCGCAATCATGATCTCGCCACTTCCTGGAGTAACCGCTACAAAACCAGGATCTGCAATGCGCACGCTTCCTGGAATCAGCGCCAAGGTTGTTGATGATGAAGCTAAAGAGGTTGGTAATGGTGGCGGTGGTTATTTAGTTCTTGATAAACCATGGCCGTCTATGTTGAGAGGTATTTGGAGAGAGCCACAGCGCTATAAAGATACATACTGGTCAAGGTTTGATGGTTTGTACTTTGCTGGTGATGGCGCCAAGTTAGATGATGATGGCGCGCTCTGGTTGTTGGGTCGCGTTGATGATGTGATGAATGTTTCTGGTCACCGCATCTCAACCACTGAGGTTGAATCGGCTTTGGTATCGCATCATGCGATCGCAGAGGCTGCGGTAGTCGGTGCTAATGATGAGTTAACCGGCCAGGCGATTGTGGCTTTTGTGATTTTGCGTGGCGGAGTAGAGCCAGATCAGGAGTTGGAGAAGTCGCTAAAAGCCCATGTAACAAAGGAGATTGGGGCGATCGCAAGACCCCGTCAAATAATGGTTGTAGCGGAGCTACCTAAGACCCGCAGCGGAAAGATTATGCGTCGTTTATTGCGTGACGTGGCTGAGAATCGTGCGGTTGGTGATGCTACGACCTTAGCTGATCCAAACGTAATGAAGTTGATTTCAGAAGGTCTGAAATCTGAAAAGAAAGAAGATTAACCTCACCTATCTTTTTGTAAACCTGGCTGCCCTCAATGATTGAGTGCGGCAACTCCCAAGGTAGGTAATTAATCAGGGTTAAGACCACAAAGGCGATGATTGCGGTCTGCGCTAAAGAAAGCGCGGCACCCAATACTGAATTAACGAATTTGAATGGGCCAAAGAGGATTCTTTTGTGAATTCCGATTCCGGTCTTTTGCAAAATCCAACGCCCTAAATTTGCACCCGCAAATATCGCGATTAGGTGTAATGCGATTATGTAGGGCAGCCCCTTCCACTCAGCGCTGTACCAGTTGGCGGCTGCAAAACCGGCGACTCCTCCGCCAAAGTAGCCAATGATGGAAAAGAGAGTTGCGAGTGCGCCGCGGTTGTAACCGGTAGCGATTGCGATGATGCCGATTACAACTAAAGCTATATCAAGCACCACTAAACTTTGATTCCTAAATACTCTTCAACGAGCTGTTGCATCTCCTCATAAGAAAATATGGGTCCAATTTTCTGAAAAGCTAACGTTCCATCGGCGGTAATGAATTGAGTGACTGGTACACCTGGTCCAAAATAATTTGAGGTGCGGCCATCTGGGTCATACAAATGGGGATAAGCCATGCCACTTTCTAGTGCATGATTCAGCCCATCGCTTTTCACTCTTTCCTCTACATCTACCCCAACAACTTGTAGTCGATCTCCAGCCGCTTCATAAAGCTTTATGAAATTAGGGCGTTGGGCTTCGCAATTGGTGCACCAGCTGGCCCAAACTGAGATAACCGCAGGCCCTTCAATCGCTTGGATCGCTAACTCTCCCGCACCATCCAAACACTCCAGCATCAAACCATCAGCGGCCATACCGGTAGTTTTTATGGAAGAACATGGTGCAATGGCAGTCACTGGTTGTGATTCAGGTGCTGCGCTAGAACATGAAGATAGAAGAAGTACCAAAACTACCCACAACCTCTTCATCGAAAATCCTTATCGCTCTTGACCATCGCTTTGGCCTTTATTGGATCCATCTCGCCACTTCCGAAACTTGGACATAACTTAGCCAATGGACAGGCAGCGCAGGCAGGTTTTCGGGAGTGACATACCCGGCGACCATGCCAAATCAAACGCTGCGACAGATTGGTCCACTCTTTGCGTGGGATTAACTCCATCACCGCAAACTCCACCTTTACTGGATCGGTTTCTTTGGTCCAACCAAATCTTCTAACCAATCTGCCAAAGTGTGTGTCGACTGTTAACCCTGGAGTATCAAAGGCATGGCCCAAAACTACATTTGCAGTTTTTCTTCCTACCCCTGGCAGAGTTACAAGATCCTCTAATTGGTCAGGAACCTTGCCATCAAACTCAGTAACTATCTTGGTTGCCAAACCTTTGATGCTTTTAGCTTTTGCTCGAAAGAATCCTGTGGACTTAATTAGATTTTGTAACTCTCGCATATCAGCGCCGGCAAAAGCCTGAACATTTTTGTATCTCTTAAACAAGGCTGGGGTTACCGCATTAACTCTTTTATCGGTGCATTGCGCAGAAAGTACGGTGGCAACTAGAAGTTGTAATGGGTTTTTAAAATCTAATTCGCATTTAACATCAGGGTAAGTTTTGCTTAAAACTCGGTACATAGCGCCAGCCCGCTTTTTCTTATCTGCAAAGCTTTCGCGCATGGCCTTGAAAATACCCCAATTTGTGTCTTTCCTCTCATAAAAGTATGGTGCCCCCGTGACCCCAAGAGCCAATGACCAGATTGATGAAGTCGTGGTCCGTAAGGCGCCAATCTTTTCTGGGCTGGATGAAGCTGCTGCATCAACTTTGCGATCATCTATGAGCTTGGTAAAACTCCGCAAAGGTCAATCTCTTTTTAAAGAGGGTGATGATGGGGATCATCTATTTATTGTTTCCAATGGCAAGGTAAAGCTGGGCACTAAGTCCCCAGATGGCCGGGAAAATCTTTTGATGATCTTGGGCCCTGGTGACATGTTTGGCGATCTCTCACTTTTCGACTCAGGTCCGCGCACCGCTACAGCGACCGCAGTTACCGATACAAAACTTTTATCTCTCGGCCAGGACAAAGTTATTCCTTGGGTGAAAGAGCATCCAGAGGTTTCATTGCATTTACTTGCTCGCTTGGCTTCCCGCCTGCGTCGCACCAACGAAGTCGTTGGAGATTTAGTTTTCTCTGATGTTCCAGGTCGCGTAGCAAAGGCGTTGATTGATCTCGGCGTTAAGTTCGGCGACAAGCGTGAAGAAGGTCTATTTGTAAACCATGACCTAACTCAAGAGGAGTTGGCACAGCTAGTAGGTGCATCACGCGAAACCGTTAATAAAGCTTTGGCAGATTTTGCACAACGTGGTTGGCTTCGTTTGGAAGCCCGCTCTGTGATGATTTTGGATTACGAGCGCATGTTAAAGCGCGGCCGTTAATCCTTAATCTCAACCGTTAACTCAACCTCAACCGGTGAATTAAGTGGTAGCTCTGCTACGCCAATTGCGCTGCGTGCTGCAACCCCAGAGTCGCCCCAAATATGCATAAACAACTCTGAAGCACCATTTGCAACTGCTGGATGATTAACAAAACCAGGTGCGCCATTTACATAACAAACCACTCGCACGACTTTAACGATCGAATCAACATCAGCAACTAGTTGGACCGCTGCCAAAGCATTTAATGCACAAATTCGGGCTAATTCATAAGCCTCTTCAACGGTTACATCAGCGCCAACTTTCCCGGCTTTCTGAATCGCGCCATCAACCATTGGTAGCTGACCTGCGGTGAAAACCAAATTTCCGGTACGGACAGCAGGAACATAAGCAGCAAGCGGTTTGCTAGCTACGGGCAAGGTTAAATCTTTT
>JBJOIM010000083.1:0-3836 GCA_046047175.1 Actinomycetota bacterium | reverse complement strand
GTGATCCATCTGCGTGGGGACTTGATGCAGCTGTGCCGGCTGCATTTCTTGGTTTGGTTTGGCCCCGCTTAACTGATACTAAAGCCAAGCTGGTGAGTATCTCTGCAGCGTTATTGGCTTTGCTGTTAATTCCTATAGCGCCAGCTGGAGTACCCATCATTGCAACCGCTTTGCTAGCTATTGCGTTTGGGTGGCGTAAATGATGAGTGCTTTATGGATCGCCACGCTTGTTACTAGCGCAGTTTGTTTCATTTTAAAATATATTGGCTACTCACTACCAGAATCACTTCTAAATAAGCCACAGGTTCAGCGGATAAACTCATTGATACCAATTGCGTTATTAAGCGCATTGGTTGCGGTACAGAGTTTTGGTGCAGAGAATTCTGTTGTGATTGATCATCGCTTAGCAGGCGTGGCAGTAGCGGCTGTGGCCCTGAGACTCGGTGCCAACTTTCCTACGATGATGCTTCTAGCAGCCGTGGTCTCTGCGGTCATTTATCGAATTTAAAACCGCTTTAACGACTGCATGAACTAAATAATCTTTAGCGCCTCAAGTTTTGCCTTTAAATCATTGTCAGAAGGCTCAGTCATGTGTGTTCCATCTGGAAAAACTATTACTGGAATTGAGCGCTGTCCGCCGTTAATTTCAATTACTTTATCTGAGGCCGAGGGATCAGCCTCCACATCAATAATGGTGTACTCAACATTAAGCGAATCCATCAATCTCTTGGAACGGCGACAATCTCCACACCAGTCAGCGCTATACATAGTGATATTGCTGGTCATATTTTCTTTCCTATCCTTCGCTTAGAGATCCATTAGATGTTCGAGGCCAAATGTTAATCCTGGGCGTTTACCTACTTCTCGAACCGCCAAAATAACACCGGGCATAAATCCTGATCGATCAATCGAGTCATGTCTAATAGACAGGGTTTCACCTTGATCACCTAGCAATACCTCTTGGTGGGCAACCAATCCCCGTAGGCGTACGGAATGAATGGGCACATCTCCAACTCTTGCACCTCGTGCGCCAGGTAAAGAGGTAGAAGTCTTATCTGGCATGGCAGGACGTTTTGCAGCTTTGCGTTGCTCTGAAATCAATTCAGCGGTGCGGGCCGCTGTTCCGGAGGGTGCATCAGCTTTGTCCGGGTGATGAAGTTCAACAATCTCCACCGATTCTAAGTATCTAGCTGCCTTTGCGGCAAATTGCATCATCAAGACTGCGCCCAAACCAAAGTTGGGGGCAATTACTGCGCCGACTTTAGGGTTTGAATCTAGCCAGTTCTTAATCTTCCCAAGTTTTGTATCATCAAATCCGGTAGTTCCTACAACGACATTAATTCCATTATTGATGGCAAATTCAAGATTTTTCATAACTGAATCTGGATGGGTGAAATCAACTACTACTTCAACACCATTCTTCACCAGTGCATCAAGTGAATCACCAAGATCAAGCTGCGCAACTAGCTGTAGATCCTCCGCAGCATTTATAGCCTTTACTGTCTCGGAGCCCATGCGACCGTTTGCGCCAAGTACGCCAACCTTGATACTCATTTTTACACTCACATTCCTTCTAACTCAGAGCCCGTTCAAATACTGAGCGCTTAGCAAATGGTCCCACAACGGCAAGGGTAGGTGTTGCATGCAAAATCTCATCGGCTAAGACCCTAATGTCAGCAGAGGAGACATCTGCAACGGCTTTCAAAATCTGATCGAAGGTCATAATCTCCCCATAGACCAGCTCACTCTTGCCGATACGACTCATGCGTGAACCGGTGTCCTCTTGGCTTAGAACCAAAGTGCCTCGTACCGCGCCTTGCGCTCGGAGCAACTCCTCATGGGTTAATCCATTACTTGCTACATCATGCAATACATCACGCATGATTGAGACAACCTCCGTTGCTTTGCTCGGGTTACATCCTGCGTAGAAACCAAGAAAGCCGCTACCGGCAAACTGTTGTGCGTACGAGTAAACCGAATATGCCAGACCTCTCTTCTCGCGAATCTCCTGGAAAAGTCGGGAGGACATTCCGCCACCTAGAGCAGCTGATAGCACGCCCATAGCAAACCTGCGTGGATCATTTCTATCTACACCAGGCATACCCAAAAAAATGTGAGCCTGTTCTGTCTTACGGTTCATCAGCCCGACACTTTGTTTGGTAACGCCTCTAACCAAGGAGTTGGAACGTAGATTGAATTCCTTCTTGCCACCCTCAAGGAAACTATCTTTTGACATCGCTTTGATAACTTGATCGACAACTTTCTGATGTTTGATGTTTCCAGCCACCGCTACAACAATGTCCTGAGGTAGATAACGTTTTTTGTAATAGTTAAAAATAGCGTTACGACTTAATGATTTGATGGAGTCGGTGGTTCCTAAAATAGAGCGGCCGAGAGGGGTATCCCCATAAAGGGTTTCGCTAAAAACCTCGTGAACTAGATCTGAAGGATCATCATCACGCATGGAAATCTCTTCAAGAACAACCTTGCGTTCCGCCTCTACATCCTCAGCTCGACCCACTGAAGAGGTTATGAGATCTGAGATAACTTCAATTGCAATTGGAAGATCGGAGTCAATCACCCGGGCGTAAAAACAGGTGTACTCCTTCGAGGTGAAAGCGTTCATCTCTCCCCCTACTGCTTCAATAGCAGAGGAGATATCTAAAGCACTTCTAGTTTTGGTGCCCTTGAAAAGTAGATGTTCAAGAAAATGTGATGCTCCGGCGGTTTTTAAGGTTTCATCTCGGGAGCCAACATTTACCCAGATTCCGTAAGCGGCGGAACGTACGCCGGAGATTTCCTCTGTGACAATACGAAGACCGCTCGGTAGAACGGTCTTGCGTACAGTCATAAATTACAAACTACTCTTCAGATGAAGCGGTTTGTGCGTTGTCATCAAGAACTGGAACCAAAGAAAGCTTGCCCTTTGGATCAATCTCTCCGATTTCAACATGAACCTTGTCGCCCACCTTCATAACATCCTCAAGATTCTCGATGCGCTTTCCACCATGCATCTTGCGGATTTGTGAAACGTGTAGCAAACCATCTTTACCAGGTAACAGGTTGATGAATGCTCCGAAGGCTGCAAGCTTCACAACAGTTCCGTTGTACCGCTCTCCCACCTCAGGAAGCTTTGGATCTGCGATGCCAAGAATCTGTGCCTTTGCTGCATCTGCTGCGGTTCCATTTGTTGCACCAATAAAGATTGTTCCATCATCTTCAATTGAGATTTCAGCTCCGGTCTCTTCCTGAATCTGATTGATTACCTTGCCCTTAGGCCCGATAACCGCACCAATCTGATCAACTGGAATCTTGATAGAGATAATGCGTGGCGCAAGTGGATTCATATCATCTGGACGATCAATCGCCTCATTCATGACTCCAAGAATCGCCAAACGTGCTTCCTTTGCCTGCAAGAGTGCTGCAGATAAAACGCTGGCTGGAATACCATCTAGCTTGGTATCGAGCTGAAGCGCTGTTACAAAATCCTTTGTTCCAGCAACTTTGAAGTCCATGTCGCCGAAAGCATCTTCGGCACCAAGGATGTCGGTCAAAGCAACATACTCAGTTTTACCATCAACATCATCTGAAATCAGACCCATCGCGATACCTGCTACTGGCGCCTTGAGTGGCACACCAGCATTAAGTAGTGAAAGTGTTGATGCGCAAACCGATCCCATTGAGGTAGAACCATTTGATCCCAAAGCCTCTGACACCTGGCGAATCGCGTATGGGAACTCTTCGCGAGCCGGAAGAACTGGAAGAAGTGCACGCTCTGCGAGAGCACCATGTCCAATTTCGCGACGCTTTGGAGAACCTACACGACCAGTTTCACC
>JBJOIM010000082.1:0-4313 GCA_046047175.1 Actinomycetota bacterium | reverse complement strand
CAATCTGCGCTCTTCATCCAATGGCTGGTTACCCCAAGGCAGAACATCAGCGCAAACCCCTGCTAAATAGACCTTTTTCCACTCCAGACCCTTGGCCGCATGCAGCGTAGCGAGCGCTACCCCAGGCAGGGTTGGTGGATTGTTCTGTTCGGCGCGATCCTCAAGTTCTCGCAAGAAAGCTCGAAGTGATGTGGTGCCTTCATTTTCTAACTCCCGCGCCAACTGCATAAAGGCCCGCACATACTCACTTTCCCCAAATGGTTTCATCGCATCACGTAAATCAGCTAACCAATCCCCTTCAGACAAAACTGACGCGCTGCGGATTGCTTTGATGATCTCTTTTACCTCAACACGGTTAAAGAATCTTTCAGCGCTGCGAATCTGATTTTCAATTCCGGCTTCCGAAAGAGTTGACTCTAAATTCTCAAGTTGCGAGTGAGTTAAATGCAATTGCTTTTGGTTTTTCACCATGGGAATTGATTGGATCTAACTCATGTCCTAAGTTGGCGTTGCGCAAAATACTGTTGGCCGTATTTATGATCTCTGGAGTAGAGCGGTATCCGGAGCTAAGTCTGATGACTTCAGCCTGCGGATACTTATTTGTAAAGTTAAGCAAGAAGGCGGGCGTAGCGCCAGCGAATGAGTAAATGGTTTGGGCTGGATCTCCGACAACGCAGATATCGTCACGTTTACCTAACCAGAGATCAAGCAGACGTTGTTGAAGAGGAGAAACATCTTGGTACTCATCCACTGTGAAATAACGGTATTGATCTCTGATGCGATCTCGAACCTCACGCTCCTCTTCCAACATTCCAACAGTAAGAAGAAGTACATCCTCAAAATCAATCGCCCGCTCTTGTTTCTTTAAGGATTCATAGGCTTCATATACTCGAGCGATTTGAGTTGCATCTACCTTGTTGTTTGAGATGCGAATCGGACGGTCATAATCATCTACCGCCTTGATGTACTCATCAGGGGCTAAACCAATTACCTTGGCCCATTCAATTTCTCCAGCAACATCTCGCAGCACCGTATTGCTTTTTGTGGCGCTGATGTTGGCCCGAGTGATTGCTTCGCCGAGAAAACCGGTTTTTGTGGTTAATAATGAGGGAAACCTGCCGCCTAAAACCTGGGGCCAGAAGTACATGAGCTGCTTGAGGGCCGCTGAGTGAAAGGTTCGGGCCGCCACATTTGGGACCCCGAGCGCACGAAGCCGAGTCCGCATCTCTCCTGCAGCGCGGGCGGTAAAGGTCAAAGCCAGAATTCGCTGCGGATCAACAACTCCGATATCAACCGCGTATGCCAAGCGATGAGTGATGGCGCGGGTTTTACCGGTGCCGGCGCCGGCGATTACACAAACTGCTCCGCGAACTGCGGTAGCTACTGCACGTTGTTCAGCATCAAGTGCATCCAGAATTCCTTGGGCTAATTGCGCCATGATTCGCCGCCGATTAAATCCTGTGCTGCATTTTTTCCATACCAGTTGTTGATCATGGCGCGAGCAACTGAAATTATCGGAGGCAGCAACAGCTCTGAATTAGCAATTTTGTTTTTCAACTCATCACGGGTTAGCCAAACAATCTCTTCAATCTCTTCGCCATCAGCCTTTACCGAATCAGGGTTAGTGATTACCGCTTCGTAGGCGATCATGATTGAGGCGGGAAATGGCCAGGGCTGCGAACCTAGATATTTCATTCCGGAAACTTTTCCGCCACACTCTTCGGCAACTTCTCTAATTACACAACTTTCAAATGATTCACCGGGTTCAACAAAACCAGCAAATGTAGAGAAACGTTTGGCGGGCCAAACCTTTTGACGACCCAACAAAATTCGATCCTGCTCATCTTTTACTAGAACGATAATCGCAGGATCGGTACGGGGATGATGGGATGCGCCGCAGGAATCACACTCTCTGACCGCTCCACCAAACGTGTAGTGAGTTGAAGAGCCGCATTTGGCACACCTCTGATGAGATTCATGCCATTGGGTGAGCGCCAAAGCATGAACAGCTGCACCAATTTGGAGATCATCTAAATCTGCGCCGATACTTCTTAAGGATTGATACTCCTCAGAAAACTCTCTTTCATCGTATTTTGTGTGAGCAACAAAGTAAGGGGTGTTTGATTCATCTAAACCGAGGAAGTACCGCGTGGTTTCCGATTCTGAAGGTTTGATGTATTTCAAGGATTTTCCAGCAACCAAAAATCTATCCCCCAGCATTTTGATTATGCGGGCCCGCTGCCAAAGCTCATCAAGCACCGCTTTATCGGCACGTAGATGTGCGGCTCGATCTAGTTTTGAACGAGAGAGCGGAAGATTTAGCAGCACGGGCAGACCCTACTAGCCTCTCCCGCATGGCCTCTACCTCAGGTTTCACCGTGACCTCATGGAACCTGTTGCATGGAATGGCGATTCCTCCACATTCACCAACCACACTCGCAGAGGCGCTAGCCAAACTCCATGATTCAATCAACTCTGATGTCATAGCTTTGCAAGAGGTTGATGTGCAACAAATTAGATCGGGACATGGCAATCAAGTTAAAGAGGTTGCTGAGTTAATTGGCGCAAAGTATTGGGCCTTTGCCCCTGCAATGTATGGAACGCCGGGTGAAAAGTGGCATGGCGTAAAAGATGAAATGGTTTTTGACAATGAATCATCCCTTCCAAATGATGCGATGTATGGCATCGGTATAGTTTCCAAAGTTCCAGTTAAAAGATGGCACCGCATTAATCTAGGCAAAGCACCGCTGGGCATGCCATTGTTGGTTGCGGGAGAAAAACGTCCCAATCTAATTTATGTATCTGATGAACCAAGATCTGCACTTGTGGCTGAGTTGGAAAATGGAATCTCTGTAACCACTACTCATCTCTCCTTTGTGCCGGTAAAGAATGCGATTCAGCTGAGGAAAATAAGTAAGTGGGTAGAACAACTTCCTGGACTGCACATCATGACCGGGGATTTCAATCTGCCATGGGGCTTGGGGCCAAAGATCTCTGGTTGGCATGACTTAGCGGTTGGACCGACCTATCCATCTTGGAAGCCCTCAATTGAGTTTGATTACATAATGAGCAAAGAGTTAAAGCCAAAAGATGTTAAAGCGCAGATCCATGAGCATTATGGAATCAGCGACCACAGAGCTATCTCTGTAACCCTGCTTTAAGCGACATCTACCTTTCGGCTCAAGCTCTCCTTGTGGGTATTGAAAATACTCAATAGCTCATTGCGCTTAGTATCTGGCATCGTGAAGCCTGCAGCGTAAGCAGACCAAGCCTTCAATTGATTGAGGTTGGTGCAGCCGTGAAGCCTAGAAATCAGCGATTCCCAATCACTTTTAGTCAATGGTTTGCGGGAGTTGGTGCGTTGAACTTTTGACATCTCTTCCCGACTTGGGCGCTTGCCTTTGGTGGCAAAACCTAAGTTGGCTAAACATCTTCCAATGCTAGAGGTCTCACAGTTCTCGCTGGCGTTAGAGCGATTTACTGGAGAGCTACCTTCAATCTCAGTAGCAAAACCAGTGGATTGCGGACGAACATCTTCAGAGTTGGTGTAAGCCTCAGTACGGCAGATCCATTCGATTCTTCCATCGGGACGTTCGGTGCGTTGTAGATCGGTAAGTAATCTGCCTTGCGGATACTTTTGCCAAAATGCTCGGATTCGATTTTCAACTGGTTCGTAATCATTTAAGTTGAAGTAGCTCATTACTGTCCCACCGCCATCTGAAGTTCTTCTGCCATTACAGAGGTAGGTGTAAGAGTGCCGGCCCGAAAAGCCTCTGTGAGAACCTCGCGACCGCCATTTAGAAAACGAGTGGCGATGTATGCATCACGGGAGTTGAAGGTAATGAAATCCAGAACCTCGCCGGTACGCTTGTAAATCGCCTTTCCTTCCACATTGGTGACGGAGTCCATGACATGTTTGCGGAAGGATTCGCGAACCGATTCAACAATCTCATACTCGTAATTGCTTTTAACCCATTCGGTAAAAGCTTTTTCATTTAGAACCTCTGGTGTATTACGAGGTTGAATTAAAGAGATCTTTGCGATCTCCTCGCCTTCTAAGGCAGCCTTGGCGGAGTCCGCGCCAACCTCTTCGAGAGCAGCAGCAAACTCACGCCTTAAGCGATCTTTGGCTTCCTTTGCGGCATCGGCAATTAAGGTAATTGCCGAGAGTTGAAATGCGAGCTCTCGTAGATTCATGTGGACCCTCCTGCTGGTTTCTTGATGCAGGTGAGTACACAACCGACCACTGACAAAACCGCTTTTTATGCGGCAAAACGGCGTGTCTGAAGGTTTTAGCCCTCTTGGTTGGCCTT
>JBJOIM010000081.1:0-6592 GCA_046047175.1 Actinomycetota bacterium | reverse complement strand
TACTGAGTCCGAAATCGAGACAGATCTTCGCGCAGATCGACCTTGGGTATGTGTGGTTTGGGATGATCCAGTAAATCTAATGAGTTATGTAACCCATGTTTTTATGGTGTTGTTTGGCTACTCAAAAGAGCGTGCTACCGAGTTGATGTTAAAGGTTCACAATGAGGGCAAGGCGGTAGTTGCTTCCGGAACTCGAGAAGAGATGGAGCGAGATGTTCAGCGACTCCATGAATATGGATTATGGGCCACTGTGCAAAGAGAGATTGAGCCGTGACGAAGATTGAGTTGTAGGGCTAAATCAAATGTCATCATTCCGCTCGCTCGATAATGGGGATTTTTCGATCACCTTTACCTCTCAAGAGGCTCATGTATTGATTAACTTAACTGAGCAACTTCTTGAGTTATTGGCAGATGGTGATGGTCAATCCCATCAAGTAGATCCACTTTTGCATTTAGTTGGAATCTCCAACTCAGAAGCACCACCGGAAGATCCGGTATTGAGAAGATTGCTACCGAATGCATACGAGGATGAGCAGGCCGCAGGGGAGTTTCGCCGCTATACAGAGCATGGTTTGCGGGAAAAGAAAAAAGCCCATGCGCTATTAATTTATGAAGCACTGTTGCCACAAGATGAAGATTGGAATGGAGACACTCCGTTAGACAAAGGTTCAATTCAAATCACCGTACCGATGAGTGACTCACTCGCCTGGCTCGGCGGGCTAAATGATTTGCGGTTGGCATTGGCGGTTCGTCTTGGAATCGGCTCAGACAAGGGCACGCCCCATACTGAAGAGGCGGGCAGTGAAAAGATGCAAGATGCCTATGTTCATAAGAAATACGAGTTAATGCTCGAAAGTGATCCCATGAAGGCGGTCTACGCCGTTTACTCCTGGATTGGTTGGCTACAACAATCATTGCTTGAGGCTCTAGAAGGCCAGTAATAAAGATAAAGCAATACAAATAAAAACAGGGCCCGGTTTCCCGAGCCCTGTCTTACTACTACTTATTTATTCTTGATTATTATTCTTAGTGATCGTCCTTCATGCCTTCTGCAATGGACTTCATGCGAGCGATCTTTAGAATTGTTAGACCCCATACGCACTTCGCAACTACGTCAGCGATGGTGTAACCAACTTGACGTCCAACGAATGCTCCAGAGCTTGCTGCTCCATCTGCATCGATGATTGGAAGTAGGTAGGAGATTGGGTAAACGCCCCATGATGCGATAAGTAGAAGACGTAGGCGACCGATGGTTGCTGCAACACCTTCTGGCTGACGATCAAGTGACTTACCAAGCTCTACGAATAGTACGTAAAGAATGTATAGGAATGGAATTGTGGAGAGAACGCCCCACATAATCTTCTCACCCTGATCTGAAGAGGTTTCTCCAGGATAGCCAAGTGCGATCATTGCTGCTGATGCAGGAACAAGACGCATGATCATTGACTTGGATGCTTCCTTAGCAAGTGCAAGAACTGCAATTACCTCAACAAGAAGCAATGGAACTGTAAGAATCCAGTCTACGTAGCGGTAACCCTCGTTGAACGCCATTGAGCTGGCGTTAACATCAGTGGCAACATTGAATGTGCCCTCTGCGGTTGCATCTTTGAATGAATCAAAGATACGTAGGTAGTGGTAACCAGCGATAAAGGTAACCATTGAGGAAAGCACAAGCGCGTTGCGATACTTAGGAAGAACGCGGTGCTGTGAAACTAGGGTGTAAACAGTTGTAGCAAGCATTGATACAAGTCCGAATGAAAGGATGTTGTAAACAACGCTCCACTGGGTTGCTGTTAATTGAAGCAAAATGGCCTCCGTGGGCTATTAGGTTCGCTCGGGTTTAATCGAGCCTGACTTGCTCGGCCCAGTTAGGGCTAAGCGATCACATCTTCCGTAGGCCCATATGAAGCCTCGGTCGACGCGATTAGGTAAAAGGGTCCTACTTACTCATGAGTTGTTCAAGCGGAAATCACGGCATTTCTTAAGAAATCTTTCTCTTTTCTATGACTTTTCGGGGCAAATCGGACAGTGAAATCTGTGGTTTTAATGAGCCAGGCCACAGTTTTGCGGGGCTTTACACTTCAACCCGTGTCCTCGAGCGCTACAACACCCTCAATTCAGGCCAATCAAGCCGACCAACCAATAGGAATATTTGATTCTGGACTAGGTGGGCTAACCGTAGCTCGAGCGATTATTGATCAGCTGCCAAATGAATCCACTATCTACTTTGGTGATACCGCCCGTGGACCTTATGGCCCGCGCCCCCTAGCAGAGGTGCGCTCCTTTGCATTGGAGATTATGGACTCTCTGGTCAATGCTGGAGTTAAAGCGATTGTTATCGCCTGCAACACTGCGAGCGCTGCAATGTTGCGTGATGCCCGCGAGCGTTATTCGATACCGGTCATTGAGGTTATTCAACCAGCGGTACGACGGGCAGTTTCTGCAACCAAGAGCGGCAGGATCGGAGTAATCGGAACTCAAACCACCATTGATTCGCAGGCTTATAACGATGCCTTTGCTGCTGCTCCTCAATTAGATTTAACAACAGTGGCCTGTCCGGATTTTGTTAACTTTGTCGAGCGAGGAGAGACATCTGGAGCTGCGGTTACTGCAGCCGCAGAGCAGTATTTTCAAACACTGAAGAAAGCAGATATAGATACCTTGGTTTTAGGTTGCACCCATTCCGAGTTTTAGTACAAAACAATTTGTTGCGCACCCAATCCACCCCTGCCACACATCAATTTATCTCAAGTGGAGACCCCGAGAACTTTGCTAATTTAGCGAGAAGATTCCTTGGTCCTGAGGTCAACTTTGTTAAAGGTAAACTTTGAGCATTACTTATTTGATTTATATTTCTCAAGTGAAAGAGAGCGCCAGTGTCAGCCAGCGATAATTCAACAAATCTAAACTCAACTGGCCGCATTGATGGCAGGAGCGCAACCCAGCTAAGACAAATCAATTTTGAACGAGGCTGGCTGAATCAGGCTGAAGGTTCGGTACTAGTTTCCTTTGGCAACACCCGGGTTTTATGTGTCGCCTCATTTACTCCCGGAGTTCCGAGATGGTTAGTCGGTTCTGGAAAAGGTTGGGTTACATCTGAGTACTCAATGTTGCCGCGAGCCACCCACACCCGCTCTGATCGCGAAAGTGTGAAAGGAAAGTTGGGCGGACGCACACAGGAAATATCTCGTCTAATTGGACGTTCTTTGCGCTCTATAGTTGATATGAAGGCTTTAGGTGAAAACACCATCGTTTTAGATTGTGATGTTTTGCAGGCCGATGGTGGAACCCGCACCGCAGCAATAACCGGCGCCTACGTTGCCTTAAGTGATGCAATCTCTTGGGCTATGAAGCAGGGACATATCACTGGAAAATCGCCGCTTTCAGATTCAGTTGCCGCAGTTAGTGTTGGAATTATTAATGGTACCCCGATGCTTGATCTTTGCTATGAAGAGGATGTCACCGCCGAAACCGATATGAATATTGTTTGCACCGGTGATGGAAAATTTGTTGAGGTACAAGGAACAGCAGAAGGAAAACCTTTTGATCGAGAGCTTCTTAATCAACTCCTTGATTTAGGTTCTAAGGGATGTCTGCAACTTGCCGAGCTGCAAAAATCCGCATTAGCCCGTTAACTCCTTTTTGAGATTATTAAGATGAATGAATTAGTTGTCGCTACCCGCAATCAAGGCAAAATTGCTGAGTTGCAGAGATTGCTATTTGAACATGCGCCAAACCTGCGCCTTCGCTCTGTATCTGAGTTTGATTTAGCAGATGTCGAAGAGACCGGCACCACCTTTGAAGAGAACGCCTTGCTAAAAGCCCAAACCATCGCCACTTTGACCGGCTTACCAGCACTGGCAGATGACAGTGGAATTGCAATCGATGCCTTAAATGGAGCACCAGGGGTGTTTTCTGCGCGTTGGGCCGGCAGACATGGCGATGATGCTGCAAATATCGAAAAGGTACTTATTGAGTTACGGAGTGTCCCGGTTGAACAACGCGGTGCTCAGTTTGTCTGCGTTATCGCGGTTGCAATGCCAGATGGCAGAAATCTCACCGTTAGGGGAGAGCTGTCTGGAGTTGTTCGCTTTACGCCTGAGGGTGAGTTTGGCTTTGGTTATGACCCAATATTCCAACCAGATGGATTTGCGATTACGACTGCGCAGATGTCGCCAGAGCAGAAGGATGAGATCAGCCATCGCGGCAAGGCGTTGCGTGAAATCGCCCCGAAAATCCAGCCCTTTATTGGCCTTTAAAGGCATCTACTTTTAAATTGCGCAGGTAGGCTTATGCCATTGAATCTGCCTTGCACTCTTAGGCAAAGCAGCAAAATCACGTCGAAGGAGTAGTTGTGGCAGCAAAGAAGAAAGCTTCTGCAAAGCGCCCAGTTAAAAAGGCGGCTGCAAAGCGCCCGGCCAAAAAAGTGGCTAGCAAATCGGGCAAGAAAGCGGTTAAGAAAACCGCCAAGAAAGCTGTAAAGAAATCGGCAAAGCGTCCGATTAAGAAAGCTGCAGCCAAGAAGCCAGCAACCAAGAAAGTTGCAGCCAAGAAAGGTGCGAGCGCAAAGGTTGATGCCGCAAAGATTGTTATTCCACCGGTTCCATCTCGTAGCACCGCTGCAGTAACCAGCACACCAGCCCCTGCAAAAACAGCAGCACCAGTTGCACCGGCAAAGAAAAGTTCTAGCAATGTTTTGTTCTTGGTAATTGCTGGCGTAGTTCTACTCGCGATTTTTGCTTTGACCAACTCCTCTGATGATGAAGGTGCGACACCAACTCCAACCGCATCTGAGTCTGTTTCTGAGGAGCCAACCGCGGAACCATCTGAAAGCACCAGTGAAGAGCCAGCGCTTTCTGCATATGAAGCTCCACAAAGCTTCGTAGCAATTGCTAATGGCAGCGAAGGCGTAACTCTGCGCTGGAAGGCGCCAGCTGCAACAGAAGGTCTCACCGGATATGTAATCTCAGTTTCCTACAACGCGGTTGATTTCACTGAAGTAACCACAGTTGCAGCGGATCAACTTTCCTATGAAATTGCTAAGGTCGGCGACGAGGGTGGAACTCAGTTCCTACTTCAGTCGGTGTACTCCGATGGCACCAAGGTTGATGCTAAGAAGTTCTCTTTAAAGGGTAAGTTTCAATAATATTTAATTTGCACCTTTAATTACATTGAAAAAACCGTCTCGTATATCGGGGCGGTTTTTTTATTTATTTAAAACTTCGCGAATCGCTGCAACGTAAGCGTTGACCCCAGGTGGATTTAGATGAACACCATCGCTGGCAAAGTACTCAGGGTGATTTTCAGAGATGCGATCCCAGTCCACCAAGGTCGTATTGGGATATCGGGCCACCACTGAGCTAATAATCTGATTGTTTTCATCCTTCCAACTCCGCGGCACTGCGGTGTTCACCACAATAATCTTAGGCTGATTTCGCACAATCTCCATCATTGCAATGACATCTGCTTCAACTAAGCGGTTGTTGTTGCCAAGATTCAAAACGACAGGGGAGTTAGCAACAAATTGTTGATCAGTTTGTGCTACCTCAATTAACTCATTTATTTGCCGTCCAACTCGGGCATTAATTAATTCAATCCGCTCATACTTAGCTAAAACGTTACGGATACCGAGGATTACCGAATCGCCGGTAACCCAAAGCCCTGGCGTATCAGCATCTGTTATTACTTGATCGACATCATCCTCGGCTGCGACCGCAGCCTGCTCGGCAGCAACAATCTCCTCAGCTTTTTTCATGGCGTTTACTGACACGAGTGAGGTGGCAAAAAGTGTGACAATTACAGCGCAGGAGGCGAAGAGCTTCTGACGTAGCCGTACGGATCTAGTCCGGTATTTCATACCGCGGAACCAAAGTTCAAAGTAACCACGGCGCACTGGAATCTCGATATAGCGAAGTGAGATATCAGCCAAGGCAAAAACTATTAGAACCCGCAGGGCGTAAAGGGCCCAATCATCGCCCACCAAATCTATCGATGGTCGAGTAAGCTGAAAAACGATCCAGTGCCAGATATATATGCCATAGGAGCGTTCGCCGATCCAGATCAATACTCTGCTACTTAATAGCGGGGCAAATCGTGATGCGGGATGAACCACCGAAATTAGGGTAAAGCAACCAAATATTGCGGCTAGGGGAAATGCGATTCGATATAAAGTGGGATCACTCTCGTTTATAAATAGAAAAGTTGCGAGAAGGCCGAGAAAACCGAATACACCAATCAGGTCAACGAAGTCCTGCGCGCGCTTTGAGATCTCCCTGGTTAAGTTTTGTGGTTTCCAGCTAACAGCCAAGGCAGATCCTAAAAATAAACCAATTGAGTGCGTATCAGTTCCAAAGTAAACATGGCTGATTGCTGATTCTTGAGTATCAATTCGAATTGAATAAGCAAACAGCGCTACACCTGATGCCAATGCAATAGCTAGAGCTGCAATTGAGATGTTCTTCTTGCCGAAGTAACGCAGAATAAAGAGCAAAACCAAGGGCCAAATCAAATAGAACTGCGCCTCAACAGCTAGTGACCAAGTGTGTTGTAACAAAGGCGGTCGGCCGATGCTTTCAAAGTAATCCTGCTGCCG
>JBJOIM010000080.1:0-6301 GCA_046047175.1 Actinomycetota bacterium | reverse complement strand
TGGGCAGGTTCTAGCAGATTATCAGGTTAGCGCCATGACAGCGGTAGGTGGAGTTTTACTTTTAGGTATCGCCTTGAAACTACTAAAGATTAAAGAGATGGCTATAGGAAATCTTCTTCCATCACTTGCCCTGGCGCCGATATTTGCCTTAATTGCGAATAACTTATAGAAGTTAAGGGTTAGAAACTTTTTGCATCAATAACAAAGCGATAGCGAACATCACTAGCAACGGTTCGCTCATAAGCTTTGTTGATGTAATCCGCGTTAATAACCTCGACATCGCTGACAATATTGTGTTCGCCGCAAAAATCCAGCATCTCTTGCAGCTCTGGCATTCCACCAATCATGGAACCAGCAATAGATCTTCTTCCGTTTAGCAATGTTCCGGCGTTAACTGAGTAAGGCTTGCCAGGCAGGCCAATAACCACCAAAGTCCCATCAGTTTTCAAGGTACTCAAATATGGCTCTAGATCAAGATCTGCCGAAACGGTATTTAGGATGAGATCAAAGCTCTTCTGTAAACCTTTATGCCAATCAGAGCTCTTGGTATCAACAAAGGCCGAGGCTCCCATACGTCTTGCATCATTCTCTTTTGCCTTGGAGTGAGACAAGACGGTTACCTCAGCTCCGAGAGCTGCAGCGAACTTCACTCCCATATGGCCCAATCCACCTAAACCCATGACAGCAACTCTCTTGCCAGGTTGCGCCTGCCAATGTTTTAGTGGCGAGTAGAGCGTTATGCCAGCACAGAGCAATGGCGAAACTGCAGACAAATCGAGATTGTTAGGCACCTTAACCGCGTAATTCTCATCAATAACGAAGTAGTTGGAGTAGCCACCAAATGCTATTTGCTGAGAGTTTCTCTCGTATCCGTTATAGGTTCCAGTCATTCCTTCTAAGCAATATTGCTGCAAGCCGCGATTGCAGTTTTCACATTGCCGGCAGGAGTCGATAAATACGCCTACTCCAATTCGATCTCCCACGGAAAACCTTGTAACCTTTGCACCAATATCGGTTACAACTCCAACAATTTCATGGCCCGGGACCATAGGAAATATGGCGGCACCCCACTCTTCGCGAGCTTGATGAATGTCAGAGTGACAAATCCCGGAGTAGTGAATCTCGAAACCAACATCATTTGGAGCTAATGCTCGCCGTTCAAACTCAAACGGAACTAGATCAGCCTTCGCTTCTAAAACCGCATATCCTTTGGTTTTCATTTGCCACTCCGACCAGGTGCCATTCAATTAAAAGGTAAAGGCTCGATCGATTGATGTGCCGCTCCAGAGTTGCGCGCAGTAACTTTGCGCATATGGTGCCTGCGGCACAAAACTTCATATGCAACCTCGTTACCGGAAGCTGTATCACCTACAACAACCTGTTCTCCTTCAGTCACCATTACTCCACCGACAGTACGCGCGTTATGGGTAGCCCTCTCGCCGCACCAGCACAGCGCCTCAACTTGAAGAGTGTGGACCCGATCAGCTAGTTCAACTAGGCGTGCTGATCCTGGGAAAAGTTGGGTACGAAAATCGGTGAGAATGCCAAAGGCATAGACATCGATGCCTAAACCATCAGCAATCCTCGCTAGCTGTTCTATCTGTTCTGGAGCATAAAACTGAGCTTCATCGCAAATGACGTAATCAATCCTCTTTCCAGCAGATAGTTGATCAACCACAAATTTATGTATATCAAGAATCTCTGAAACCTCTAGAGCCTCAGAGGTTAAACCTAAGCGGGAGGAGATTTTCCCTGAACCGGCTCTGTCGCGATTCGTGAAGAGCAGCCCTGCCCGACCTCTACTTTCATGATTATGAGCGGTTTGTAGCGCAAGAGTGGATTTTCCACTGTCCATTGTTCCGCAATAATAGATCAACTCTGCCATGTTACGCCTTTAGTAGAGAGATGATCTCAACTTCTGGATGAGTAGCGGCTATTAGTTCGCGACCTTCTAAAAACTCAATCTCTAACATAAATAGATGGGCAACAACCTTTGCTCCAGTGATTTCAACGAGATCATGACAGGCCAAAGCGGTGCCGCCGGTCGCTAGTACATCGTCGACAATAATTACATTGTCTTCATTAGAGAGTAAATCCTTATGCAGCTCTAGCGCATCAAAACCGTACTCCAACGCATACTCTTTACGATAAACATCACGGGGAAGCTTTCCTGGCTTTCTTACTGTTACAAATCCGATCTCTAATGCCTTTGCTATCGCTCCACCTAAAATGAAACCGCGGCTTTCAATACCTACGATGGCGTCAACCCCAAGATTTAGCGCGCGAATCGAACGGGCAAACTCATCAATTACAACTCCGAACCCAGGTCCGTCGGCCAACAAAGGTGTTATGTCCTTGAAAAGAATCCCAGGTTCACGGTCGGAGCGTAGCGATAAAACCGTGTCCGAGAGGGGACTTGAACCCCTAATCCCTTTCGAGAACTAACACCTCAAGCTAGCGCGTCTGCCAATTCCGCCACCCGGACAATGAGAGGGCATACTTTAGCCCATGGAACTAAACGATGCCCAACGCCAAGAACTTGAAGATGATGTAGTCACCCTTTGCCAGGAGTTAATTCAAATTCCCAGCGTGAACTTTGGAGAAGGTAAAGGTGATGAGAAAGCAGCAGCTGAATATGTCGCTGCAAAATTGGCCGATGTAGGTATTTCCAGCAAGTTTTACGAAAGCGCACCTAATCGAGTTTCCGTTGTAGCCAGAATTGAGGGAACTGATAAAGATCGTCCGGGGCTAGTAATTAATGGCCACTTGGATGTGGTACCAGCAAATGCAGATGATTGGTCTGTTGATCCATTCTCTGGATTAATCAAAGATGGTTGCATTTGGGGACGCGGCGCCGTTGACATGAAAAATATGGATGCCATGATGCTAGCGGTTTTTAGATTATGGGCCCGACATGGTTTCAAACCCTCTCGAACCATGGTGGTTGTGTTCTTTGCCGATGAAGAGGCGGGCGGTATTTATGGGTCACGATGGATGGCAGAGAATCATCCTGAGGTATTCGCAGGATGTTCAGAGACTGTCTCCGAAGTAGGCGGATTCTCGCTTACCTTGAACTCTGGAAAAAGGGTTTATGTAATAGAAACTTCGCAAAAGGGTATCGAGTGGATGAAGTTAACCGCTACCGGAGTTGCAAGTCATGGATCGGTCATAAACGACAAAAACGCGGTAACTCGATTGGCAGATGCTGTTGCAAAGGTAGGAAGTTTCAAGTGGCCACAACGAATAACCAAGACAAATGAGTTGTTCTTCAAGAAAATTGCCGAGTTGAGTGGGAAAACCTATGACCCGAATAATCTACAGCCGCTTCTAGATGAGGTTGGTTCGATGTCAAAGATGATTGGTGCAACTTTGACCAACACAGCAAACCCTTCGATGCTCGAGGCGGGATACAAAGCAAATGTGGTTCCACAATCAGCTAGCGCTGTAGTTGATGGAAGAACTTTGCCAGGTTATGAATCAGAGCTTTTGGATACGGTAAGAAAATTGGTGGGAGAGCATGTAACCGTTGAAAGCTTGGTATCGGATATCCCACTGGAGGTTGAATTTGGTGGCCCCCTAGTGGATGCCATGATGCAAGCCATTAAATCGGAAGATCCTGAAGGTATTCCCATTCCATACCTACTAAGTGGTGGAACAGATAACAAAGCTCTAGCAAAACTGGGAATCTTGGGTTACGGATTTAGTCCATTAAAGCTTCCAGCTGATTTGGATTTCGTTGGTTTATTCCATGGAATCGATGAGAGAGTTCCTATAGATTCCTTGCATTTTGGAGCTAGAACTTTGCATCACTTTTTAGTGCATGCCTAATTAGGCGCAGAGATATCGCCGAGCGCTTGTCTTACCGGCACAGGTAGGGAGACTGATTCACTGCTGAGTGCGCCGCGCAATTGCGCGCCGGTTCGGGCGCCGATAACCGCAGAGGTGACCCCAGGGCAATCCCGCACCCAAGAAAGTGCCACCTCAAGTGGTGACAAGCCAAGACCATCAGCGGCCACCATTACCGCTTCAACAATTCGCGAACTACCTTCATCAAGGTATGGCTGTATGAAGGCAGAGAAATGGGGGGTTGCTCCTCGAGAATCAGATGGAATTCCCGATCTGTACTTACCAGTCAGAACTCCACGTCCAAGAGGTGACCATGCCAGCAAGCCAACTCCAAGATTGGTGCACGCCGGAATCACTTCTCTTTCCGCTTTGCGATTTAGCAATGAGTACTCATTTTGTGCACTAATTATTGAGGCCTTGCCAAATAATGGATTTTGTAAAGAAAAAGAACGAGCCAACTGCCAACCAGAGAAGTTGGAAATTCCAACATGACGGGCTTTTCCTGAGCTGACAGCATGATCAAGCGCACTTAATGTTTCTTCTAAGGGGGTGCTCTCATCCCAGGTATGAACCTGCCAAAGATCAATGTAATCAGTTTTCAATCTAGTGAGGGAACGCTCAAGATCTGCGATCAAGGAGGTTCTAGAGTTATCTACTTTTCTTTCTCCACTCTTAAAACTGATTCCAGCCTTGGTGGCGATAACCATCTCTTCTCTAGGAATCAAAGCCCCAAGTAATCCACCCAAAACTCGTTCGGAATCCCCATCGCCATAAACCGCTGCGGTGTCAACGAAATTGCCTCCGGCATCTATGAAGTGTCGGAGCTGTTCAGCCGCTTCATGTTCATCGGTGTCTCGACCCCAAGTCATCGTGCCCAGCGCCAAGCGACTTACTTTGACGCCACTATTGCCGAGTTGTCGTTGCTCCATGTTGAGACCTTAGCAAAAATCTTCATAAAGCTTGGGAAGCGACTAGCCTAAGAGCATGACCACCTTCATCTTCTTGCGTCATGCGGTGTCGACCGCCAATGAAGCTGGATTGTTAGCAGGTCGCATTCCCGGTGTTGTTCTCTCGAAAAAAGGAGAAAAACAGGCGAACTCCTTAGCAAGTATTTTGAACTCTCTGCAAGTCGATAAGGTTCTAGTAAGTCCACAGGAAAGATGTTTACAAACCATAAAACCTTGGTTAACAAATGTCGGCAAGAGAGCTATTACCGATCCAGCGTTCCAGGAGATGGATTATGGAGATTGGTCCGGAAGCAAATTGAAGGATTTATCGAAATCAAAGGATTGGAAACAGATTCAAAAAGCCCCATCTACCTTTAAGTTTCCAAATGGAGAGTCTTTCCTGACGGCGCAACGTCGGGTGCACAGAGGCCTCAACTCACTTTCGGAAAAGTTTCCAAAGGGCAATATTTTGATTGTTTCGCATGGAGACATAATCAAAATGGCAGTGGCCTCTACTCTGGATTTGGAACTTGATAAATTTCAAAGAATCATTGTGGACCCCGCTTCGATAACAATCACAGTATGGCAAGGTAAGCAAAGATCTCTACTCTCGTTGAACGCAACTACACGAAAAAAGGTAGGAAAGAAGAAATCCGAAAACTTGTCGAGTAGAAGGGTTCTAGGCGGTGGCTCGGGTGAGTAGGCAGATATTCAATTTGGAAAAAGTTGATCGATTTACCCTAGGGACGGTCGGACAGCCCGGCGAACGGCAGTTTTTTATTCAAGCTCGAAAAATGGGTCAAGTCTTCTCTTTTGCTCTAGAGAAGGGCCAAGCTCAGGCATTAACTGAGAGGTTTCATGAGATTTTAAAGGAGTCAAAGTTAAGCAAAGTCCAGTTAGAGCGTGATATTTCCCCACTGGATACCCCAATTGAGTCGGAGTTTGAACTTGGCGTAATGGCCATAAGTTGGAAATACGATTCGGAATCTATTGTCTTTGAGGCACAAGGAGTGACAAATCTGCAAAGTGATCGGGTCTTTGAAGAAATTGTGGGGGATGATGTAGATGATGCGCCGCCAATACTGCGCATCTCTTTAACCCCAAAGCAGGTTCGCAGCTTTATTGATCGGGCTAATTCAGTAATCAAAGCCGGTCGTCAGCCATGTATGTTTTGTGGCGGGCCAATGAATCTCGATGGTCATTTCTGTCCACGGGCAAATTAAGTAAAGAACTATCGCTGTAATGTCTGCCATTAAGGTTGAAGATCTGTTACAAGGGAATCTGATTGTCGAAGGACGATTAATTGATGCTTCCAATGCAACTTTATATGGCACTGTCACGTTGTCTACGGGTCAACAGATCTCAGTTGTTTACAAACCAATCGCGGGAGAAAAACCATTGTGGGATTTTCCTAACGGTTCATTGGCCGGCAGGGAGGTTTGCGCCTACGAGTTAAGTGCAGCGGTTGGATTTGATTTGGTTCCCGTTACGGTGTTCCGAGATGGTCC
>JBJOIM010000079.1:0-3941 GCA_046047175.1 Actinomycetota bacterium | reverse complement strand
TTCGCTGAGTGGTCCTCATATCTTGCACTTGTAGAGGCCACAAAGTTCAAAAACTCATGGGCTGGATTTAATGCCGAGCGAAAGAACTGGGCTTACCGTCAAGATCAACTTTCCTCAACCCACCCAATCGCAGCTGACATGATTGATATTGATACCGTTAAAGCAAACTTTGATGGCATTACTTATGCCAAAGGAGCATCGGTATTACATCAGTTAGTTGCTCACGTGGGTCGACAAAACTTCATTATCGGATTGCAAAAATACTTCGCAAAGCATGCTTTCAAGAACACCACTTTGCAGGATCTTTTGACCGAGCTCGAAGCAACCAGTGGACGCGATCTAAAGCCATGGGTTTCTACCTGGCTACAGACCGCTGGTGTAAACACTCTTCGTCCTGTTGTTGAAATCAGCGGCGATACCTATACCTCGATTGCGGTTCAGCAAGAGCCACCTTTGATTCCAGCCGGTTCTACCGAGTTACGTCCGCATCGCATGGCCGTTGGTTTATATGACTTGAAGGATGGGGTTCTCTCCCGTCGTAAATCTGTAGAGCTAGATGTCTCTGGAAAGCTAACTAAGGTTGAAGCATTGTCTGGCGAGAAAGTTGCCGATCTGCTCTTAATTAATGATCATGATTTGTCCTATGGAAAAATCCGTTTTGATGAGCGCTCTATCTCAACTTTGAAAGCTCATCTGGGCAAATTAAATGATGGACTATCAAGAGCTCTCTGCTGGTCAGCCGCTTGGGACATGTTGCGTGATGCTGAGATTTCCGCAACTGACTTTATGGATATTGCGATTGCCGGTCTGCCTGGTGAGGATGACATAACAACAGTTACCGCACTGGGCAGTCAGCTTATTACTGCGGTAGAAATCTATGCCGCTGATAAGAATCGTGATGCTTTGCGAGAGAAAATTGCAGGTGTGCTTTCTGCCTTGCTGGACAAGGCTGCGCCTGGAAGTGGTCACCAACTACAGTTTGCTCGAACCTTTGCCTCACTTGCTCACACACCAGCTCAAACCGCTCGCATCCGTGAGTTGCTGGATGGAAAACTAAATGGATTAGTGATTGATGCTGATCTTCGTTGGCACTTCATTCTTTGCCTAGTAGAGCGTGATGCTTCCACTAGAGAAGAGATAGATGCGGAGCTCAAAAGAGATAACACGCTCACCGGACAACTTGCTCATGAGCGCTGCATCGCGGCGTTCCCAAATATTGAGGCTAAGGAGGCTGCGTTCAAGCGCGCTACTGAAGATGACTCCATTACCAACTGGTCTCGCTTATCTGCGATTCAGGGATTTGCTCGACCATTGCATCGCAAATTCCATGAATCCTTTATTGATCGCTACTTCGGATTGATTTTGGATACCTACAACAACAAGTCCTATGAGGTTTCGACCAGCATTATTGACCTGCTTTATCCCTCATATGTGATTTCAAATTCCACGCTAGACAAGACAAATGCTTGGCTAAATGGAGTTGGCAAAGACGGACATCCAACTTTGAGACGACATGTGCTTGAGGCTAAAGATTCTTTGGAAAGGGCTCTAAAGGTTCGCGCTAAAGATTTGTAATTACTCGTTAATGCGGGTAATTACATCTTGACTGGAGTGACCTTGTCCGCCGCGGTTTTGCCGTGCGCGCTTTAAGTTTTCTTGTGCAACGACCGCTACCCAAATAAAAAGAGTAATTGCTACTGGCACGATTACAAACCAAATGAAACCTTGGAGAAATCCCATTGGTTCTCCAGGCAAAGCGCCATCTTCATTAAGAGCTAGTTGCAAGTTTGAGGCCAGTTGAATAAACATGGCGGAAGTTTAAGCAGATGCGCCAACAACGCCAAATGGAGCGAGGTATGGAACCCATCTCTCTTCAGCTCGACCGGTACCGAGAATTCTCCATGCCGCACCAACTGGCTCACGTGGAATAGAACGTAATCTCCAACCCAACTCTTTAAGCGTCTTATCAGCTTTAACATGGTTACAACGGTGGCAGGCGCTAACCACATTGTCCCAACTGTGATCGCCGCCTCTGCTTCTGGGAATTACGTGATCAATTGAGGTTGCGGCAGCTGAACAATAAACACAACGTCCACCATCTCTAGCAAAAATAGCTCTGCGTGAAAGTGGAACTGTATGGCGATAAGGAATCTTCACAAATTTATGCAATCTAATAACTGCTGGAAGCTCTAAAGAGCCAGATGAGTAGTGCAGTTGAATTCCAGATTCTTCAATCATTGTTGCGCGATTGTTCAAAACTAAAATGAGCGCGCGTCTATCAGAAACGACACCCAGTGGCTCATAGGTGGCGTTTAGAACCAGTGTCCTTCTTGACGAAGTCGTCACAGTCTCAAATCCCCTTTGGTCCGACGCGTGGCTCGCGCCGTGGGGGAAATCCTGCCTGAATGGGCGCGGTTTTGTGGGGATATTTGATTAAGTTCTTATAAAGTCTTGCTCAAATGAAGCTGAATCTGAGCCTACGCGAGGCGCTTGAATGGTTTTTAGGAGCCCCCCTCCGCATTGTCGTAATTCTGATCTTGGCACTATTTCTTCAAATGGTTGCCACCCGAGCCATTAAGAAGGCGCTCTTTAAAGTCGCTGAAGCGGATTTTATTCCGGGCGAAAAAAGTTCTGTCACCAGACAGCGAGAGCGTGCTCGTACCGCTGCTTCGGTACTAAACAGTTCTTCTAAAGCGGTGATTGGTTTAATCGCTGGAGCAATGATTCTTGGAGAGCTCGGAGTTGACCTTGGACCGCTCGTTGCCTCTGCCGGCGTTGTTGGATTCGCCGTTGGCTTAGGTGCCCAAACTATTGTGCGAGATGTTTTTTCCGGAATCATAATGTTGGTCGAGGATCAATACGGAGTCGGTGACCAGGTTGATGTTTTGGATGTCAAAGGAACTGTTGAAACAGTTGGTCTTCGCATCACGACCATAAGAGATAGACAGGGAACCCTTTGGTATTTACGAAATGGTGAAATTCTTAAAGTTGGAAATAAGTCTCAAAAACCGCGTGGTTGATTTACCATTGAATTTGCAGCCATAACAAAATAATTCCAAAGTTGATCTTTTAGTTCCGGCTTCATATCTAAACCATCGACCGCTAATTGCATATGCTGTAACCAGACATCACGTTCCAACTCACTTATGTGAAATGGTGCATGGCGCATTCGCAAGCGCGGATGTCCTCTTTGTTCGCTATAAGTACTTGGGCCACCCCAGTACTGCTCTAAAAACATTAGCAATCGGTCGGCTGCAGCTTTTAGATCATCCTCTGGGTACATCGGCCTTAGAACTGGATCTACAGATACCAAGGCATAAAAATGAGATACCAGTTGTTCGAACGTGGCTCGCCCGCCCATTTCCTCGTAAAGATTCATGACTTAGTAATTACTTCTTTGAAACTTTGCGGGACCAAATCCCTAGAAAAGCAACTGGAATTGCGGCAAATGCGCAGAGCCAGCCATAGGAAAGAGTTCCGATAATCACTCCAGCCAGCGCACCGCCTCCCGCACCCGAGAGGTTCATAACTAGATCGCTGGCACCTTGCGAAGATGTTTTCATCTCTGGATCAACTGACTCGGTCAGCAATGCAGAGCCAGCAATCAATGTACATGACCAGCCCAATCCCAATAAGAAAAGGCCAACACCCAACATGATGGCGTCATCAGCCGCTGCCAGCCCCGAGATGAGGCTTGAAAGCAGAAGAACTGCGACACCGATTTGAATTACTTTGATTCTCCCTAGTCGATCACTCAATGATCCAACAATCGGAGAAAAAGCGTACATACCCAAAACATGAATGCTGATTACCAATCCGATTATGGTCAGAGTTACATCAACATGAGCCATATGAACTGGGGTCATAACCATTACCGAAACCATTGCGATATGACCAATTGCGATTGAGGTAATTGCAAATGCAGCTTTTGCGTTTGACCT
>JBJOIM010000078.1:0-3952 GCA_046047175.1 Actinomycetota bacterium | reverse complement strand
TTGGCGATGCCCCGATTGAGACCGCAGCGCCTTTTGTAAATACCTTGATTGATGAATATGGCTTTAAAACCGATGTCACCCACTTTGCGATCTACGGTACCTGCACTAACTGCACTGAAAAATCATGACCGCGGTTTATGTTGAAGAGGGTTTAGATAAAGGTGCGATTTGGCACTTTGGTGAGGTTGCTAAAGAGCAACGCGCGCTAGCTGAAGGAAAAGCTTGGGCGGATTTATCGCATCGCGCCGTAATTGAAATCAGCGGTGAAGATCGTTTGATGTGGCTGCACTCTTTAACTACTCAACATCTTGAGAAGTTGGGTGCAGGAGAATGGAAAGATGCGTTGATCTTGGATGCGCAGGGACATATCGAGCACCAGTTATTTTTAGTTGATGATGGCAGCGCCACCTACATTCATTTAGATCAGGAAAAAGCCCCGGCGCTATTGGATTACTTAGACAAGATGCGTTTCATGTTACGGGTCGATGTTAAGGATCTCTCTGGTGAGTATGCGATTGTGCGTGCGCCCGGAAAGACAGATGCGATTGGTGGCCCATTTGCTTTAGTGCCACGTAGTGAATTAGCGGCAACCACGGCGGCTTTTAACTCTGCGAATCTGCAGGTTGGAATGTGGGCGCTGGAAGCAGAGCGGATTGCATCGGGAAGGGCCCGGGTTGGGCTAGATAGTGATTACAAATCAATCCCAAATGAGTTGGGGTTTTTAAATAAAGCGGTACATATGAATAAGGGTTGTTACCGCGGACAAGAGACTGTGGCCAAGGTATTTAACTTGGGCCATCCACCACGTCGTTTAGTGTTATTGCACTTAGATGGCTCTAGTGTTGATATTCCAGCTCATGGTGATCCAGTTATTTATGATGGCAAAGAGATTGGTTTTGTGGGATCTGTGGCACGGCATTATGAGTTGGGGCCGATCGCCCTTGCGGTGATTAAGAGAATGACGCCGGCTGATGCGGTTTTGACGGTAAATGGCATCCCTGCCAATCAAGAGATACTTGTACCGATAGATTAGAACCGTGGAGATAATTACCACCATCGCATTAATAGTGAGCTCTTTATTTATGTCACTTGCGATTCTGGGTTACTCTGCAAGACAGTGGCGTAAGTTGAAGAAGGGGCGGTAATGGCGTTTCAAATTCCTGAAGGGTTACATCCTGATTTAAATCCGCTGGCCTGGTTGGTTGGTACCTGGCGGGGCAAAGGTCATGGCGAGTATCCCGGTATTGAAAACTTCCAATTCGCTCAAGAGGTCACCTTCAGTCATGATGGCAGACCGTTCTTAACTTATTTTTCTCGTTCTTGGATTATTGATGACAACAGCGAGATTATTAAAACCGCCGCCTCTGAAACCGGATTTTGGCGGGTAAAACCAAACAACACTCTTGAGGTTTTGATTGCACATAGCACCGGTATTGCAGAGGGTTGGGTCGGCAGATTTGATGGACCAAAGATTCAATTAGCGATGGATCATGCTTATTCTGCGCCATCAGCGAAATCAATGGAGGGTGGACAGCGTTTGTATGGCTTAGTTGAAGGTGAGCTTTTCTACGCCTATGACATGGCCTATAACGGCAACAAGTTGCAGGCTCATATCTGGTCGACATTGCCAAGGGTGCAGGCCTAATTATTAATGAAAACCGGTGAGGTTTTATTAGAGGTTGTCCGTAATGATTTAGTTGAGTCGGTGCATGCCGGACACTTAATTATTTTGGATGCGTCAGGTAATACGGTATTGCAGCTTGGTGATATTGATTCATTGATCTACCCCCGCTCTGCGGTTAAATCTTTACAGGCCTCAGCCATGTTGCGTGCCGGTGCCAAGTTAAATGATCAACAAATAGCTTTGGCCTGCGCTAGTCATGCTGGCAGCTCACAACATTTAGCGGTAGCGATTTCTACATTGGCAAGTGTGGGTTTGGATGAGAACGCTTTGCGCAATACCCCTGATAAACCTTTAGATCCAAAGGAGCGGGCGGCTTGGGGGGATAAAGCACCCAGTTCTCTGGCTGCCAATTGCAGTGGAAAACACTCTGCGATGTTGGCAACCTGCGTGGCAAATAATTGGGATATTAAGAGTTATAAAGATCCAACACATCCATTGCAGATTGCGATTAAAAAAGAGTTTGAAGAGTTAAGTGGGGAGAAAATCTCCAAAGTTGCGGTAGATGGATGTGGAGCGCCTTTGTTTGCGCTTTCTCTAAAGGGTTTAGCAAATTCGGTAAGAAATTTAACTTTATCTAATGATCCAATTCATCAGAGAGTGGTTAATGCATGTATAACCAATCCAGTATTGGTTTCCGGTGTTGGTCGCCTACCAACTTTATTGATGGAAAAAGTAAATGGCTTGTTTGTTAAAGATGGCGCAGAGGGCGTAATGATTATCTCCACATCAAAAGGTGAGTTAATTGTTTGGAAGATGAGTGATGGTTCCCAGCGCGGAGCAGGGGCTTTGGCTGTTGCAACTCTTTTGCATCTAGGGATTTCAGTAGAAATTGAACGGGAAAAGGTGCTCGGAGATGGCCAGGTTGTAGGAGAAATTAGGGCGAGTAAACTCGTCTCCAATGGCTAAACACAAACGCCGCATCGCTTCCTTGATGTTGCATACCTCCCCGCTCGAACAAGCGGGTATTGGTGATGCCGGTGGCATGAATGTTTATGTGGTTGAAAGTGCAAAACGCATCGCAGCCGCAGGAATCGGCGTTGATATTTTCACTCGGGCAAATAGATCAGGGCTACCTGATGCGGTGGAGATTGCAGATGGCGTAACCGTCAGACATCTAGAAGCTGGTCCATACGATGGCATCTCTAAAGATGAACTGCCTTCACAGATCTGCGCCTTGATGTCATCTTTCATGCATGTTGAAGCCCGCTTGCCTATGGGTTATTACGACCTATTGCACTCCCATTACTGGATCTCCGGACAGCTGGGTTGGTTGATTTCAGAGCGACATAAGTTGCCATTGGTCCACACCATGCACACCATGGCAAAGGTAAAAAATCTCTTCTTAGCAGAAGGTGAAAAACCTGAGCCACAAACCCGTGCGATTGGTGAGGAGCAGGTAGTTAGCGCTTCATCGGCTTTGATTGCAAACACCGCAGCAGAAGCCGCAAGTTTGGTTTCACTTTACAACGCCTGCCCTGATCGAACCTTTGTGGTTCCACCTGGGGTTGATTTAACAACCTTCAAAGTTAATGGTGGCAAGAAAGCGGCTCGCAAGAAATTAAATATTAATGATGATGCTTTGATGTTGAGCTTTGTTGGTCGCATCCAGCCTCATAAGGGTCCAGAGGTTTTAATCCGCGCGGTTGCAGAGATGGTCAAACACAATCCAGCTCTACGCTCTAAGTTAAAGACGGTAATTATTGGCGGTGCTTCAGGAAATGGTTCACAAGAGCCTGATCGCTTAAAAGGTTTAACAATCTTCTTGGGTATCAATGATGTTGTGGAGTTTGTGCCTCCTGCAGCGCGCGAGGATTTATCGGATTGGTATCGCGCTAGTGATTTGGTTTGTGTGCCCTCATACTCTGAGTCATTTGGATTGGTGGCGCTTGAAGCGCAGGCCTGTGGCACACCAGTTGTAGCCACCGCTGTAGGCGGGCTGCGTACCGCTGTAGCTGATGGAATCTCAGGCTCTTTGGTTGATGGTCATGATCCCCGCGCCTGGTCTGCGGTTATTTCTCGCTTATTGATGGAGCCCGAACGACGTCTGCTCTTATCAATGGGCGCGATTGAGCATGCTTCACATTTTGGTTGGGATGCCACCGCGCGCGGCATGTTGGATGTTTACGACCGGGTGCTTTCAGAAGGATCGCAAGCCATCCGTAGTTTGGCGTAATCGATGTCGACCCGAGCAATGGCGTTAGCCACCATTGATGAGTTTCTTGATTCACATGACATTGATTTTGAAAAGAGTAATGACAACGCTTATTT
>JBJOIM010000077.1:0-4028 GCA_046047175.1 Actinomycetota bacterium | reverse complement strand
ACCAATAAAGATGACAAAGATCTCCGTCACGCCACATACGATGGAAAGAAATGGAGGTATGAAACCGTAGATGGCAACGGTGAAAACATCCAAAGTTACAAAGAGTTACTACGCAGAAAAACCGCTAGCGATGTATCTGTCTCTAACGCTTGTGCCGTAACAACTTCAGGGCTCCAAGTCTTCTACCGAGATGAATCCCAAGGCATTCTGCTTGGTGCATCTCAAACCAAAAATGGTTGGGTCTATGAAATCGTTGATGGTGATAGCCAAACCGATGGTCGCACCACCGGAGATGTCGGCTTTTCACTTAGCGCAGTTGCAAATGGCAGAACCGTTTACCTAATCTACGACTCAGTCCTTACTCTTTCTTCGTCAAATTACGCCACTCAAGGTGAGGTAAGAGTTGCACAACGCAACACCATCTACCCAGAGGATTGGCAGTACAAAACCCTTGATGGCCCAGACAATGGTGTTGCCGTCGCTGGCTACGATGTCATGCTTGCAAAATCTGGCAACAAAGTCGCCGCCGCTTGGCTGAGCGCTTCAGGCAATCGATTACCAAACCCTGATCAAATCCGTTTTTCAATTCTTGATGAGGATTACACACCCAACAGCGCCAGGGTAGAAGAGTTTGGAACCCCAGGATCACCAATTGTTATCGACAATAAAGGCCTTCTCTTTGGATGCGAAAAGAGACTTTGCTCCTTAGGCAACTCCGCCGCTTCCGCCAAATTAGTAAATGGCGCCCTCCTTGACGGTGTCAAAGAAAGCGCCACTTTAACTATTAATAAGGTTCGCTACGCGGTTACCTCAATAAACAAGAAGTTAGTTCTGATTAAGCTTTAAATTACTTCTTGTTTCTACGCTGAATACGAGTCTTCTTTAGAAGCTTTTTGTGCTTCTTCTTAGCCATGCGCTTGCGGCGCTTTTTGACTACTGAACCCATGCTCTCAACTCCTTTTGATGTTGGCTAAGGCTAGCCCAAATTTAGGAAAGTTCTTGCGATCTATCACGGGCGGCCTTCATCGCCCGCTTAACCAAACCCTCTAAATCCCCACCCTCAAAAACTTGCAAAGCAGCATAAGTAGTCCCGTTCGGACTCGTAACATTTTGACGTAACACACCAGGATCTGCGCCCTCTTGATTCAACATAGCTGCAGCACCAGTAATCGTCTGAATTACTAAAGTCCGAGCATCTGACTCACTCAAACCTAAATCCTTAGCCCCAGCAATCATCGCCTCTACAAATCTAAAAAAGTAAGCCGGCCCTGATCCACTTGTCGCAGTAACCACATCCTGCAAAGACTCATCAACCACAATCGTTTTGCCCGATGCCTTCAATAACTCCTGAACCGCTTTCACATCTTCTTCTGTCGCATACTTACCTTTAGAAATTGCAGATGCTCCAACTCCCACAGACATTGGAGTGTTTGGCATTACTCGGAGGACTGGAACCCCTTCACTGAGGAAGTTTTCAATTCCTGAGGTTTTCTTTCCTGCTGCAAAGGAGATCACCCGCTGGTCGCTGGAGATGCTACTACCCACCTTTGACAACAAATCATCCATATCCTGTGGCTTAACAACCAGCAAGAGATTTTGCGAGTTCGAAATTGCATCTTCTGTTGAAGTGACCGCGCAGCCGTACTTTGACTTCAGTTCGTCTAATCTTTCAACTCTCTTGTCAGAGATGGTGATGTCACCAGCAGCGAATCCAGCTTTAATAATCGCGGAGATTAAGGCCTCACCCATAATGCCTGCGCCTATTGCTCCGACGCGGTATTTAAATGAGTTTTCCATTGCGCAAGGTTAGCGAAAACATTGAACTGTGAGAGCCGCCCGCGGGAATCGAACCCGCGACCTTCGCTTTACGAGTTCTCAGACCTCCTATCCACCATTGACTCACTACGTTAATTGTCGCTCAACGGGCTGACAAAATGGGGAGGAATCATTCACAGAAGTACGCCCACGTACAGTTGCGTTGCATCCAGGCTTGCATCCAATGGAACTACGGAATCAAAAGAGTCCAATGCCTTAACCAAATGGCTAGGGCCGTGGATTTCAATTGAATGTCTACTCGGAGTTTGGTCGTTTCAAGGGGGGCTAATTCGATCTACGTCGCAGTAGAACAAATATTAATTAAAAGAAAATCATGAGAGAAGTGCATCTGAGACCGTCTCCACAAGTAAAACCCCTCCTTCGGGAGGAGTTTTCTTATGTCAGTAGAACCAAGCCGACCATAACAACAATGACAATTAACCCCGATACCTGGAGGAAAAGATGAGCATTGCTTTTCCAAAGCAGTGATGCTCTGGCGTGAATGAGTCTGTACGGCATCGCCGTGCTTTTATTCGCCCCACCCCAAACCATATAGAGGCCAATAACAACGCCGATCCAATAGTAGTTCATGAATGTAATCCTACGTTACATTCATCGTTTATCCGTTTTTTGCCGTTTCTTACTCCTTCACTGGTTAGGGATGTCCAGTGAGTGCAACGGTCTCAAGGAAAGGGCTAATTGTCTGGGTAAACGTAGAACGACTTTGGTGGTCTTTGTTGGACGCCTGTTTGTGGTTGCATCCAACAATTGCATCCAAGCCCGATTAAATCCGCGGAAAACTTTTAAAAACTAACCTTTTCCGTTGGTTTTTTCGAGCCGCCCGCGGGAATCGAACCCGCGACCTTCGCTTTACGAGAGCGACGCTCTACCGACTGAGCTAGGGCGGCGTTAATTAATCCAAGCGTACAACGCCATTAGGCGTTGATAGATGCACCGCAACTAATCCAGTTTGGCCATCATTCGCTGCTGGATCTACCCACTCAATCTCTACGCCATCAAAGGCTTTTGAAAGATCAGAGCCCAACCACTCTTCAATGGTTTGCTCATCACCTGAAATTTCAAACTTAACAATCTCGGCTACAGCTTTTCCATCAGATGATGGATGCTCGTTACTTAGCCATTGAATAAAGAATGGAAGTTGTGAATCCTCTAATGTTCCAAGAACTCCTAATTGCTTCCACTTTAACTCAGATCCATCTGGACGCTTGCGAGAACCATCAACAGCTTGACGGCCCAATCTTGATTCAACTGGTGTTATGTCCTCTGTTGATACAACCCAGGTAAGCCAACCGCCACCCTCATTTGCACGTTGTGAAACAACGCGACCAAATGGAGAGGCATCCGCTGCTGGGTGATCAATTGGGCAAACTACTTCGAGGTAATGACCATTCTTGAGCGCTAACGTGAAGTTGCGAGTACCAAATCTTGGGTGAATTCCACCATCGGTAAATGCTGAACCGATTCGTGAGCCAATTCTTTGGACAACATCTACTAATTGATCATGGGTAGCTGCATAAGAGATATGGTCTAAGCGCATGTGCGGATAATGCCGAAAGCTACTTCAAAGCGCAAAACAGAGCTTCAAGGGTTGCGAGGGGCGCTGCGTTACGCGCCAAATTTGTCCGGGCATTTAAAACCGCATCAATCTGCTCGAGGGTGCGCTTGGGAGAGGTTGTTCCTGCGTAGTTCATGATCTCCTGCTGCAAATCGATATTTAGAATCTCCGGGCTCTTGGATTGCATTACTAAAACATCTCGATAAAAGGTAGCAATATCCAGAAGAGCGGCATCGATATTGTCTCGAACCGCTCGGGTAGCACTGGATTTCTGCTCCTTTTCTAAATCTTTAACCGCTTTAGCTCCACCCGAAATCATGCCTCGGCCAGTGCCTTGATAAGCATCCTGCAACTGCTTTAATTCCTGGGCATCCCGCTCCGCGTTTTCATTCTCTGCTTGCTCTTCAGCAATATCCAAAACTCGTTGGGCGGCTTTAAAACAACGATCTACATCTGACAAAGACATTGCAAGAGACAAAACCTCTTTGCGGCGAGATTGTGCCTCCAAATTTGTTGCCATGAATCGAGCCCGACCAATGTGACCCTGTGAGATTCGCGCCGCAAACTCTGCAGTTTTTTGATCTACCTTGGTTTGATTCAGCAAGAAATCTTGCACCGAGTCTGTTGATGGCGTACG
>JBJOIM010000076.1:0-4072 GCA_046047175.1 Actinomycetota bacterium | reverse complement strand
TTGGGAGCCAACCAGGATTCAACTTGGTCAATTCCAATCCGCTCTTGCTTCATGGAGTCGCGTTCGCGAATGGTGACCGCGTTATCATCCAAAGTTTCAAAGTCGATTGTGATGCAATATGGAGTGCCGATTTCATCTTGACGGCGATAGCGACGTCCGATGGCACCAGCATCATCAAAATCAACATTCCAGTTCTTACGCAACTTTGCAGCTAAATCCTTTGCCTTTGGTGATAAATCTGCGTTGCGTGACAATGGCAAAACCGCCACCTTCACAGGAGCTAATCGATAATCCAATTTCAAAACGGTGCGCTTCTCCATCTCGCCCTTTGAATTCGGTGCTTCATCCTCGGTATAAGCATCCATCATGAAGGTCAAAGTGCAGCGATCTACGCCGGCCGCAGGCTCAATTACATACGGGAACCAGCGCTCATTGTTCTCTTGATCAAACCAGGACAGATCCTTGCCTGATTTCTCTGAATGAGCCTTCAAATCAAAGTTGGTGCGATTGGCAATTCCTTCTAGCTCGCCCCACTCAGTTCCAGTAAATTCAAATTTGTACTCAATATCAACCGTGCGCTTTGAGTAATGTGACAACTTCTCTTTAGGATGTTCAAACAAACGCAAACGCTCTGGGTTAATTCCCAAATCGATGTACCAAGCTAATCGGGTATCAATCCATTTTTGATGCCATTCTTCATCTGTACCTGGAACAACGAAAAACTCCATCTCCATCTGCTCGAACTCTCGTGTGCGGAAGATGAAATTTCCTGGTGTGATTTCATTACGGAAGGATTTACCAATCTGACCAATTCCAAATGGTGGCTTTTTACGCGCAGTGGTTGCAACGTTATCGAAGTTAATAAAGATTCCCTGCGCAGTTTCAGGGCGCATATATGCCAACCCCGACTCATCCTCTACAGCACCTAAATAAGTTTTTAACAATCCGGAAAATTGTTTTGGAACAGTGAACTTTCCTTTGTTGCCGCAATGCGGGCAGTTAACTTCATCCAAGGATTGCGGTTTGCGATTGTGTTTTGCTTCAAAAGCCTCTTCCAGATGATCAGCACGGTACCTTTTGTGACACTCGGTGCATTCAGTTAGAGGATCAGTGAAGGTTTCAACATGTCCGGAGGCCTCCCAAACCTCGCGTGCCAAAATCACGCAGGAGTCGAGACCAACAACATCTTCACGTCCCATGACCATGGATTTCCACCATTGACGCTTTACATTGTTTTTTAACTCAACTCCAAGGGGGCCGTAATCCCAGGAGGCACGTAAGCCGCCGTAAATTTCAGAAGAGGGATAAACAAAACCACGCCGCTTGGCGAGGCTAACAATTGTTTCTAAACGATCTTGGGCCATGGTGTTCTCCATCCGGCTGGCTGTCGGCGGTGCGCACCGGTCGCAAACCCCATCACTCCTTGGTGATTTGGCTTGGGCGCAGAGCAGAATTTTAGCCCGAGACACGCTCAAAGTAGGCCTTCCCCTGAAAATGAAAATCATTTTCATTTCTGATACTCTCTGAATATGAACCTAGCCATTCTCTTAGCAGCAGCCACCGCACTAGCAACCGCAGCGGGAGGGCTCCTAGCACTTCGCGCCAAAGATCGCCTACACCTGGTCCTTGGTTTATCTGCCGGATTACTTCTCGGCCTAGTTGCCTTTGATCTTCTCCCAGAAGTATTTGAGATGTCCCAAAGCGAGTTTCTAGGTGCGCCGGCAGTCTCAGTGGCATTGGTTGCCGGATTCCTTTTGCTGCACATCTATGAAAGAGCATTTGGCTCTCATGAACCAGCTGAATCTGAATATGGTCAGGAGCATCAACACAACATTAACGTCGCTGGTGGACTCGGAGCCCTTGCGATGGGTGGACACGTATTTCTGGATGGTTTAGCACTTGGTGTCGCCTTCACAATAGATGAAAAGCTGGGCATAGCGGTATTCATTGCGCTTCTAGTTCATGCATTTAGCGATGGACTTAATACGGTTTCACTTCTTATCAAAAGTGGTAAGTGGACTAGAAAAGGTATTTGGTTACTGGGTGTCGACTCTGTAGCCAGAATTAGCGGAGCTGTAATTGGCTCCTCACTTGCATTAAGTGAGGACTTCACCGCTATATATTTGGCGATTTTCTCTGGAATCCTTATTTATTTGGCTACTAGTCACATACTTCCCGAGGCGCATGCTCGTCATGCATCTCGATGGACGTTAATCTCTACTATGGCAGGCGTGGCCATAATGTGGGCTCTAGTGAGTCAACTACATGCAGTACATGTTCACTCTCATGATGAAACCTCAATTGAAAAAGGTGTAGAGGATGAGCACCAGCATGAAGAAGAAGGTCATGAAGAGGATGATCATGATCACGACCACAATGAGTAGGCATGAACAAGTCTGAGATAAAAGTCATTGCGGTTTTAGAGCGGGTTGGTGGATTTGCCTCCGCTCAAGAGCTCTATCAATTACTACAAAGAAGTGGTGAATCTATTGGATTAACCACGGTATACCGCGCTTTGCAATCTCTTGTTAGCGACAAGATTGTTGATCAATTACGGCGCGAAGATGGCGAAGCGATTTACCGGCTGTGTGGTGACACCCACCACCATCACCTTGTTTGCAAACAATGTGGATCTACAGTTGAGATAGAAGGCTCAGCTATAGAGCGTTGGACCAAGGCGATGGCAGAGGAGCACGGATTTCGCGAGGTTGGCCACACCGCTGAAATATTCGGAATCTGTCCTAACTGCTGATTTCTTGACCGAGTTTTTCAATGACTGCGCGATTTGCGGAATTATCAGGTATCACCCAGCGCTTGAAGTTTTCATTTTCAAACTCCAAAACTAGAACTGGATTCCTTTTATAAACGACACAGAAATCTTTTCCTTTTCGGTGTCGCATCGTTCCCAACATAATTACATAGGGAAATCCCGTACCTGGAGCACGTATGCCACGCAATACTTTTGTGGTCCACGGTTTATCTTCTTTGGAAACCGAAACCAGGTTTTCAATTCGAGCCGTCGGAGAGCCATGAAGGGCGCCGAGCTTTTCTAGTATTGAAAGCTGGTAGGTCAATTGACCCTCTTGAATCTTTAACACTTCACAACCTATTCAAATATTGGACCAACGGTGCGGCTTCTCTTGATTTCAAAGAATCCTGGGTAGCTAGCGACTCCAACGACCCCATCCCAAAGTTTTCCTGCCTCTTCTCCTTTTGGTGCCGGAGAGATTACTGGACCAAAGAAAGCTGTACCTTCGACAGAGATGATTGGGGTGCCAACATCATTTCCGACCAATTTAATGCCACGTTCATGAGACTCAATAATCGCCTCATTAAGAGATTCATCATTCATTGCGATGGCTAAGCTTTTAACTAGGCCAACCTCTTCCAATGCCGCTTCAAACAATGCTTGGTTTACCTCCTGCTTTTGCAGGTGAATCCTTGAGGAGATTGCCGTGTAAAGCGGCAGAGTAGCTGCTGAGCCATGAGCTTTTTGCGCTGCTGCAATAACCCTTGTGCAATTCCAGGATCGAACCAAACCCTTTTTATACTCTTCGGAAAGTTCTTTATTTCGATTTAGATGCGCCAAAGAAAACAGGTTCCAGTTGATCTCAATTTCACGAACCTTCTCAACCTCCAGGATCCAACGTGAAGTCATCCAAGCCCATGGACAGATTGGATCAAACCAAAACTCAGCTTTTGTCTTCATATCTATGCCTTTCCAAATCGTCTTTCTCGGTCTGCATAAATCTCAATAGCTTTCCACAATGTTTGTCTGGTGACATCCGGCCACAAGACATCCATAAATACCATCTCAGCATATGCTGATTGCCAAAGCAGGAAGTTGGAGGTTCGTTGTTCCCCTGATGACCGTAAGAATAGGTCTACATCTCTCATTTGAGGTTCATCAAGATACTTAGCAAAAACCTTTTCATTTATCTGCTCCGGCTTCAACTTCTTACGTTGAATGTCCTGCGCCAGCTTTTGAGCGGCATCGGCGATTTCCGCCCGCCCGCCGTAATTCACACACATATTCAAAGTTAAAACTTTGTTTCTAGCGGTCAACTCTTCG
>JBJOIM010000075.1:0-4087 GCA_046047175.1 Actinomycetota bacterium | reverse complement strand
GGATCCTTCTCTGGCAGGTTTCCTAAAACCTTGTCAATCGATTTCAATGTATCAGCGGACAACTTAACCCCGCTTGCCTTTACATTCTCCTTGATTTGAGAGGGCTTCGAAGCGCCAATAATTGCGCTAGAAACATTTGGGTTTTGCAGTACCCAAGCCACTGCAAGTTGCGCCAAGGTTAAGCCTTCTTGATCTGCGATTGGCTGCAAATTCTGCACTGCGATTAAGACATCATCATTCATCCAACGTGAAATCATGTTGGCGCCACCTTTTTTGTCGGTCGCACGAGATCCGGCCGGAGGTTTCTTGCCAGGCAAATATTTTCCAGTTAGTGCACCTTGAGCAATTGGCGACCAGACTATTTGACCAATCCCTTCAGCTCTGCAAACTGGATCCACCTTGCTCTCAATTACTCTCCATAACATTGAGTATTGCGGCTGGCTAGAAACAAATCGGTTGTAACCCTTGGCATCTTGAATTTTTAGTGCGCTGGTAATTTGATCCGCGTCCCATTCGGAAAAACCAATATACATAACTTTTCCCTGACGAATTAGATCATCAAATGCCGAAAGGCTTTCCTCTAATGGAGTTTCGTAATCAAAGCGATGGAACTGGTACAAATCAATATGATCGGTTTGTAAACGCTTTAAAGATGCGTTGACTGATTCCATGATGTGTTTGCGAGAAAGTCCACGATCATTTTTTCCTGTGCCGGTTGGCCAGTAAACCTTTGTCAACAGTTCATAAGATTCTCGACGCATTCCCTTTAGCGCTTTACCAAGTACAGTTTCGGCACGGGTTCCGGCATATACATCTGCCGTATCAAAGGTAGTAATCCCAAGATCAAAAGCTGTTCTAACACATTTGATGGCGGCATCTTGCTCAACCTGTGAACCATGAGTGATCCAGTTGCCATAGGTAATTTCAGAGACATACATGCCTGAGCTGCCGAGACGTCTATATTCCATGGTTCAGAGCGTAGTGGCTGCTTGCCAGGTAGGCATATTGGTGGTTTATTTGCGCCACAACTTCATAGCCTTCTGGACTGGGGAAGTCGGTGAAAATCCGACGCTGACCCGCAACCGTGAACTTTTCTCGACCTATGTGTTCGAGAGAGGTAAGTCGGATTACCACCCAAAAGGTTTCTTTACCACCCGTCGAGGTTTGCGGGGCGGAAATTTTTTTCGCCATCGTGAACTCCTTTTCATTATGAAAGGTTCACATGTTTCAAAGTAAAGCCAAGTTTTATTTATCTGTATTTTCACTCCTTGCATCTCTGTTTGTTCTAATCTTCCAGTTTTCAGCTCCAGCAAATGCTGCAATGGGATACCGCTATTGGGGGTATTTCCAAGCCTCAGCCGGTGCAAGTACCTGGACCGCTGCGATGACTGGACCATCTGTTGAAGTGAAGGATGGAGATGTTGAAGGTTGGGCATTTGTATTTAGCAGTAGCGACATTCCTGCCTCGAACCCGATGATGGATCCTGATTTCAACGCATTATGTGGCGAAACACCAGAGGCTGCTGGAAAGGTCAGAGTTGGATTAGTTGTCGATTTCGGCGCTGCAAACATTGCACCCGAAGGAGAAACCCCAAGAGAGTTCTTTTCTGATTGTGTCATTGTTGATGAAGGCTCAGTTGGCTTAGATGTTTTGCAAAGTGCCTTAGAGGTTCGCGCTGGGGATTCAGGTTTGATTTGCGGCATTGCCGGCTATCCGAGCGCCGAATGCGGTGCAGAGATTGAAGCTCCGGTTATCGAGGATGTAGTAACCACTTCTGCCCCTGTCCAAACTGAAGAAGGCACAACCAGCTCTGCTCCAATACTTCTTGGAGTATTGGCGGTAATGATTGTTCTTACCTTCCTCTTCAACCGTAGACGCCGCAAGTAAACAGCTGGGTTAATAAATACTCATGAAAACCGCTCACATTCAACGCACTGGGTTTCACCCATTGTTTTGGTGGGTGTGGGCGGTTTTTACCTCCAGTGTCGTTTTGATTTCGGATGAAACAATGATTTCTATCGCAGCAATTGCCGCAACTCTTATGCTGGCTGCTGGATTTAGAGGTTCAACTTATTGGCGCACCAGTTTCAAATGGATTCTGCGACTAGCTTTAATCGCCTTTGCTTTCCGCATGTCAATTGGCTTTCTGATAGGCGTTCCTATGCCGGGAAAGATTCTATTCACACTTCCCCAGATTCAGCTCCCAGAGTTTCTTGTGGGTATCCGATTAGGCGGTCCAGTTACGGAACAAAGATTGCAATCGACCTTTAAGGAAGCAATGTTGTTAGCAGCATTGATTCTGATATTTGCTTTAGCGAATAGTTTGAGCAATCCGCACTCACTTCTAAAGGTTCTCCCCCGTCGCTTCTATGGCATCGGGCTGGCTGGCGTTATTGCAACCTCTGTGGCGCCACAAGCGGCTAGAAGTATCTCCCGTGTTCGAGCAGCAAAGAGATTGCGCGGGCAATCAGGAAATGGTTTAGGAAGTTGGCGCAGAGTTGCGATTCCCGTTTTAGAGGATTCTCTGGAAAGATCCATAGACTTAGCCGCAAGTTTAGAGTCCCGAGGTTATGGATACTTTCCAAAAACTACTCGGTACAGAGCGCAACGATGGCAGATCACAGATACTTTGGGCGTTAGTGGTCCGGCTTACATACTTATTGCTGCTCTGTCGTTGAAACCAACTGTGGCGCTACCGCTGGGAGTACTTTTCTTCCTGCTGATTCTTACCCCCGTGGCGGCGCGATGATTAATTTTTCAAAAGTATCTCTCATATATCCAAACTCGCAACGAACAATCATTGAAGATGTGAGCTTTGAGGTAGATGAAGGAGAGTTTGTTCTTCTTATGGGTCATACCGGTGCTGGAAAAAGCTCAGTGCTGCGCTTAATCAATGGTCTCGTTCCGCATCACACAGGTGGCATTCTTTCGGGCAGTATCTCGGTAGCGGGTAGATCCACCTCCACTTTAAAGCCTGGCGAACTTGCTGATGTCGTAGGCATTGTTGGCCAGAACCCTGCCAACACCTTTGTATCTGACATTGTTGAAGATGAGATTGCATTTTCCCTAGAAACCCTTGGGATTGCTCCAGATGTAATGCGCAAAAGGGTTGAAGAGGTTTTGGATCTTCTGGCCCTTACCCCCTTACGCCGCAATCACATCTCAGAGTTAAGTGGTGGCGAGCAACAACGCGTAGCAATTGCCGCCGCATTAGTGGCTAATCCCAAACTGCTTTTGTTGGATGAACCAACTAGTGCCTTAGATCCGATTGCTGCAGAGGAAGTTCTATCAATTCTCCACCGCCTAGTTCATGACCTAGGGCTTACCGTTGTACTTTCTGAGCATCGACTTGAAAGAGTGATTCAATTTGTCGATCGAATTATTTTGATTCATGGTGATGGCTCGTTAGAACTTGGCACAGCAGAAGAAGTGATGCGCAGCTCCCCCATCGCACCACCATTGGTTGAATTGGCTCGAACTTTGAATATGCCAACCATTCCGTTGAGCGTTAGAGAGTTTCGGAAATTAGCTCCGAAAATTGAGATAAAGGAGAATTTAGAGAGCTCCGGCCATACTTCACCTGGTGAAGTTTTACTTTCAATAAATGAATTGAGTGCGGCATATCAAGATTCCCAGCGTGCCTATGCTTTATCAAAGGTAAATCTAGAGATTTGTGCGGGCGAGATCGTGGCCCTAATGGGAAGAAATGGAGCTGGCAAAACTACCCTTCTAAAGTGCGCAGTTGGACTGGCGCCAGTTATCGAAGGTCAGGTGCGGCTTTCCGGTAAAGACCCAGCACAACTAGAAGGTCCGGAACTTATTAAAAATGTTGGATACGTACCACAAGAGCCAACCGATTTACTTTACGGACAGAGTATTTTGGAAGAGTGCGCTCTAGCTGATCGCGACAATAATGTTGCCGAGGGCTCTACATTGGAAATCTATAAGTCCTTGATGCAGATTCCTGACTTAAGTTCACACCCCCGCGATGTCTCTGAGGGTCAACGACTTGGTCTGGCATTAAGCATCATTCTCTCTGCGCAACCTCCACTGATTGTTTTAGATGAACCAACTCGAGGTTTGGAT
>JBJOIM010000074.1:0-4114 GCA_046047175.1 Actinomycetota bacterium | reverse complement strand
GTATGGCAACAAAATTAGTTGGGCAGACTTAATGATTTTGGCGGGAAATATCGCCTATGAATCGATGGGTTTAAAGACCTTTGGTTTTGGTTTTGGAAGAGCAGATGTATGGGCGCCAGAGATTGATACCTATTGGGGTTCGGAAAAGGAATGGCTAGCACCGAGCGATAGTCGATACGAAGATCTTGCCAACCCGAGCACAATGGAGAACCCATTAGCTGCTGTGCAGATGGGGTTAATTTATGTGAACCCAGAGGGTGTAAATGGAGTTTCTGATCCATTAAAGACCGCTGCTCACGTGCGTGAAACCTTTGCTCGCATGGCGATGAATGATGAAGAGACGGTTGCTCTGACTGCAGGTGGCCACACGGTTGGTAAAGCACATGGAAACGGCAAAGCATCTAATCTCGGACCCGAACCAGAAGCTGCCGATATTTCAGAGCAGGGACTGGGATGGAATAACCACAAGAGCCGCGGAATTGGAAGAAACACTGTAACTAGCGGAATTGAAGGTGCCTGGACCACTCATCCAACTAAGTGGGACAACGGATATTTTGATTTGCTTTTTAAATATGAGTGGGAGTTGAAGAAGTCTCCTGCTGGTGCAAATCAATGGGAGCCAATCAATATTGCTGAAGAGGACAAACCGGTCGATGTGGAAGATCCATCAATCCGCTATAACCCAATGATGACCGATGCTGATATGGCGATGATCAAGGATCCGATTTATCGTGCCATCTCTGAGCGGTTCCACAAAGATCCTGCATATTTCAGCGATGTTTTTGCCCGGGCCTGGTTCAAGTTAACTCACCGCGATATGGGCCCAAAGGTTCGTTACTACGGACCTGATGTTCCTAAAGAGGATTTGATTTGGCAGGACCCGATTCCTCAAGGTAATAAGAGTTACGATGTAGAAAAGCTAAAAGCGAAAATTGCAGCTTCTGGTTTAACAATTTCAGAAATGGTTTCTACTGCCTGGGATAGTGCGCGCACTTATCGCGGATCAGACAAGCGTGGTGGCGCAAATGGTGCCCGCATTCGCCTTGAGCCACAGAGAAACTGGGAGGGAAATGAACCAGCGCGCCTCAACAAGGTTCTTTCAACTTTAGAACCGTTAGCTAAAGAGGTTGGAGCCAGTTTGGCCGATGCCATTGTTTTGGCGGGCAATCTAGGTGTTGAGTTATCGGCAAAGGCAGCAGGCATTGAAGCTAAGGTGCCATTTGCTCCCGGTCGTGGCGATGCAACTCAAGAGCAGACCGATGTTGAATCCTTCTCAGTATTGGAACCGATTCATGATGGTTTTAGAAACTGGTTAAAGAAGGATTACGTTGTTAGTCCGGAGGAGTTGTTACTCGATAGAGCGCAACTTATGGGATTAACCGCGCCTGAAATGACAGTTTTGATTGGTGGCATGCGAGTAATTGGTGCGAATTATGGTGGCAACAAGCACGGAGTTTTCACAGACCGTGTTGAAGCATTAACAAATGACTTCTTTGTAAATCTCACAGATATGTCATATGTATGGGAGCCAACAGGAAGCAACCAATACAACATTCGAAATAGAGCGACCGGAGAGATCAAGTACACCGCGACCCGAGTCGATCTCGTTTTTGGATCCAATTCAGTACTTCGTGCCTATGCTGAGGTTTATGCCCAAGATGACAACAAAATAAAGTTTGTAAATGATTTCATCTCGGCTTGGACTAAGGTTATGAACGCGGATCGCTTTGATTTGTAGTAATCGCCAATAATTCCAAGAAAGAAGTGGGAATCTCTCCGCCGTTGGCAAAACGCCTCAAGCGGAGAGATTTTCATTTATTAATTACATATGAGCTCTTGAAGTTATAAAAATCTATTTGGTGTCTCGCAATTCTCTACACAATTGTTGTTCTACTCTTAAGCACATCTTAGGAAAAACTGGAATTATCCGCTGTGCGAGGTGATTCATCTTTTATCCATTTGCCATTAAAACCTAAGGCTCTCTGTCCCAGGGTGAGCCTTAGGTTTCGACGGATCCAAGGAGATTTATCTGAGCATGAGATTAAGGTTATTTTTTGTGAATTATGCAAAATTTGATTGTGGAATTCTTGCGAGATGAATTTAAGGACGTATATGACTCACTTCACTTCGGATAGAGCTTGAATCTATTTATTCAGTAATCTTATTTTCTAAAGGAATTCGAACCTTTAATCCAAAGCCACCTAGCTCCGAGTGAAATAATGATAAATCGCCGGATAGTTTGTCGACTGACTTCTTCATTATGCTAAATCCCAGACCAGAGCCTCCTTTCGATACAGATCTAGAGCTGCTGAATCGAGGTAAATATGATTCAATTTCTAAACTTTGTGATGTGTTTAGCGGGCCACCATCTTCAATTGACATCTCTGCCCAGCCAGCCTGTTTGCTTAGGGTTACGCGAACTGGAGAATCGAAGTTTGAATGGCGACTGATATTGTTAAAAATATTTCTGAGCAGTTTCAATATCAATTCCTCAGACCCTTTAATCCATATGTCCTTTTCGATATTTAGGGTAAAACTTCTATTAGGCTCGATATCTTGGAATGAGACCAATTCCTGTTCTAAGAAATTCGATAGATTAATCGGCATCAAAGACTCATCCTCGATAACCTCTAATTCCATCATGGTTAACAGGTTTGCAATATTCTTCTCGAGTCTTAGCGCTTCCTTTCTCATATTGACAATGGCCGAATGCTCAATCTCCTCAGGTTTACGTTTCGCAAGCAGTTCCAAGTAGCCGACTATTACCGTTAAAGGTGTCCTAAGCTCATGGGAGGTATCGCTGGCAAACTCCAACAACATTTTGCGTCTAGACTCTTCAAACTTTAGTCTTTCGCGCAGTTTGAGATCCTGAGATTCCTGCTCTACATCTTTGTTTATAACTTTTCGAAGTAACACCAAAGCGCATGAGCTGGCTATCAACAAATAGAGAACAAAACTAAGAAATTCTGATCGCCTAGCTTCATATAAATAACTGGGCGAGGTAGTGAGAATTAGGTCTAATTCTCCCTCAATACGGACTTTTCCAGAGATTACATCCTTCGATTCAAATGGCATTTTGCCGTTACCTATTTCCTCCGCAGCTTCGAGTTCAGCCTCATCAATTGCGCTGCTGACTAGGGGAATGAGTTCACTGTTAGCTTCGGATAAGAAAAGAGAAATATCCGATTGGGATGCTGAAACCAAGGCAAGTGCGACTGTAACCTTATCCACTCTTGAGCCATTTATAGTTTCGGTAATAGAGTGAAATTCTTCTCTAATTTGTTCTAGCTGATTTATGAAATTCATTTGAATTAGAAACATACCTATAGAACCCGAAGTCAGAACTACCACGGTTAATGTAAAAGCCGTGAGACGTTTTTGGAGATTCAATCTATTTCTCCTTAATTTGAAAACCCACCCCTCGGACGGTTCGTATGCCTTCATAACCATCTCGGTGCAGTTTTTTCCTCAAATAGGAAATATAGGTGTCCACTACTGTAGTCACGGCATCAAAGTCATAACCCCAAATTGCATTCAGGATTGCATCTTTTTCAATTACTATTCCGGGCCGCTCCATTAGATACTGAAGCAGACGAAACTCCGTTTTTGAAAGTTCGATATTCTCTTTATCAAAGTAGACCTCATGTGTATCGATATTAAGGGTGATAGGCCCTACCTTTAATAGCGCATTCTCCCACTTTGGTTGAACACGTCTTAAAACGGTTTCAATTCTTGTAATTAATTCTTCAATACTGAAGGGTTTAGAAACATAGTCATCCGCCCCTTGTTTGAGTCCATTAACGACATCAATCTTGTCTGATCTAGCGCTTAGCATTATTACCGGCAGTTCGGATTTCAAATCTCTTATCTTTTCCAGGACCTTAAAACCATCAATAATGGGCATGTTTATGTCAAGTAATGCTAGATCGAAAGTTTGATTCCGCATAATCGAAATGGCCTCAGTACCGCTTTTTGCTGGAGTGGGTATATATCCCGAAAGCCGGAGCGTCTCGCACAACAGATTTCGAATGTTCTCCTCATCATCAATTACTAAGATGCGATATTGAACATCTTGCTTGTTTTGCTTCACGGGCATAAGGGTAGACGCAGGGCT
>JBJOIM010000073.1:0-4137 GCA_046047175.1 Actinomycetota bacterium | reverse complement strand
AGAGAAGAACCCATTGTTCTTAGATGAAACAATCACCCGCGCACAGTTCCAGGCGATGACCGCAGATCTACTTGATCGCTGCCGTCGTCCATTCCAAGCAGTTTTGAAAGATGCTGGAATTCCAATCTCTGAAATCGATCATGTTGTTCTAGTTGGCGGATCTACACGTATGCCAGCTGTGGTTGATCTGGTTAAGGAGCTAACCGGTGGAAAAGAGCCAAATAAGGGCGTAAATCCTGATGAAGTTGTGGCTGTGGGCGCGAGCTTGCAGGCCGGCGTTATCAAGGGCGAGGTTAAGGATGTCCTTCTACTTGATGTGACCCCGCTTTCACTTGGTATTGAAACCAAGGGTGGAATCATGACCAAGTTGATTGAACGTAACACCACAATCCCAACCAAGCGATCTGAAATCTTTACCACCGCTGATGACAATCAGCCTGCGGTACAGATTCAGGTTTTCCAAGGTGAGCGCGAGATGGCGGCTTACAACAAACGTCTTGGAATGTTTGAACTTACTGGGATTGCTCCAGCACCACGTGGTATTCCACAAATCGAAGTTACCTTCGACATCGATGCCAACGGTATCGTCCATGTTTCTGCAAAGGATCTTGGAACCGGCAAAGCACAGAGCATGACAATCTCTGGTGGCTCCGCTCTTCCAAAGGATGAGATTGAGCGCATGATGCGTGATGCTGAATCACATGCTGATGAAGATAAGAAGCGTCGTGAAGAGGCAGAGACCCGTAACACCGGTGACTCACTTGTCTATCAGACAGAGAAGTTCTTGAAGGACAACGCTGACAAACTCAATGAAGGTGAAGCTGCTGCCAAGAAGGCGGAGGTCGAAACCGCAATGGCGGATCTCAAGAAACTTCTTGAAGGTGCTGATTACGCAGGTATCAAGAGTGCAACAGAGAAACTAGCTGAAGTTAGCCAGCAACTTGGTGCAACTCTCTATGCTGCAAATGCTGCATCAGCAGAAGCTCCGAAAAATGATGATGGCGTTGAAGATGCCGAAATCATTGATGAAAGTAAGTAATGACTGAGGAAGCAACTTCTGAAGTTGTAACAGAAGAGGCGGCGGCTGAATCAAAGGATCCAGTCGCTGCCTTGACTGAGGATTTACAACGTCTTCAAGCTGAGTACGCCAATTACCGCAAGCGTGTAGAGCGGGACCGCACCTTGGCCGCCGAAGTGGCGATTTCTAGCGTCCTGGTTGAGTTTTTAGCCATCCTGGATGATCTAGATCGAGCCGCTGCTCATAATGAGTTAACTGGTGGTTTTAAATCGGTAGCTGATCAAATCATCACCACAACCGCAAAGCTGGGACTGGAAAAGTATGGCGAAGCACCAGCCACCTTTGATCCAAACTTTCATGATGCTTTGATGCATGAAACCTCAACCGAGGTTACTGAAACAACTGTTACTAAGATTTTGCAACCGGGATATAAGTACAAGGAGCGCGTTCTACGACCAGCTCGCGTGGTCGTTTCAGATCCTGAATAACTATGGCCGCCAAAGATCTATACGAAAAAGATTATTACGCCATTCTTGGTGTGGATAAAAAGGCCGACGCTGCCACCATTAAGAAGAAGTACCGTTCTTTGGCCCGCGAACTGCACCCCGATAAAACCAAAGGCGATAAAAAGCTAGAGGATAAGTTCAAAGAGGTTTCAGAGGCTTACGAAATTCTTAGTGATGATAAGAAGCGTGCCGAGTATGACCAAGCTCGAGAGATGTTCCAATCAGGAGCTTTCCGTGGCGGTGGGGGCCAACAATTCTCTGGTGACTTCAGCGACCTCTTTAATAATGGTGGCGATATTTTCTCCTCGCTCTTTGGCGGTAGAAGAGCTCCACGCAAAGGGCAAGATATTCAAACAGAGGTCTCGATTTCATTTCGTGATGCCCTGTTTGGCAAAGAGATTGATTTAAGACTTTCCGGACAGGGAAACGCTCCACACACAATCACGGTAAGAATTCCGGCTGGTGTTAGTGATGGCGCGAAGGTAAGAGTCAAAGGCCGTGGCGCACCAGGAGAGGCAGGGCCAGGCGATCTCTATGTTTTAGTAAATGTAATTCCACATCCGGTGTTTACCCGCAAAGGCGAAAACCTCCTCATCACTGTGCCTGTGACCTTCACAGAAGCAGCGCTGGGCGCTGATATTTCAGTGCCGACGATTGAGGGCGATGAGGTCAAAGTGCGCATCAATCCAGGTACCCAAAATGGAAAAACGTTACGCATCAAAGGACGCGGAGTAAAAAAGGGTGTTAACGCCGGAGATTTGATGGTAACCATCGAGGTGCAAGTTCCACAACGCATTGATGGCAAGGCAAAGAAGGCCTTAGAAGAGTTCGCAGCTGCAACCGCTAATGAAGATGTGCGTTCTGATTTTCTACAAAGAGCCAAAGCATGACAAATCCAGAGCGCGATGAAGAGTTAGCGCTTTATGTTATTTCTGTAGCGGCAGAGCTTTCCGGATTGCACCCACAAACCTTGCGCCAGTACGATCGCTTAGGTTTAGTTTCACCATCACGCGCCCAAGGACGTGGCCGTCGCTACTCGCTCAAAGACATCGCACTTCTTCGCAATGTCTCTCGAATGGTTAGTGAAGGAATTAATCTGGCCGGTATCAAGAGAATTATCGAATTGGAATCTGCGATGTCCAACATGGCTATTGAGGTAGCAAAGCTTCGCATTGAAGTAGATGCCTTATTAGAGTCCAACCCAGAAAAAGCTCTGGTAGCAAGACGCAGAACCGATGTCATTGTTTACAATTCCCGCAAGAGCCTTTAGGTTTATCTGGTGAGCGCTAAAGAGCAACTTAAATCAGAAATTCTTTCCAAAGCTGTTGTGCATGGCAAAGTAATTCTCTCCTCCGGCAAAGAGGCTGATTACTATGTTGATCTGCGCCGTGTAACCCTAGATTCCACAGCTGCACCAGTTGTTGGTGAGGTTATGTTGGAGTTAACCAAAGATTTAGATTTTGATGCGGTTGGCGGATTAACCCTTGGTGCCGATCCAGTAGCAACCGCGATGATGCATGTAGCGGCTCAAAAAGGGCGAAAAATAGATGCTTTTGTGGTCCGTAAAGCAGAAAAAGCGCATGGATTACAGCGCCGAATCGAAGGCCCAGATGTAAAGGGCAGAAAAGTTTTAGCGGTTGAGGACACCTCCACTACTGGTGGCTCGGTGCTTACTGCGGTTGAAGCACTTAAGGAAGCGGGTGCGATCGTGGTTGGTGTGGCTGTGATTGTCGAACGTGGTGCAAAAGAAAAAGTTGAATCAGCAGGATTTAAGTATCTCGCCGCCTATCAACTCAGTGATCTTGGCCTTTAATTTTTCTTTCTTTTCGATCACGCAATATCTCTAGAGCAATCGGAGTTAAGCTAGCTGCAACAATGACCGCAACAATCGGTAGTAGGTAGTTATCCACCGAACCTTTTAACTGCTCGCCAAGCAAGTATCCAGCACTGATAATTCCTACTGTCCAGATATAACTGCCAATCAAATTCCAGATAAAAAACTTTCTAGCTGGAATTCCGATGATGCCGCATAAGGGATTTAACAATGTGCGTACAAAAGGAATGAAGTGGGAGAGAATTAAAGCTTTACCTAACCCATACTTCATTAACCAACGCTCAGTTTGTTGCACACGTTCTTGGTTGAAAAATCTTGAATCTGGACGATCAAAAAATGGTCTACCGAATTTCGCGCCTAACCAATGACCAAACTGTGAACCAGCGGTTGCTGCAATAGGCGCCCAAATCATTAACTGGGTATAACTAAGTTGATCTCCGAAGATCTCCCGTGCGGTACCTGAGGCGGCAAGGCCGGCGACGAATAACAAAGAATCTCCTGGCAAAAACAACCCCACCAACAAGCCGGTCTCTACAAATAGTGCGGTTAGAACCCCGATGGTGCCCAAAGTAGTGACGATGTCATGGGCATCTAATGGATTCACAGGACCCACCCTAAAGGCCAAAGCCGGGTATTCCTTATTTATTAGTCCCCATGCACGCTCAAATTAGGGCGGGTAGGGGGGTCTGCGCCTAAACTTGCCCCCATTGTGCTCAGCGCCGACACAGGTGGCGCTGACCTGAGCATGTCAATGGAGTAAATATGAGAGCCCTTTCAGC
>JBJOIM010000072.1:0-4315 GCA_046047175.1 Actinomycetota bacterium | reverse complement strand
TGCACCCTCCTTGCTTTCCGGAAGTGGGGTCAAGGCTTGACCCAGGTCGCGGAAACTTTTTAGTAAAAGAGCTACTCCTAACACAAGTAGCACAAATGCCAGAGACACAAAAGGTTTTGGTCTTTCTTTCGCACCAGGAAATAGCGCCAAAGCGGCAAGCAAAAGGAATTGCAGGGTTACGAGAATCTTGCCTTTCATGCCCCTAGGCTAATTGCTTTACTACCAATTATTTAGCGGCTGAGCGAGATCTCTTACGACTCGGGGCTGACTTTTTAAAGCTGCGCTCTTCATTGCCGTACTTCTTGCGCTTACCACCGTTATTTCTACCTTGGTTGCGTGGTCGACCGTAATGCTTTTTCTGCTCAGGAGCGGCCTTTTCCTCAACCAGAGGAATTCCTGATGGCTGCTTGGCGCCCGTAATGCTGACCAACTTTTCATCAAGCGGCTTTACCGCCATTACCCAAGGTTCAACGCCGGCACGGGTGGTGATGCCACCAATTGCGCGCTGCTCCTTATGAGTAGCCAATGTGACAACTCGTCCGGTTTTTCCAGCACGCGCTGTTCTTCCGGAACGATGCAGATAATCCTTGTGATCTGCCGGCGCATCAAAATGCACCACTAAATCAATGCCATCTACATGGATACCGCGAGCAGCAACATCAGTTGCTACTAAGACTGCTGATTCCTGCTCCTTGAATTTAGCCAAAGTGCGGGTACGCACAGCCTGTGATTTCCCACCATGCAAGGTTCCAACACGAACACCAGCATTAGATAGAGAGCTAGCTAATTTATCTGCTCCGCGTTTGGTTCTTACAAAGAAAATTGATTTTCCATCTCGGGCTGCAATTTGATTTGAGATATCTGCTTTATCGGCATGATTCAAAACAAACACATAGTGATCTGATCTGGTTTTAGTTCCTTCAATTTCCTTGACGGTGTGAGTCTTTGGCTCGCGCAAATATTGGCGCACCAATCCATCTACTCCCCTATCCAATGTTGCAGAGAATAGAAAACGTTGGCCATCTTTTTTGGATTGATTCAAAATCTGCTTTACCGCCGGCAAAAATCCCATGTCCGCCATTTGATCAGCCTCATCAAGTACTGCAATTTGTAAATTATCCAACTGCAGTTCATCTTTCTCTAACAAATCAATCAAACGACCAGGTGTTGCTACCAAAATAGAAACACTCTTCTTAAGGGCGTTGACCTGCTTGCCGTAAGGCATACCTCCAGCGATAACTACCGTCTCATGTCCTACCGAACGTGCCAGCGGCGCAAGTACCTCGTTGATCTGCTGAGCTAATTCGCGGGTTGGTGCTAAAACCAAAGCGATTGGTTTTCTTGGAGCTGTTTTCTTTCCATAAATGTTATGAAGTAGTGCTAGGCCGAAGGCCAGCGTCTTTCCGGAGCCCGTTTGTCCACGTCCCAAGATGTCATGGCCCTCAATCGCATCCGGGATTGTGGCCTCTTGAATCGGAAATGGATTTGTAATTCCCTGAACATCAAGGGCATTTACTAGTGACGGGTGAATACCCAGATCTCTAAAAGTTGTTTGTTTTTCTGCAGTAAGCAAGGACATATAAATACGTACCAATCAACTAGACATGTATGTCTCGTGGTGACTTGACGCATTTACGAAAAGATAAGACTTACATATAAATCCAGCTTGAGCCGGACTTTAATTTTGTTGAGGCAATTGCCTCAATACGCAAAGGGTACCTTCTCGACTGCATTTCTCATAATCGAGTTAAAAGAGCGTAAAACTAGATATTTTAGGAAGACTAAACAGCTCGAAAGTTTGAAGAGTCTTTAACAGCTATTTTTTGCTCTTGGAAGTTTGATCTCACCCGTAAGGTCGCTTCCATTTTTAGATCTGCCTTTGGAGCAACTATCACCGCAGGTGTGGTTACCGCAGGGGTTGGGGTAGGACCCATCATCGAAGCCATTGCCATTGCCATACATCCGACGCACATGCCAAAAAGATATCCTGCGCCAGAGGTAAATACAAGGATTTAACAGGTCATAAGTACGAGTACAGATAGGAGTCGGCTTTGGACCCTTTATTGCTCGGCTACCTACTCTCTATAGCTGCTGCCTGTGCAACCCTGTTTGGACTCTTCGTAGCAGCAATTGGACAAGAATTAAGTGAGAGAGTCTTAGCTAGTGCCCTCCTACTAGTTGCAGGAGCCATGCTCGCTGTAAGTCTCGGACAGATACTTCCAACTAGCTTTTCAATTACAAACTCAGATTGGTTAGTGTTGCTAGTCTTTTTAATTGGCGGTTTGGCGGTATTAGCTCTGGCTCGAATTAATCTAGGTAAGAATGCCCGAATACGCACTCTTGGAATAACTGTAGTTGCGGTTACTCTTCATAATTTTCCGGAAGGTGCAACTACAATTGCTGCCTCTTTAGTGGATTTAAATACCGGTATCACTACCGCGATTGTTATTGCCCTTCACAATATTCCTGAAGGACTAGCGATTGCAATGCTAGCTAAATTCGCTCAGGTTAAGCCTTTGTCTATTGTCCTTCTGGTTTGCGTATCCGCCGCAGCTGAGATTCTTGGTGCCTCTGCTGTTTTCTCGGTGGGAGGCATTATGGATTTATCCACAACTGCACTTTTGCTGGCTCTAGTTGCAGGAATTATGACAGCAATTAGTCTTACAGAGTTGATACCTCAATCGACCAAAATGCTTCTATCGCTGCGCAAATAAAAAAAATTTGCCATAATGCTGTAATGGAACAGGTCTTGAACAACGAAAATCCTTACGAAAAGGAAGTTAAAGAGCGTTGGGGTAATACTCAGGCTTATAAACAGTCCAAGGCACGTACCTCTAAATACTCCACCCAGGATTTTGAGAAGGCAAAAGTTGATCAGGAAGCTGCTACCGAAGCCTTTGTTTTCTGTTTCGGTAATGGAATCGCCGCCAATTCACCAGAGGCACAGCAAGCTGTAGTGCAACATCGCGATGCTATAACCAAGTGGTTTTACGACTGCTCCCCTGAAATGCAAAAAAACCTTGCCCTTATGTACATCTCAGATGAGCGATTTAAGAAGTACTACGATGATCGCGTAAATGGTCTAGCTCAGTACGTGCACGACGCGATCATGGCCCAGTAGTCACTTTCAACTGCCAATCAGGCTTTAAATACTCCAGCTGTCCGTCTAATAAAATCCACGGTTAAGCCAGGAAAGTTCCACATAATCACATGGGCACAGTTCTCCACTTCAATCCATTTCGCATGTGTTGGTGCTGCGGATCTCTCTTGAGCAATGTCTTTAGGAATCATGATGTCGTGATCTCCAAATACGATAGTCACAGCTACATTTGAAGGAATCTCCGAAATAAACTTGCGATTACGTACCCCTCTCCATAAAGGCATAAATCCAGTTGATTTGGCCATCGCGATTACCGAATCTCTACAACTTTCATAACTTAACTCACGCCATAGATGGGTAATTTTTCTGTATCCCAAAGCCTTAAGTGGAGGTAAGTGGTAAGCAATCGGCATAAAGAACTGTGAAATCTTTGCCAAAATTCTGGCATCAATACTCGGAGGAAGTTTGTTAGATGGGCCCTGCAACCACAATCCTGCAGGAGCAAGCGCAGTAACGCTTTTAACTCGACTGGGAGCAACATTTGCCATCTCAAGCGCTATCCATCCGCCCAAAGAATTTCCAGCAACGTGGATTTGAGTCACACCATGATCACGCTCCAGCATTTCAATTATGTCTCGAGCAAGCGATTCCGGATCTAAATCAGAATTGGAATTCAGCGGTGCGTCGCCATGACCCGGTAAATCTATGACATAAACAGAAAAATCAATAAGTAATTCTGGAATTAGAGTCTTCCAAATAGTGCCAGCCGATCCCAATCCATGAACCAATACCAGGGCGGGCTTATTGCTATCTAATCCAAAAACTTTGGCAATTGAGCTCATTAATTCCTTCTTCTACTGCGGATCAATTTTGATAATTGCCACAAAATTAAGAGCAGGCCAATTCCTTGCAATCCGGGCGAATCATCAGCCGCTCCGGCAATTATTAAGCAGATGCCAATTGACAAAATCAGGAGCAACTTGATCACAAGCAAATATTAGGTTAATCAAAGTTGTCTTGTCAGTTCGACCTTAGAATTTTCTCGAGTGGGCGCCCTTTAGCCAATTCATCAACTAATTTGTCCATATACCTGATTTTCTTCATCAAGGGATCTTCAATCTCAGAGATTTTCACTCCACAAATTGAGCCAGTTATGAGCTTTGCATTTGGATGAATTTTGGCAGCTTTAAAAAAATCCCTAAAAGTTGTCTGCCT
>JBJOIM010000071.1:0-4354 GCA_046047175.1 Actinomycetota bacterium | reverse complement strand
ACTGATTGCTCCGGCAACCGCTGATCTAATCTCTAGATTAGCGCAAGGAAGAGCGGATGATTTGCTAACCACAACAGTCTTGGCAAGTAGCGCTCCCGTAATAGTTGTTCCAGCTATGCATCCAAATATGTGGCTAAATGCGGCTACTGTTGAAAACGTCAAACTTCTACGCCACCGCGGCATTACAGTATTAGAGCCAGACAATGGAAGATTAACCGGTAAAGATTCTGGCATCGGAAGATTCCCAGAAACGGCCAGAATCATCGAAGAGGTTTTGCAAGTAACCAGTTCTGATGCGAAATTACTGAATAAAAGGGTTTTAGTAACCGCCGGCGGCACTCGTGAGCCGATAGATCCAGTTAGATATATCGGAAATCGCTCCAGCGGTCGTCAAGGACTCGCGGTGGCATATGAAGCAATTAGGGCTGGCGCCGAAGTAACCGTTATCGCTGGCGAAACTGATTACTTCGAATTAGAGGGTGCTCGAGTTATAAAGATTGAGACCGCAGATGAGATGCGGGAAGCAGTTGCCGCCGAATTTCCTATGACTGATGTGTTGGTTATGGCCGCGGCTGTTGCTGATGCCAAACCCGTCCAGGGCTCCGATGAAAAGATTAAGAAAGATAGATTGCAGGGGATTGATTTAGTTTTGAATGCTGACATATTGGCACAGGCTGGAGAAAATAAAACTTCAAGCCAGATGGTTGTTGGCTTCGCAGCGGAAACAGGTGTCGATAATTTGAAGCTCGCACAGCAGAAATTGCAACGCAAAAAAGCCGACCTTCTCTATGTCAACAATGTGAGCAATGGCGCAATCTTTGGCTCGGAAAACACATCCGGATATCTCATAAGTGCAGATGGCGGTCAAGAGGCTTTTCATCAAGTAGATAAGCATGTAGTAGCAAAGGCAATAGTTAAAAGTATCGGCAAGAGACTGGAGCGAATAAATGGCTAAGAGATTGTTCACATCTGAGTCTGTTACTGAAGGTCACCCCGACAAGATTGCCGACGCCATCTCTGATGCAGTCCTGGATTCTCTGTTGTCCCAGGATCCGAAGAGCCGCGTGGCCTGCGAAACCTTAATCACCACAGGTCAAGTGCATGTAGCTGGTGAAATTACTACAAATGGTTTTGCCGATGTTAATGAATTGGTCCGCCAAACCGTTCTAAATATTGGATATGACAGCTCCGATAAGGGCTTTGACGGAAATAGTTGCGGCGTCTCTGTGTCGATTGGACAACAATCGCAAGATATAGCGGTAGGTGTTGATCACGCTATTGAGCAGCGGGTTTCAAACTCAAAAGATCCGTTTGATCTCCAAGGTGCGGGAGACCAAGGGTTGATGTTCGGCTATGCAAACAGTGATACTAAAACCTTGATGCCTTTGCCAATTGCGATGGCGCATCGATTGGCTGAGAAGTTGACTGAGGTCCGTAAATCGGGACAGCTAGGTTACTTGAGACCTGATGGTAAAACGCAGGTAACTATTGAATATGATGGCGATAAACCCGTTTCACTAAATACCGTGGTTATATCCTCACAGCACGCCGCGAGTGTAGATCTTGATAGAACACTTACCCCTGAAATTACTGAGTATGTAATCAAGCCGGTAATTGAAAGTTTTGATATTTCATCTAAAGATGTACGTTTCTTGGTAAACCCCACAGGCCGCTTTGTTATTGGAGGTCCTATGGGAGATGCTGGTTTAACCGGCCGAAAGATCATTGTTGATACTTATGGTGGCATGGCAAGACATGGCGGAGGAGCGTTTAGCGGAAAAGATCCATCTAAGGTAGACCGCTCTGCTGCTTATGCCATGCGTTGGGTAGCAAAGAACATTGTCGCTGCTGGTTTAGCCACACGTTGTGAAGTCCAGGTGGCATATGCAATTGGCAAGGCGCAGCCTGTTGGTCTCTTTGTAGAAACCTTCGGCACTGAAACCGTACCTGTCAATCAAATTTCAGATGCGGTAATCTCGGTATTTGATCTTCGCCCCGCAGCAATCATCCATGAATTGAATTTGCTACGTCCCATTTACTCAAAAACAAGCGCCTACGGTCATTTTGGTCGGGAATTACCTGAGTTCACTTGGGAACAAACTGACAAAGCTGCTGAAATTCTCAAAGTAATCAAGGGTTAATTTGCTGTGGCAAATGTAAAGCCACTGAGTTTAAAGCGTCAGCGAACTGTAACTGCACCAAGCAGAACGACAGCTATTGAGCCGGATGATCTTCAGGCTGAAGTGGTTCTGGATCTTGGCATTTTTCATGTAGAGCAGAGTTTTACCTATGCAGTACCGGATCGATTTAAAGAGTCCCTTTCGGTGGGTAGTGTTGTTCAAGTTCCATTTAAGAACACAAATCACAATGGAGTGGTTGTTGCCATTCAACCAAGAAGCAAGCGGAATCTCTTGAATGTCGAAGCGCTACGGGCCACTAACGTCTTCAGTTCAAAACAAATAGCGTTTTTCGAGAAGGTTGCAGAAAGATACTCCACTAACTTTGGAGATTTAATCTTGAAATCTCTTCCGCCCTTCAATAAGTCCACGCAATTACAAGGCAGGAGTTTCTCTGATATTCCCGGCATTCCGATGACAGGACAAAGAAGGTTTGAGCCCGTGAGTCTCGACAATAGCAATTTTCAAGTTATGTCGAAATTTCTTAACTCTGCCCACAAAGAGGTGGGATCCACCTTGCTAATTTTCCCAACATTAAGAAGCTTGGAAGAGTTTCGAGATGTATGTTTAAAAGCGCAGGGGATTGATCACATTGAGGTGGGAGCCCATCTATCACCTACTCAGCGGCGTCTAGCTTTTGAAAAGCTCCTGACTCAGGAGAACATAGTGATACTGGGGTTGCGTAGCGGGATTTTCATCCCAGCTAGAGATTTGGCGAGAATCTACATACTAGATGAGAGCTCTCCTCAGTACACCGAGCAGAGATCTCCGTATTGGAATCTTCGTGATGTGGCACTACTTCGATCTGAGGCCGAAGGGTGCGAAGTTGTGTTTTTTGGACATGGATGTTCCGCCGAGCTTCAACGTTTGATCGATTTGAATTGGGTAAAGCCGACAACAACGAATTACTCACCTCCATTATCCAAACGAATTCAGAACCCGCCAATCAGCTACTTTGAAGTTATCCGAAGCGGTTTGAAGCAAGGTCCTGTCTTAGTGTGTCTGGCGACAAAAGATTACGCGCCCGGATTCGTGTGTAGAAACTGTAGAAACAGGGCGCGTTGTAAATGTGGCGGGTTACTCTCTTTAAAGGAAAAGGGATCAGCGGCATGTTCGATATGCGATGTAGTGCTTAGTGACTGGAGATGTGTTGAATGCCAAGGTATCCAATACCTGGTTTATCGGAGCGGAGTGAAGAAGGTAGTGGAGGAGATTGGAAAGGCGTTCCCCGGAAGAAGGGTGATACTGAATTCAACAGATTCAGAGACCCAACAAGAGATTGATGAAAAATGTATAGTAATTTCAACATATGCAACTGTGGTGAAAGCTAAGAACGGTTATGCCGGAATAGTGCTATTGGAGGGCGAAGAGATGTTGGCACGACAATTTATTCGGGCAGAGGAGGAACTCTTCAATCTGTGGTTAAATGTTTTAAGCCTTGCCCGAACCGGCTCAGAAATATTTTTATCTCTGCCCTCTTCAAATCCCATCTCGCAAGCCATCATCGCTGGAAAACCATCAAAGTTCATGGAATACCTTAATAGTGACCGCCTGGAAACTAATATGCCTCCATACGTCAGAATTATTCAGATAGAGGGTGAGATGCGAGCATTATCAGGATTGCGAATCAAATTGGAACGTGAGTTCGGAAATGTACTTAACACGCTTATCTCAAACTCTGGCACTAGGCTCACTATTAAAGCAAAACACGATGGCGCAGCTGAACTCTTGAAATCGCTGAAAGCCTTGCAAAAAATGCGCTCTTCTGGTGGCAAGGAGCTCTTCTCTATAAAGATAGATCCTTATTACCTTTGATAGCAGGTAGAATTACCCCATGGCGATTCAACCCATCAGATACTTTGGCGATCCAGTACTGACGACCCCTGCAGCCCCAGTAATTGATTTTGATAAAGAGTTAAGAAACTTGGTGCGAGATCTAACAGAGACAATGTTAGATGCTCCAGGAGCAGGGCTAGCCGCTCCACAAATTGGAGTGCCGTTGCGCGTATTTGTTTGGCATGTAAATGATGAATTCGGGCATCTCGTTAACCCAACACTTGATTTGAGTGAAGAGATGCAGGATGGGGAAGAAGGTTGCCTATCCTTTCCAGAGTTGAGATATGACACGCCAAGGGCATATCGCGCCGTAGCTAAGGGTTGGAACATGCATGGTGAAC
>JBJOIM010000070.1:0-5245 GCA_046047175.1 Actinomycetota bacterium | reverse complement strand
CAAAAATCTCAACACACGCCTGTTCAAGCACTTTGCGATGTGATTCCTTGCGCACAGCTGCAAAATCATGAACTCCACTCAGCTTCTCAGCATCCACAAAACTTAATTTAAGTTGATTGTTATCAAAAGAAACTAAGCGGGCGTCAAAAAAAGCGAGCCAGGCAACACGATTTTCCTGCTCCACCAAATCCAAAACCTCGTTCCAACGAGTTTTGATCTCTGGCAAGGTCAAAGATTGTGACATTTATACTCTGCTAATTAAGGATTGCTAGAAGGCCAGCAGCAACTGCCGCCATTGCAACAATAACTTTCTTGCCGAAATTTAGATAGGTCAATGCAAAAATCGCAATACCGGCGCCAACGATTAGTAGTGTTGTAGTGCTTAGATTTGACTTTCCACTTTGGTAGCGAAGATTGATTAACCCCACAGCGATAAGGGCGTATGCGGTGTATCGAAAATATTGCAGTGCGCTCACTTTGGTTTCCCTCTCTAGCTTTCCTTGGATTCGTGGGGCGGGTCGGGCTCGAACCGACGACGACCGGATTATGAGTCCGGGGCTCTAACCAACTGAGCTACCGCCCCTAGGGCGTGCTAATGCTACCCAACCTGATTGACCGTCAAAATTGTGCCCGGGATTTGTGTCGTGACTCCAGGAACATTGCTGGTTCCACTGTAAATCTCAGCTCCGGTATCACTTGCAGCTACCATCAACCGAAAGACCTGACCCGCTGAGGCTTCTATTGACAGTTGACTTAACAAGTCGTGCTTTGCCAGTCGTGATGTCAACGCAATTCTTCAGCACTGTCTGGGGCTTTATAGTCTCAGAGGTAGGGACAATGATTAAAAAAATCGAAATGTAAAAACCGCCAAGATCATGGCAAAGCCAAAGATTAAGTCCTCGAAAGGGGCTCCGGCGATTCTTAATCCCATTATTGAATCGGGGTTGTAAGTGACTATCTCACGGCTTGTGAGCCACCAATTAGTTATGAGTTGAAAGGGGAGAATTATTGAGTAGCTAATCCAGAACCGAAGTGTAGAGAGGAGAGAGTTTCTGGTGAAGAACATGTCGAAAAATACGGTGATGATTAAGGCATAAACCGTAATTTGAGTGTAGGTGAGTTCAAATCTCATCGCTTCACCTTTTGGGCAAGGGATTTAACACCTTCCAGGGTTAGTAAGGCGGCCAGAGGAATGATGAAGAAAAAAAGGTACTCCTCAAGTGGGATATTGAATGGTCCATAGATGCCCAACATCTGGTTGTTATCGAAATCCCAGTGATTCTGGTTGATGGCAAAGGCATCCCAAATCAAGAAAAAAATGCTTACCGGAAGGATTGCGGTTAGAGCTAAACGTGGCCGACGTAGCACCCTAATCTTGAAAGCAAACTCCAACCACCAAGAGCCAAGCACAACAAATAGCAGCATGGCTACGTACGACCAGTTTTCAAGTGCTAGCCCTTGCGACATCTCAATAGTTTCTCACATCAGGTTATGGATTTTGCTACCTTGAGAGTATGTCGGAAGCACAGGTAAAGCTCTTTACCCGAACCCGTAACTTTTCCAGCATCGCGGTAGGTGTAGTCATTTTGCTTTCGCTAGTTTTCGCACAGCTTATTGATGAAACAGAGATTTCATGGCAGGTAGCAATTGCTTTGCTGGCTTTAGCGGTCGGCATTCCGCATGGCGCACTTGATCATTTAGTTACTTTGCCCCGCACATCCATCAAGCGCATGGGTCTATTTATTTTGGTTTACGTCTTGATTGCAGTATTAGCCGTATTTGCGATTCTGCAATGGAATGTTTATGGATTTATTGGAGTGGTGGTCATGAGCGCACTCCACTTTGGAATTGGAGATACCGCTTTTATTAACGAGCTCGAACGTGCCAGAGGTTCTGTGCGAGCAAATAGATTGGCTCAGGTTTTTTACGCAGTTACAGCGGGCGCTCTGCCTGTTGTGATCCCTCTGACCAATAAAGAGAGCACTTCTGCTCTCGCAGCCGTAAATGATGAGCTGATTAATTGGCATGGGGGATTAGATCAGGAGTTAACAAACCTGGTGACAGGCTTGTATTTAATTACGGTTCTGATTTTGGCGACCAATCGGCGCTGGAGGGATCTGATTGATATCAACCTGTTGTTGCTTCTTGCTTTTTTTACTCCACCATTAGTTGCCTTTGCTGCTTACTTCGGCACTTGGCATGCCATGCGACATACCGCTCGGCTAACTTTAAATCTCAAAAGCTCTCAAGAATCCTTAAGTAAAAATCAGCCCGCGATGGCATTCCGACAGGCGGTGTTGCCAGGAGTTCCAGCCCTTGTGGGCACTTTCATAGTGTCGCTCGGAATTGCTTTCTTTACACCTGGGAAACTTAGCGATGAGTACCTGTGGCTCTCACTAGTAGTGGTGTGGGCTTTAACTGTGCCTCACATGATTGTGACGGCGCGACTAGACAAGGCGGCGTTAAGGTGAAGAGATTAATTGGTATTTTGGTTTTGGCTTTATTTCCTGTTGTTCCTGCTAACGCAGCGCCTGTCTATGTTTATCCAATAGCGAACTGCAAGAGTAGTTACGGAAAGTACCATCATGATTACCCTGCTACTGATATTCAAGCCAAACTTGGTTGCGCCTTCGTCGCGCCCATCAATGGTGTAGTTGAGGATGTAAATACCAAAGATATCTGGAGCGGAAAAACTAATTTAGGTAAAGATCGTGGCGGATTATCAATTTCTATTATTGGAGAGGATGGCGTTCGCTATTACGGTTCTCATCTTTCTAAAATCGAACCGGGAATTGCCCCAGGTGTAGTCGTGATGGCGGGACAAAAACTTGGCGAGGTTGGATCAACTGGAAGTGCGAGAGGAACAAAACCTCACTTGCATTTTGGAATCTCATATCCAACAAAGCCAGGTGATTGGGAGATTCGAAGAGGCGTGCTTTATCCTTGGCGATACCTTGATGCTTGGAAAGTTGGCAAGGATTTATCACCAGTGAAGGCTGTAGCAAAAGCCAAAGCAAAAGCTGGGAAATAAAAAAGCCCCGGGTTGCCCCGAGGCTTTTTTACAACTAGTTATTTGGTTTAGTTGGCAGTTACTTGATCAGCCTGAGGACCCTTTGGACCCTGGACTACTTCAAATGAAACTGACTGACCTTCTTCAAGGGACTTGTAGCCATTTCCCTGGATAGCTGAGTAGTGAACGAATACATCTTGTCCACCGCCATCAACAGCAATGAAACCAAAACCCTTTTCAGAGTTGAACCACTTAACTGTACCTGTTGCCATTTACTTTCCTTCGGTATTTATTGGGGACAAACGTGAATTCCACGTTCGCCAGTCTTTCCGTTCTACAGCGATACCGATTCAAGCAAAAGCCATCAAGCGGGTACTGATAAGCGTTGGACTAGGGCTGAGCCTACCCTGATTTTTCGCTGTTAAAAAGCGGCGGTTTTTCCCTGTGAATGGGGTGTTTTTCGAGCCTGTTTCAATGGAGTAACGGGAGACAGAAGTGAGATGTCCAGAAGTTGTCGGGAGTAAACTTACTGTATGAGCGAAAATGAGAAGCAAAGATCTATTTCATTAATTGTTGCTGCTGCGATTATCGCCATTGCAATGGGCCTTGGATTGAATCAAGTGGGCTCCGGTTTTGCTGCTCGCTCTAATGAAGGAATCTCAGTCACCGGCTCAGCTCGAGTAACAGCAACAGCTGATCGAGCTGTTTGGTCTTTGAATGCCGAGCAGATTGCACCAACATTGTCAGAGTCGGTACGCAAAGTTGAAGTTGCTACAGAATCAGTAACTCAATACCTAACAGATGGCGGTATTCCAACAACAGCAATTGAGTTTGGATCGGTCTCGGCCTACCCACAAGAAGAGTATTCAAATGGGAATAGCACCGGTCGAATTTTGAATTATCGCGCTTCTCGAACCATTACGGTGCGCACCGATGACGTGGAGTTGGTTTCAAAGTTAAGTAACGGCATAGGCGCATTGCTGCAATCAGGGGTTAACGTTTCTAATTACGGTCCCCAGTACTACGTCTCTAAGTTGAATGAACTTCGACCTCAGCTTCTAGAACAGGCGATGGAGGATGCAAAGGTTCGTGCTGAAGCGATTGTGAAAGCAACTGGCGGCAAGGTCGGCAATGTGATGAGCGTACGCTCGGGTCCATTCCAAGTTACTTCGCCAGACTCCGTTGATACCTCAGCTGGCGGTTATTACGACACTCAAACCATTGAAAAGACCATCACCTCAACAGTCACGGTGATGTTTGATGTCGATTAATTAGCCAAACCTGAACGCTTAACGCGCTTACCGTAATTTTATCTTTGGGTTTGTTCAGTGTTGGACTGAATTCATTTATAGACTCTGCTGAATTAAATACGGTGCGGAATGAATCGCCCCAATCCTGATTAGGTAAGGTGAATTCGTAATCCTGATCTGCGCTATTTAAGACGATGAATAACCCTTGATTATGGGTGGCATCAAGGCTGAATGCTAAGTGGCGAATTGAGCTGTCCTGCCAGTTATGTTGGCTCATCTCATTGCCATCCCGATCAAACCAGGCAACATCTTTGCGGTTGGTATCTTGATCGATTTGGCCGGTATAAAACTGCTCTGCAGCATCAACCATGTAGCTGCTCCTAATTCGAGATAGAGCGGCCACCGTCTCTATCAAGTCTTCTTGCTGAGGATTTGGATTCCAATTCAATTTCCACCCACCCAGGAAGTTTTCCCAGTTATCACTTTGGTCATGGGCCGACAATGAGTATGCGTTATTAGAACCATTTTGAGATCTAGATACCTCATCGCCCATATTGAGCATCGGGACACCGGAAGAGAGCAGCAAGGTTGCCAAAATGGATTTTTGTAATTGGATACGTTTTAAATTTATATCTGGATCATCTGTTGGACCTTCGAATCCAACATTCCATGATCTATTTTGCTCACTACCATCGCGATTTTCTTCGGCGTTTGGGCCATTATGTTTGTTGTTATAAGAAACTAAATCACGAAGCGTGAAACCATCATGCGCTGTAACAAAATTGATAGATGAGGTTGGCCCGCGGTAGTAGAAGACATCATTTGAACCGGCGACCCTTGATGCCAAATCCGATACACCATTGCTGTGTCCGCGGGCGCTATCTGCGAGCCAGAATTGTCGGGTTGCATCGCGATACGCATCATTCCATTCCCGCCACGGATGGGGGAATTCACCTAAAGCGTAACCTGAAACATCCCAAGGTTC
>JBJOIM010000069.1:0-6150 GCA_046047175.1 Actinomycetota bacterium | reverse complement strand
ATTAGAGATTGGCCTAAATCAACGACTCAACCCGGAGATCAACTCCGCGAGATCTTTGCCCGTATGGGAGCAGAGATTTCATTTACCGATGCGGGATTGACAATTAAGGGCGGCAAGAAAATTTCTGGTATTGATATTGATCTACATGATGTTGGCGAATTAACCCCTTCAATCGCGGCGGTTGCTGCGCTCGCAGAATCTCCATCTTCATTGCGAGGAATCGGCCATTTAAGACTTCACGAAACTGATCGACTTGCTGCCTTGCGCACTGAGATTAATAACCTCGGTGGTTCGGTTACTGAAGAGGAAACCGCCCTACACATCCAACCCAAGCCACTTCATGGCGGGGTATTTCATACCTATGAAGATCATCGCTTAGCCACTGCGGGAGCGGTTATTGGTCTTGTTGTAGGTGGTGTTGAGGTAGAAAACATTGCAACGACTCGAAAAACTCTGCCTGATTTTCCTGGGCTTTGGAGCAACTTACTAAATGGCTAGAAGGCGCCTTGATGAAAGCGATGTGCGAATTCGGCCCGCTAGATCAACTAGACCGCGTAGTAAAGATAGACCTAGCCACCAAGACTCAGTTTCCGCCAAGGTGCTAACCGTAGATCGCGGCCGCACACTATGTCGCTTAGATTCAGGTGTACTAGTTAGCGCGATGAAGGCTCGCGAATTAGGAAAAAACGCGGTTGTGGTTGGCGATGTAGTGAGTCTTGTTGGTGATGTATCAGGAAAAGCTGGTTCCTTGGCTCGAATTGTCATAGTGCAACCTCGTCGCAATTCACTCTCCCGCACTATTGATGATGTCGGCGCTTTCGAAAAAACTATTGCCGCCAATGTTGATCAGATGTTAATTGTTGCCGCCTGTGCTAATCCTGAGCCGCGTCATGGATTTATCGATCGCTGCCTTGCTGTTGCATATGACCAAGGAATCTCTCCCATAATTGTCATGACAAAGAGAGATTTAGCAGACCCAAGTGAATTTCTACAGAGCTATGAGGCGTTGGAGGTTAAACATTTTTCAGTGCAGCGTGATGGAGACTTGTCCGGTCTGAAGTCGATTCTCTCTGGAAAAGATTCGGTATTGATTGGACACTCAGGTGTAGGTAAATCAACCTTGGTTAATGCCCTAACCGGAGTTGATCTCCGCGCAACTGGGGATGTTAACGATGCAACTGGACGCGGGCGTCATACCTCATCAAGTGCCATTGCCCTTGATATTCCCAATGATTCAGGAACCATAATCGATACCCCCGGTGTGCGCTCCTTTGGTCTCGAGCATATTGATCGCACTAGAGTCATCAGTTCCTTCTCCGAACTTGCTGAGGCAATTTCGAACTGCCCAAAAAACTGCTCCCATGATGAAGAGAAATGTGGCTTAAATGACTATGTTTCGCAGCACCCAGAATCACAGCAACGGGTTTTAGGGCTTCGTCGCCTCCTCAATACAACTTCGCAACCGATAACCTAAGCACCTTATGAGTTACCCAGGTGATTTGTTCAGCGATGTTGAACTTTTAAAACAACTAGCAGAGTTAAGTGATGCCATCTCTATGGATCGCTTTCATGCTCAAGATTTAGTAATCGAGACAAAACCTGATACCACTCCAGTAACCGATGCTGATAGAGCGGTTGAAAGAGCTATCAGAGATTTGCTTGCTAAAGAGCGTCCGGCGGATCTAATTGTTGGCGAAGAGTTTGGTTCGCCAGATGACATAAAACCTGGAACGCGTTACTGGGTCCTTGATCCAATCGATGGAACAAAGAACTTCTTGCGCGGGGTTCCAATCTGGGCAACTCTTATCGGTTTAGTACATAGAAATGAAAATGGTGTTGATCAGGTAATTGCAGGAATGGTTAGTTCACCGGCACTGTTTAGACGCTGGTATGCGGCCTCTGGTTTTGGAGCTTTCACAGAGGTTAATGGTGGACCAGCAACTCAAATTTCCGTTTCACAGGTAAAAACTCTGACCGATGCCTCAATTTCTTTTTCAGATCTGGTCGGCTGGGGAGATCGCAAACTCTCTTACCTAAATTTTATGGAAAAGGTTTGGCGAGTAAGAGGAATTGGTGACTTTTGGTCCCATATGTTGGTGGCTGAAGGAGCGGTTGATATCGCTGCAGAGCCAACGTTGGCTTTGTGGGATATGGCTGCGGTGGCAATTGTCGTAACCGAAGCTGGTGGCCGTTTCTCAGATCTAGAGAATAACGCCGGGCCATTTGGAAAGAGCGGGGTTTCAACAAATGGCTATCTGCATGATCAATTCCTTGGAGCCTTGAAATCGTGAGTAAAGAAGAGTCTTTAGAACAGATTGATTTAAAGATCTCGGGCATGACCTGCTCTTCTTGTGTGGCAACTGTAGAGAAATCATTGAATAAGGTGCCGGGAGCCAAGGCCACCGTCAATTTAGCTACTGAAACCGCTCATATCTTGGCACCGGAAGGCACCTCTCCTAAAAGTTTGATTGAAGCTGTTACTAAGGCCGGATACTCTGCAAAGTTGCGGACCGATGAAACTGAAAGTTTTTCCCGATCCAGAGGTATGGGCATGAGAGTTTTGCTCTCCGCACTTCTAACTATCCCTGTTGTGGTTCTTTCTATGTGGCACTCTGTTCATGAAATAGTTGAAGAATTCCTTCTTGAACAGCTCAACAACCTAAACATTCCAGAGCCGCTTTACTCCGCAACTGGATGGTTGGTGATTGGTTTGACCGCGCCAGTCGTATTGATTATCGCTTGGCCAATACATAGAGCAGCCCTGCGCAACATAACTCATCCAACAATGGATAACTTAATTTCACTTGGCGCGCTAAGTGCTTTTGGTTGGTCGATTTACGCCAACTCAACAGGTGCTGGAGATATCTATGCTGAGGTAGCCGCCTCGGTTGTAACTTTCATCGTCTTGGGTCGCTACCTTGAATCTCAAGCAAAGAAGAAGGCTGGATCTGCTCTGGCCCATCTACTTTCTTTAAATCCTAAAGAGGTCACCATTTTGCGTGGCGGCGAAGAGGTAAAGGCTCCGATTGCTAACCTGCAAATTGGAGATCGTTGCGTTGTACGTCCCGGAGATCGAATTCCAACTGATGGGGTAATTATCGAAGGAGTGAGTGCTGTAGATAACTCACTTCTCACCGGTGAATCACTTCCCGTTGATGTACATCCCGGTTCTAATGTAATTGCCGGAGCCATCAATACCTCTGGAAGATTGATTGTTGAAGCCCGCCGAATTGGCAATGACACAGAGCTGGCGCGCATCACCAAGATGGTTCTTACAGCACAGGGCGAAAAGGCTCCGATTCAAAAACTAGTTGATCGAATCAGCAGTGTTTTCGTCCCTATTGTTATTGCTTTATCCATGGCCACCTTCGTTGTTTGGTATTTCTTAGATAACCCATTACAAGATGCGGTCCGTGCAGCGGTAGCGGTTCTAGTTATTGCCTGCCCCTGTGCTCTGGGGCTAGCCACGCCAGTTGCCTTGCTTGTTGCAACTGGCAGAGGAGCTTCCCAAGGAATTGTTTTGCGCAAGACTGCATCTCTAGAGATCGCTCCCAAGATAACCACAGTGGTCTTAGATAAAACCGGAACTTTAACTACCGGAGTAATGAAGGTTCAAAACATCACAATTCCTGATCTAGGAAAGAACTCTCCTGGTGTTACTCAACATGAACTTTTGATGGCGGTTCATTCGCTTGAGAATGAAAGTTCTCATCCAATTGCAGGTGCAATTACACGGTATTTATCTGATCAAGGGGTCGGAAGAAAAATTATTTCGGAGTTTGTAGATTCACCTGGTCAAGGAGTGGCGGCTCGTGTCAGCTTTGGAGAAAACTCCTTGCCGGTTTTGATAGGAACGCCAGAATCAATTCGCCGCGCTACGGTGACTCTGCATCCAGAGATTGAATCCGCCATTGCAGCGGCGAGGTTGCGTGGTAACTCGATTGCAGTAGTCGCAGTAGATGGAGTTGCGGTCGCGGTATTTGAAGTTGGAGACAGCTTACGAACCGATTCAGCCGCAACAATCAAAGCATTCCAAGATCGCAAAATCCAGATCTGGCTTATAACCGGCGACAATGAAGCGGCCGCTCATCAGATAGCTCTCGAAGTTGGCATCCCAACCAAAAATGTCATTGCACTTGCCAGTCCAGAGCGAAAGATTGCAAAGATTAAAGAGTTGCGTGCCAACGGAGAAAAAATATTGATGATTGGCGATGGCATCAATGATGCAGCAGCCATTGCAGAGTCTGATCCGCCATGAATCTTGCCAAAAATACCCTGAGAATTATCCGAGGAAATCTAGGCTGGGCCTTTATTTATAACGTGATTGGTATTCCAATAGCTGCATTGGGGTTGCTAAACCCGATGTATGCCGGCGGAGCGATGGCGGCTTCAAGTTTGTTTGTAGTTTTAAACTCGCTTAGGTTGAACCGCACCACTACGCTCGCCGCGTGAATGTAACTAGTGAACTTTGGTTAATAACTGTCGGATTGATTCTAGGACTATTACTTTTTGACCTTCTAACCTCTACCCGCAAGGCCCATGATGTTTCCTTTAAAGAGGCTAGCTTTTGGTCCATCTTCTACATAGCTGTAGCAATCATATTCGGAGCTTGGGTATGGAGTGAGTTCGGCGATCAATTTGGAAAAGAGTATTTCGCAGCATACATAGTTGAGAAATCACTATCTATGGATAACCTCTTCGTTTTCTTGATTATTCTTACCAACTTTGCGGTTCCATCGATTTATCACCAGAGGGTATTGATGGTCGGAATCGTCTTGGCTTTGATTATGCGCGCCATCTTTATCGCCCTTGGTGCCGCAGCACTTGAAGCATTCTCCTTTACCTTTGTTATCTTCGGTGCGATTTTGCTATGGACCGGTATCAAGCTATTCCAGCACTGGGATGAGGACCCCGATCCGGCAAACAACCCAATTGTTAAGTTTGCTCAAAAGAGAATCCCGTTCACCAACGAGTATCACGGTGGAAAGATTTTCATCCGTGAAAATGGCAAGCGCCTCGCTACCCCATTGCTTCTTGTCATGCTGGCTATCGGTGCGACCGATCTACTTTTTGCTTTGGATTCAATCCCTGCAACCTTTGGCGTAACTCAGGAGGCATACTTGGTCTTCGCAGCTAACGCCTTTGCTCTGCTTGGATTGCGTGCGCTGTATTTCTTGATCAAGAATTTGGTGAACAAGCTCATCTACCTATCGATGGGGCTGTCCTTTATCTTGATCTTTATCGGCATCAAGCTCTTCTTGGTTTGGGGCTATGAGACCTTTGATAACGTGCCAAAGATTTCGACCAACTGGTCACTAATAGTTATCGCCAGCATCCTGCTGATCTCTACAGTCGCCAGCTTGATTAAATCCAAGAAGGATCCGACCGCAAAGGCACATGCCGGACGTATGTCAGATCCGAAAAAAGAGAAAAAGCAGTAAGGGTTAAATAAAAAAGCGCCTAGATTTCTCTAGGCGCTTTTTCTTTGGACTAGTAGCGGGGGCAGGATTTGAACCTACGACCTCTGGGTTATGAGCCCAGCGAGCTACCGAGCTGCTCCACCCCGCGTCGGATGTCCTAATCGTAGAGGCGTAATGCGATTACTCCAAAACGAGTATTAACGTCCTTGCGCGGAAACCGCTGCTTGGATAGCAGCCTTCAAGCGATCCTGTGCTTTGCCGTAAGCAGCAAAGTCACCTTTCGCTAGAGCAGCTTGCGCATCGACCAAGGCCTGTTGAGCACTCGCTAGAGCATTCGCTAGATCGGAGTTGGAACCGGACGATGTACCGTTACCACCTGTTGAAGGGGTTACAGTCGTAGTTCCGGAGTTACCGCCAAATACTTGATCCAATGCACCTTTAAGGGTGTCATCAAATCCAATCTTTTCTCCAAATGAAACTAAAACCTTTTGTAGCAGTGGATAGGCAGCTGTGTTAGCGGTTGCGCGAACATAAACCGGTTGTACATAAAGCAATCCGCCACCGACTGGAAGAGTCAACAAGTTGCCAAGGACAACATCAGATCCACCTTGACGCAGCAAGGAAAGTGAAAGCGCAACTGTTGGATTAGCTTCAAAGTTAGAAGCTACCTGCGAAGGACCCGCCACGTTAGTAGAACGTTGCAGCTGCAGAACAGTGAACTTTCCATAAT
>JBJOIM010000068.1:0-4490 GCA_046047175.1 Actinomycetota bacterium | reverse complement strand
ACGATGCCACTGCCCTAACCCATTTCCTAAAAACCCATGATTTTGAACCACTTCTGGAGTTGGCCAATAAAAAAGGTTGGAATCAGATATTGGTAGAGGCGGGCAGTCGATTGAACTCCTCACTTCTTCTAGCTGGTTTAGTGGATGAGATTCAGCTTTATTTCGCTCCGGCGTTGTTGGGCTCTGGTACTAATTTCATCTCTAATTTAGAAATTACGAAATTGGCTGATCGAATGGAGCTCTCCTTTGGGGAGATCGAGAGAGTTGGCCCAGATCTAAAACTGCAGATCTTTACCGGTTCTCATCCTGGGACATCAGTCGTTGTAGAGAAATTGAAAGGTGCACATTAAATGTTTACCGGGTTGGTTCAAGGGGTTGGAGAGGTTGTCTCTATAAATAAAACTGAAGACTCTGCGCTAATTACCTTTAATAGTGAATTGGCAGGGCAGTTGGCAGTTGGAGATTCAATCTCAATCAACGGAGTCTGTCTCACTGCTACCCAGATTAATGGCAACACCTTCACTGCTGATGTAATGGCACAAACTCTTAAGTTAACAACACTAGGCAATTTATTTTCGGGTTCAAAGGTTAATACAGAGTTGGCTACTAGAGCCGACGCACGTTTGGGTGGCCACATCGTTCAAGGTCATGTTGATGGTGTTGCAACTGTAATAGCCAGCGAACCAGGTGATAAGTGGCAGCGATTTGTGGTGCAGATTCCAGATACTCTGCGTCGCTATGTAGTAAATCAAGGTTCGATTTGTGTTGATGGTGTTTCATTAACCGTCGGAGAGATTGATGATGAGACAAGTCAGGTGACACTTTGGTTGATTCCAGAGACCTTAGCAAAGACCACTTTGGGCCTTAGAAAAGCCGGCGATAAGGTAAATATAGAGGTAGATGTACTTGCAAAATATGTAGAGCGCTTGGTACAGGCTCAGAAACTTTCCCCGAACTCCAATCAACGGAGCTCTATAGGAGAAGAAAAATGACAACTCCTCAACTTGATGCAGCTTTGAAACTATTTAAAGATGGTGGTTTTGTAATCGTTACAGATGACGAAGGTAGAGAGAATGAAGGTGACTTATTCCTTCTAGCCAGCGCAGCGACTACTGAAAAATTGGCATTTATGATCCGGCACACATCAGGTGTCATATGCGTCGCTATGACAGAGGCAAGATCGCGTCAGCTTCATCTGCCGCTCATGGTAAAAAACAATCAAGATAATAAACGCACCGCATTTACCGTTACCGTTGATGCAAAACAAGGAATTACTACTGGAATCAGCGCAGAAGAACGCGCCATCACGATTAAAGCATTGGGCGATACCTCTGCCACGGCAGAGGATTTTGTACGTCCCGGACACATCTTCCCTCTTGTTGCAAATGAAAATGGATTACTGGCCAGACAAGGTCATACTGAAGCGGTAGTAGAGATGTGCCGCATGGTTGGCGCCAGTGAAGTAGGGGTCATCAGCGAGTTGGTAAATGAGGATGGCTCAATGATGCGAGGCTTACAGCTTGAGGAGTTTTCGCAGCAACACAATATTCCGATTGTCACCATTGCAGCTTTGCTGGAGCGTATCAATCTTGAAATAGAGAGCCAGAGCAAAGTCGATGCCGTGGAATCACATATCTCAGCTCAGGATCTACATTGGGCATTACTACCTAGGACCGCAGGAAATTCTCAAGGCACTGCCAACTGGAAGATTTCTAGCTACATAGGTCGAGGTGGCGTTGACCATGCAATTCTTAAATTTGGCGAGGTATTGAGTGAGAAGCCAGCTCTGGTGAGAATCCACTCCGAATGCCTCACGGGTGATGTTCTTGGCTCACTGCGCTGCGATTGCGGCTCTCAACTCAATACCTCATTAAAACTAATCGAATCTGCCGGTAGCGGCTTTGTGATTTATTTGCGTGATCAGGAGGGAAGAGGTATCGGTTTAGCCGAGAAGATTCGGGCTTATGAGTTACAGGACCAGGGGTTAGATACCGTGGAAGCAAATCTGGCACTGGGGCATGATGTTGATGAACGGGAGTTTGATGATGCGGTTGAGATCTTAAAGCTAATGGGGGTTAATCAGGTCGAGCTACTGACAAATAACCCAGAGAAGTTAAAAACTCTAAAAGATGCCGGAATTCAGGCTTCGAGCATTCCACTACCTGGAGAGATAAATGAATTTAATGAAAGGTATATCAAGACTAAGCAAGAGAGATTAGGACACCAGTGATTGTGAAGGAGAAAAAATAATGGCAGGGGTAGCTCCAGCGATTAAGTTAGAGGACATGAGCAGCTTTCGAGTTGCGGTCATATCAGCTAGTTGGCATAAAGAGATTTGCGATGCGCTAGTTGCAGGAGCGCATCGTGCTTTAGATGCAGCGAAGGTGAAGACCGAGTCAGTTATTTATGTTCCAGGCTCCTTCGAATTGCCACTGGCTGCTCAGTATGCATTGGACTCTGGATTTGATGCAGCTGTGGTTCTCGGCGTGGTTGTTAGAGGTGAAACTCCACATTTCGACTATGTCTGCCAAGGTGTAACCGATGGCGTAATGAAGGTTTCGCTAGAGCGCAACAAGCCAATTGGTTTTGGTGTCTTGACTGTTGATGACATTGATCAAGCCAAAGTCAGAAGCGGTGTCCCTGGTAGCAAAGAGGACAAAGGCTTTGATGCAACAGTGGCAGCCTTACAACTACTTAAAGTTGCTAGCGGTTTTGCGGGAAACCGAGGTTAATTCCACCGTGGCTAGGATCTAGCCAGCGACTAGTAACCACTTTGCCGCGGGTAAAGAAATGCACCCCTTCAGTTCCGTGAGCGTGAGTATCGCCAAATAGTGAGTTCTTCCAACCGCCAAATGAGTAATAAGCGGTTGGTACCGGAATTGGAACATTGATACCCACCATTCCAACCAAGACCTCATTTTGGAATTTGCGTGCAGCGCCACCATCATTAGTAAAGATTGCGGTGCCATTTCCATATTGATGACGGTTAATTAGAGCCAAACCTTCCTCATAACTCTTTACTCGTATTACAGAGAGAACAGGACCAAAAATCTCCTCCTGATAAATACTCATCGCAGGTGTTACCTGATCAAACAAAGTTGGTCCCAACCAAAAACCCTCAGCAGCTCCATTCACTTTTGGATTTCTGCCATCAACTACAAGCTTGGCGCCCTCGCGAACGCCCGCATCTACATAAGAGGCAACCTTGTCACGATGTACCGCGGTTACCAATGGACCCATATCGCTTTCAGCGGTTCCATCACCTGTTTTCAGACCACTCATTCGTTCTGCAATTTTCGCGATCAACGCATCAGCGATGGGTTCGACAGCAACCAGTGCGGAAATCGCCATGCAACGCTCTCCGGCAGAACCAAACCCGGCGTTAACTGCGGCATCAGCTGCCAAATCAAGATCAGCATCTGGTAGAACCAACATATGATTCTTGGCACCGCCTAAAGCTTGCACCCTCTTACCATTTTTCGTACCGTTTTCATAAATGTATCTTGCAATTGGAGTTGAACCAACAAATGAAATTGAAGAGACTCCGGGATGCTCAAGCAATCCATCAACCGCAACTTTATCGCCATGTACTACATTGAAAACTCCATCAGGCAATCCAGCGGCTTTCCAAAATTCAGCGATTAAGTTGATTGCCGAGGGATCTTTCTCGCTGGGCTTAATAATCACGGAATTTCCAGCTGCGATTGCGATAGGGAAGAACCACATCGGAACCATGGCAGGGAAATTAAATGGCGAGATGATTGCGCATACACCAAGAGGTTGTCGGATGGAGTAAACATCAATACTGGTAGAGGCTCCCTCTGAGTAAGAACCTTTAAGTAGATGAGGAATGCCACAGGCAAACTCCACAACTTCCTGCCCTCTAGTTACCTCACCCAGCGCATCAGATAAGACCTTGCCATGCTCTGCGGTAATTAACTTCGCGACCTCTTCTTTTCTCGAATTTAGGATTTCTCGGAATGCAAAAAGCACCTGAGTTCTTTTAGCCAGGGAGGAGTTACGCCACTCTAGTTGCGCCTTTGTGGCAACTTCGACTGCGTGATCTACCAACTCAACGGTTGCAAAATCAACTTTTCCAGTAACTTGCCCCAAAGCTGGGTTGTAAACATCACCGGTACGTTGTGCGGGCTGGTTCCAATATGCACCATTTATGAAATGGGTAATTCTTTTTAGCTCAGACATTTTTTCCCAATCTACTTCTTATCAGTACCGGTGTAGTGCTTACCAATTAATGTAAAGGCTTTATCTAATATCTCAACACCCTCTGCGAACTCCGCCTCAGATATATTGCAGGGCGGAACTACATGCATTCTGTTGAAATTCGTGAATGGCATTAGACCAAGCTTCTTACACTCCGCCACCAATTCATTCATGGCGGGACTAGAGCCTGCATAAGGTGCTAAAGGCTCTCTAGTGCTGCGATCCTTAACTAGATCAAGAGCCCAGAAAACTCCCAGACCGCGAACCTC
>JBJOIM010000067.1:0-4632 GCA_046047175.1 Actinomycetota bacterium | reverse complement strand
GAAGCCGGTTTATGAATTAGTGCCGACCGTTATTGCACTATGTGAGGATCACTCAATACTCGGCTCTGATTTTTATGTTATGGAACGTATCCCTGGCGAGATATTTCGCCGCGATGTTCCCGAAAATCTCGTATTGCATGAGTTAAATAAAGGCTCTGGTTATGTGCAACGCCAAGTAGAGGGCTGGTCAAAGCGTTATCGCAACGCGCTAACCGATGATGTTCCTGATGGCGAAGATGTAATGAACTGGTTAGCCAATAATCAACCACAGGATGTTGACTCCTGCGTGATCCATGGTGATTGGCGCATCGACAACATGGTCTTTGATTTAAAGGCAAAAAAGCTAACTGGGGTGCTGGATTGGGAGCTAGCCACAGTTGGCGATCCCCTTATGGATTTAGGTTCGGCGCTGGCGTATTGGATTGATAAGGATGATGAACCAATGTTTGCATCTTTGCGCCGCCAACCCAGTCACTTACCTGGCATGCCGACCCGGAAAGAGTTCATCGCAAAATACTTAGAGATTAGTGGCCGTAAATGTAATGACTTCACTTTTTATGAGGTATTCGGCCTATTTAGATTAACGGTAATCATTCAACAAATCTGGGCTCGTTACAAAGCTGGCCAAACCACTAACCCTGCCTTTCAAGGTTTCGGCATGGGAGTTAATATTTTGATTAAGCGTGCGCAAGGATTGATCTCATGAAGGCAGGTCGCATCACTGTTTCTACCCGCAAGTTCGAAGTTAAAGAGATCCCAACTCCACGCCCAAAATCCGGCGAGGTTAGAATCAAAGTTGGCGCGGCTGGTGTTTGTTTATCTGATGTGCATTTTTTAGATGGCACGCTCTCACCTGGTTACCTAAATGGTGATGAGGTAACCCTGGGTCATGAAGTAGCGGGCACAATTGATGAATTAGGTGATTCAGTAACAGATTTCAAAATTGGCGATCGCGTTCTAATCATCGCAGGTGCTAGAAATGAAAAGAACCAAATCACTACTCTGGGCTTTGATTACGACGGTGGCTACGCCGAATATGCAATTGCTGATTCCTCACTTGTTGTAAAGATTCCAGATGATCTCCCCTTTGAAGAAGCCGCCATAATCCCTGATGCGGTCTCTACCCCTTGGGCGGCAATCTCATCTGCCGCAAAGATGCAATCTGGTGAAACCGCTGCCGTATTTGGTGTTGGTGGTCTTGGCATTCACGCGGTGCAATTACTCAAAATGATTGGGTGCAGCAAGGTAATCGCAATAGATCCGCGCTCCTCTGCCCGGGAAAAAGCCTTGGAAATTGGGGCTGATTTCGCCTTTGATCCCAGCGATGAAGCTTTAAAGAAGCACCGCGGCCTTAACGCCGCCTTTGATTTTGCCGGTGTTACCCCAGTTAGAAAACAAGCTTTGTCTCTGCTGGGCGAGCAAGGGCGTCTGGTAATTGTTGGCATCGCTAACGAACCGATCACAATTCCAAATGACATGGCCTTCACTTATATGCGCACCCAAGTCATCGGTCATTATGGATCTGAACCGCACCACACCAAAGAGTTAGTTGAGTTTGTTAGACAGGGAAAGTTGAATTTGAAGGGTTCAATCTCTGAGGTTATGCCTTTAGATCAAGCCGCCCTCGCTTTAGAAAAGCTAGAAAAGAAAATCGGCAATCCGATTCGAATCGTATTGAGACCCTAAATTCTCTTGGGCAATACCATCAATCGATTTTGATCTGACAAATCTCCCTCATTATTCTCAATCCGAAAAGCGCCCTCACGGCGCTGCCAATCATTCAAGGCTAACAATCTAGATAAGCCAGAGAGCTCGTTAACTTCATCCAACCTAATTCGATCAGAGTCAGGAAGAATTGATCCATGGTGATTAAACATGGTGCTGGCTATCCAAACCTGTTCCATTTGATCGGTAAATATCTCGACAATACGACCCTGTTGTGGCCAATCAATAAGAGATGATGTCTCAATCTGCCAGAAACCATGCATGTTGTCACTTCCAAAGTACTGAATCCTATTTCTATGGGTATGCCCACAAATCCAAGCAATTACCTGTTGTTGCTTTATCAAATACTTTTCAATCTCATCTCTCAAAACTCTTTTTGTAGATAATGTAAAGTGATTTATCAGATCCTGTAATGGATGATGGCTCGAGATAATCACATATCGATCACGCAACTTAGATAACTCTTCCTGCAACCATTCAAACTGCACTTCATCTATGGAACCTTGCCATCCGCCATGGGGGTTTACGGTATCCAATGCCAATATGGTTACTGCGGCAAAATCCTTTCGCCAATATCTCCGGTTGGTTCCTAGTAGCTCGCTAGTGATTCCATTATCTTCATCATCTCTGTAGAAATTCTGATTCCAACTCTCTTCCATCAGAAAGTCTCGCGAATTGTCCGCTGAAACCTCAACCTTTGGTATCTCTACTGAACTGGGATAGTTGGCCGGACCTATTTCACTAACCTCTGAAAGTGTCTGAATTGCCATCTCATCTGGAATTTCAAAGATTTTTTCATTTTTTACCGAGAGAGATCTTAGAACCGCATCTGGACTTACGGTGCCTTGCAAAAGCGCATCATGATTTCCGTGCACCGCCAGCCAGTGATACCGCAGACCTGATGCATAAAACGGTGCTCTCACAGCATCAAATAATCCATAGACCACAGGGAATCCATAAAGTGATCTCGGGAAATCATCCCTCTCGCCTTTGGGAGTTCCACTTGGATGCCAAAAAAACGGCGAATAAAAGAGATCACCTCCGACGCCTTCCCACTTATCTCTACTGCCACTATCAGGTCTTACCTTTCCGCCGTTTAGGAGAGCGGTAAACCAAGAAATTTCATTTTGCTGAGCGTTATCTGTTACATCGCCAGTAATCACTACAGAGTCAATTCGCGATTTAGTAATGGGGGCTAACTCAATCCTATTGATGGACTGAATTGCACTCTCTAATACCTGTGCAGATAAAGATTCATGAGCTCGATATGTACCAACTAGAGACTCAATCTGCTTTGAAAAAGGATGGTGTGGGTCTGCATACCGATCTAAATACTCAACCCGTGCCGGCGATTGGGCATCACAGATATGGGTATCTGAGATATGAATTAAATTCATAAGTGATCTTGCAATATTTGTTGGCGTTTCACCGAAGTAAGACTCTGGACGATCAAGAAGTAGATTTCTCCAACCTAGTTCATTTGGCCTACTCTTCCTTATTGAAGAACCTAGAAATGGACTTATCACCGGCTAGTCACCATAAGAGAGCTCTCCTCAATGTCTACTCCAACCCGCGCACCAATTGATAGGTTTTGGACCTTGCTGGATAGAACATGACTCTTGATCAATAACCCTTTGTCAGTGCTTAATTCAACCTGAGTTACTGGACCCAAGAAAGAAATGCTTTTGATTCTCGCAGAGAAATTCCCCGCTGATTCGGTGTTAATTCTTACGGACTCGGGTCTAACCAGAGCTGTAACAATACGGTGTCCTTGTTGGTTCTCAGAACCTGCTGAGATAGAAAACATCTTATTTAGGACTTCGACACCACCATTGACAATTACGGCGGGGATCTCATTCATTACCCCAACAAATCTGGCAACAATGGAGTTACTAGGTGATGAATAGATTTCATGAGGTGTTCCGAATTGGACTAAAGAGCCCCGATCCATAATTCCAATCTGATCGGAGATGCTCATAGCTTCCTCCTGATCATGTGTAACGAAGATAGTCGTAATTCCATACTGTCTCTGTAGATCTCGAATTTCATCTCTCAGATTTGATCTAACCTGTGCATCTAGGGCTGAAAGTGGTTCATCTAGAAGCAGTACTCTTGGGCGAATCACAATGGCTCGTGCCAATGCAACTCTCTGCTGTTGCCCACCGGAAAGCTGGTGCGGGTAGCGGTCCATTTCTGTGTTTAGATCGATTACCTCAAATACCTCTCTTACCCGTCTTTCTATGTCCGCCTTTGAAAATTTTCTTACCCGCAATCCAAACTCAACATTTTCTCTTGCTGTCATATTTGGAAATAAACTATAAGCTTGGAAAACCATACCAATATCTCGATCTGATGTAGACATATTGGTTATCTCTGACGCATCAAAGAAAACACTGCCGTTATCAAGATTAGTTAATCCAGCGATAATTTTCAGTGCCGTGCTTTTCCCACAACCAGAAGGACCCAGCAGTGTCACAAGCGAACCCTGGGCAATTTCTAGATTTAAGTTGTCTAAAGCAACCGTTGCGCCATAACGCTTGCTTACATCTCTCAAAATTACCGATGACATCTCTAGATTCCTATTCTTCTAGTCAAATGCTTGTTTCTATTTAGAGCTGAAATACCAATCAGGATCAACCAAACCCCTAACAAGCTCAACACCGATAGAGCCACCGCGGTTGATGCATCTGACAGCCCCGCAACCGCCAATACTGTTGGAAATGTGTCCCAAAGCAGCAAGGACGCATAAGCGAACTCCCCCAGTACTAACGCAATCGTTAAGAATATGGCCGCAAATACCCCGGTCGCTACATTTGGTAGCAATACCTTTCTAATCAAAGTTATTGAATTAGCGCCCAAAGTTTTTGAGGCATCGAAAAGTGTTTTTGCATCGATGCTGGCAAATGC
>JBJOIM010000066.1:0-4840 GCA_046047175.1 Actinomycetota bacterium | reverse complement strand
TCGAAAATGCATGAGCATCGGTTCCGATTCCAACACGAATTTGCGAATCCAAATTACGCAGGTGAGTAACCGCAACTGCGAGATCTTCAGGATTGGTAATTTTCATAGCGCTCGCTTCGCCAGCAATTGTTTTTACCTTTATACCGAGTGCTTCAACTAAAGCGGCATCATCTGTCGCATCAGCGCTGGCCTCGTGCGCTCTGCGCAAAACACTGAGCTCAAAACCTTGCGGGGTTTGTACCGCACGCAACGCCGCGCGATCAGGGGTACTTCTTACATAACCTTCGCGATCCACCTCTTTGATGGTGTCCACAACATTAAGTGCTGGAATAACCGCAGCTGCGCCAGACTCCAACTCTTGCAATACCCGAGCCGCTAAATCAGAACTAGCCAAAGCCCTCGCGGCATCATGTACCAATACATATTTCACTGATGGAGATAGGGCGTTCAGTGCCAAATTAACTGAATCGCTGCGTAATACCCCACCAGTAATTACCTTGGCGCTCTCGCCAACAATCTGACGGAACTGCTCTTCATATCCCGCTGGCGCAGTAATCACGATTTCATCAACCACTCTAGAAAGTGCCGCAAATGCACGTTCGACAAGGGTGAATCCATCTAATTGAATTAACGCTTTTGGAATATCTGCACCTAGACGATGTCCCATGCCTGCGCCAGCAATGATTGCTGCGCTAGAAGGTGAACTGTTCATGAGACTCTCACTGGTGAGAGTGAATTAAGAAGCGAGAACCTCGTCGAGAATTGATTCAGCCTTGGACTCATCAGTGTTTTCTGCGAGTGCAAGTTCGGAAATCAAAATCGCGCGAGCTTTAGCAAGCATGCGCTTCTCGCCCGCAGAAAGACCGCGGTCAAGATCACGACGGAATAGATCGCGGACAACTTCAGCGACCTTGATGACATCACCTGATGCCAACTTCTCAAGATTAGCTTTGTAGCGACGAGACCAGTTGGTTGGCTCTTCTGTATAAGGCTGGCGTAAAACACCGAAGACTCGCTCAAGACCTGATGAGTCAACCACATCACGCACGCCAACTAAGTCAACGTTTTCTGCTGGGACTCGTACTGTGAGATCGCCTTGCGCAACCTTTAGTACTAGATAGATCTTTTCTTCGCCTTTGATGGTCCGGGTCTCAATCGCCTCAATGAGAGCCGCTCCGTGATGGGGATAAACAACGGTTTCGCCGACCTTAAATGACATTGATTGCCTTTCGCTAGAGGGCGATTTTATCAGAGTTATTCCAATCACGAAAACCGCCGAAAGTAGGCGTTATTCAATGCTTTTCTGCCATTATTCCCTCATGATTTCGAAACGACTCATTGGCGCAATCGCCGCCAGCACCATGCTCTTGACAGGATGCGCAGCAGGTGGTCAAGCCCCTACTCGCATGATTAAACAGGTGACTGATGGAGTCGAAAAAGATGCTGGCGATTTAAAACTGCGCAATGTAAAGGTAGTTGCTCTGCCCGATGGTTCAGCAACACTGATTGCATTCATCGTTAATCACAACGATGATGCGGATCAACTCGCTGCAGTATTTATAAATGGTCAACGAGCAGAGTTACTAACCAGCACCGTTCTTGAGAAAAACAAGCCGATGATTTTTGAAGGCGACTCGGCAAATGCAAAAGCCAAGGTCGCAGTTTTGGGAGAAAAGCCAGGTTATCGAGTGCCGGTTGTTTTCTACTTTGCTAAAGGTGGCAAGGTCGAGCTAGATGCACTTATTGTTGCAAATACCGGAATCTACAGCTCCATCTTGTAACCCAAACCTCTTACGGTTTGAATAATAGTTGGATTTGCTGGATCGGTTTCGATTTTGGCACGCAACCTCTTGATGTGAACATCTAAAGTTTTGGTATCTCCCACATAATCACTGCCCCAAACCCGGTCAATTAACTGCATGCGGGTTAATACTCGGCCCGCATTGCGCATTAAGAACTCTAGAAGTTCAAACTCCTTTAGCGGCAAGGAAACTGGAATGCCATTTACCGAGACTTGATGGCGATCTATATCCATTCGAATTGAATTGACCGTCATTACCCCAGGTTCGTTTTCGATTCCCTCGCCCGCATTTCTTCGCAACACCGCTCTGATACGCGCCACCAACTCGCGTGAGGAGTACGGCTTTGTTACATAATCATCTGCGCCAATCTCCAAGCCAACCACCTTGTCGACCTCTGAATCCTTGGCGGTGAGCATGATGATCGGCACCCTTGATTTAGCTCGGATCTGACGGCAAACCTCAGTTCCTGAGACCTCCGGGATCATTAAATCCAGAAGCACTAAATCAATCCCACCCTGATCAAACTTGCGAATCGCCTCACTACCGTTATCGGCGGTTATAACTGAGAACCCTTCCTTCCCTAGCAAGTACTCCAGCGCCTCTGAGAAAGAGGACTCATCCTCCACAATCAGAATCTTGGTCATGACTTCCTTCCCTCTTGAATTCCGGCAACTGGGAGTTGCAGGGTAAATGTGCTACCTACGCCAACTTTGCTCCATACCTTTACATCTCCACCATGATTCATCGCCACATGCTTCACAATTGATAATCCCAAACCAGTACCACCTGTTAATCGTGATCTGGCTGGATCTACCCGGTAAAACCTTTCAAAGATTCGGTTCAGATCACTCTCTGCAATGCCAATACCTTGATCGGTTACATTGATTTCTACTAACTCAACACCATCCTTTGAGCTTCGATCCGTTGCGATCGAAACCTTGGTGCGCTCCGGGGAGTAGTTGACAGCATTCTCTATTAAATTATGTACCGCGGTGATCAACTGATCTCTATCTCCGATTACCGTAACATCGACAATCTCTCCAACATTTAAAGTGATGCCTCTTTGCTCTGAAGAGAACTGTGCCTGATCTACCGATTCCCGGATTATGTCTATCAGTGATACCTCATCAGCCTTCTGTAATGGGTCACTACTTTGTAATCTTGATAGATCAATAATCTCTTGAACCAAATCCGCTAAACGCTTAGCTTCGCTTTGCATTCGGGAGGCGAATTTAATAACAGCTTCAGGTTCATCTTTGGCTCCCAAGATTGCTTCACTCAATAAACCAAGCGCCCCAATTGGGGTTTTCAATTCATGGGAAACATTTGCAACGAAGTCGCGGCGAACGGCATCAATTCGACGGGCTTCACTTTCATCGGATATCAAAACTAAAACCATGCCCTCATCATTTAGCGGGGCGACAGAGACCTTCAACTCACGCTTTCCAGAACCGATAGGGCCACGGGCTATTTCAATTGCGCCACGATGGGTTTGGTTAGTTCTTCTCACAACCCGGATCAACGCCATCAACTCTTCACTTGCAATTCTGCCCTCTTTAATCACGCCAAAATTTGCAATCTCATCTGATTGGAAAAGGATTCTCTCGCCGGGAATTAAAACTATTGATTCAACCTCAAGTGAGTTTAGAGTTTTTAGCAAAATCTCAGGAAGTTCTTCGGTATAAGAGTTCTCGCTAAATTCTCTGCGAAACTTCATGGCTCAATACTACGAAAGCAACCCTCTGCCGTCACTTAGCCGCGATTTACCAGTTGTTTACCGCAGTGTTGCCCGCCATTCACCCAAATAGTTCACATGTACCGGGAAAACCAATACCTTTAGCCCATGAGTTGGCTGCGCAGCGCGTTTCAAGATGAATTAGATGGTGTAACCGCATCCCTGGTGGGTCTTTCCTCTCTGGTTTCAGATGCGATCTCAAAATCAACACATGCTTTGTTGACCGCAGATCTAGCTGAGGCAGAGGCGGTAATTGCTGCCGATGATCGGGTTGATGATATTCAACATGAGTTGGATGCTCGCATCATCGACATCATTGCTCGCCAACAACCGGTTGCATCTGATCTCCGCGCTCTTGTAACAGCTTTAAGAATGAGCGCTGATCTAGAGCGTATGGGCGATATGGCGCACCACATCGCAAAAATCACTCGACTACGTCATCCAGGTGCTGCTGTTCCTTCAGAATTGCTGCTCACGATTGAAGAGATGGGCAAGGTCGCTCGAGTTATCTCCGACAAAGTCGGTGGCATTATCAACTCCAGAGATATCGATAAAGCTCTCGAGGTTGAGCGGGATGATGATGAGATGGATAAGTTGCATCGTAAGTTATTTACAACTTTGCTTGATCCATCCTGGGCACATGGCATCGAAACCGCAATCGACATTACTTTGATTGGCCGTTACTACGAGCGATATGCAGATCATGCGGTATCAGTGGCAAGAAGGGTTTATTTCCAGGTAACTGGAAAGTACAGCTCTAAGAATTAATTACTTTTTACCCTGGTTAGCGACCGCTTCAATTGCAGCAGCAGCTGCAGTTGGATCTAGGTACTCACCCATTTTCACAATCGGTTCATAATCCTCATCAAAGGTATAAAGCAGAGGGATTCCGGTTGGAATGTTTACCTCAGCAATATCCTCATCTGAGATACAGGCCAGGAACTTAACAATTGCTCTGATGGAGTTGCCATGTGCAGCAACCAAAACATTCTTGCCGGCACGCAAATCACGATCGATTTCACCATGTAGATATGGCAATAAGCGCTCAACAACATCCTTCAAACACTCGGTCTTAGGCATGTCAGCGCCTAGATCGGCATAACGGGGATCACCAAACTGTGAGTACTTATCATCTTCAGCAATAGGTGGAGGCGGAACATCAAATGAACGACGCCAAAGCTTGAACTGCTCCTCGCCATAAGCGGCCAAGGTTTCTTTCTTGTCTTTGCCTTGCAACGCACCGTAGTGACGCTCATTTAAACGCCAGGAACGATAAACCGGAATCCAATGTCTATCGCACTCA
>JBJOIM010000065.1:0-5896 GCA_046047175.1 Actinomycetota bacterium | reverse complement strand
ATGCCAGCACACACCTTGGCGCTTAATTTATTGCAGGAGTTTGCGAAGCAAGGTGGACGTGGAGTAGCTGCACCAAGTGCTAATCGATACGGCGCGGTTTCACCAACAACCGCTGCGGCCGTAGAGCAGGAACTCAGTGAGTATTTAGAGCCAAGGGATCAGATCTTGGATGGTGGCGCATCTTTAGTGGGAGTTGAATCAACCATCATTGATTGCACAAAAGATAATCCATCAATTTTGCGTCCTGGTGCGGTTACTGCAGAGATGGTTGAGCAAAGTACTGGAATTATTGTTGTGGAACCTGATGATAAGAAGGTTAAAGTTTCCCCACAAACAGCATTACTCGCCGCAGGCAAAAGTGGTAATTGATGGTGCAGCAAAACCCGGCGAGGCTCTAATTGCCATGAGTGATGTAGCAACCCCTGTCGATGTTGTGCGACTAGCTGCGCCCAAGAATTTAGAGGAGTACGCCAGAGTTTTATATGCCGCACTTCGTGAGGCGGATAAGCAAGGTATTGAAACGGTAAATATCGTTATGCCTGAAGGAAATGGTTTAGCGGTTGCGATACGAGATCGCATTACACGTTCTGCAGCTACCGCCGAATAAGTTCCATATACTCCGCAACAACCTCTGACGCATCATTGATTGGCGCAATTTGTTTTACCTCGCCCATGGACCACTGTGGTGCTGTAGTTGCGCCAGTTAATGCCCAGGCCGCTTGCTTAGCGGCACCATCCGCAACATATTCACCAACCGGTGGCAGATGAATATTTTTGCCAAAGAAATCCGCAGCAATTTGCTGCACTGCAGCATTTTTAGCAGCACCACCGATCAGTAGCACTCGGGAGTATTTAACCCCTAGTTTTTCTAGAGCTTGGGTGGCATAAACCATGCCTGCCGCGCGCGATGTTGGCCTTGGTGAAGTTGTTGTGAGTGATGCCGGTGAATAAACCCTTTGCCTGTGGGCGATTTGGTGTTCTTTCTCCATCAAAATGGGTAACGATTCTTAAGCCCTCTGCACCAACTTTGGCGTTAAGTGCTAATTCACTAAATTCTGCGAAAGAAATTCCCAGAGTTTGTGCGACAGTATCAAATATTTTCGCTGCATTTAAGGTGCAGGCAAGTGGCAAAAAGTTTCCTGTGGCATCAGCAAAGCCAGCCACTTCACCAGAAACATCATGGGTAGATGTATCACTGACCGCAAAGGCGGTACCGCTGGTACCAAGGGAGATAACTAAATCTCCAACGCCAGCACCCAAACCAAGTGCTGCAGCAGCATTGTCACCAGCCCCGCAAGCAATGGGAATACCGGAGGTTGTGGTGCCACCAAAGCTGTTCGGTGCAATTATTTTTGGCAAAACTACTTGGCGATCATCTCTTATGGCGGTAGCAAAGATATCTCTGCAATACTCATTTTTAACTGGATCAAAGTAGCCGGTACCAGAGGCATCGGAGCGATCAGTAAATAAATCATCCAAACTTTTCGCCCGAGTTAGCTGCCATGAGAGCCAATCATGGGGCAGTGCAATCGCAGCGACCTGCTTGGCATTTTCCTTTTCATGATCTGCTAACCAGCGCACCTTGCTGGCGGTAAAAGAAGCGACTAACTGTGATCCGGTACGTAAATGAATATCGGTGATTTCTTGATTTAACTGGTGGGCAGCAACATCAGATCTGGTGTCATTCCAAAGCAACGCGTCACGGATTACCTCGCCCTTTGAATTTAAGGCCACCATGCCATGTTGTTGTCCGCCGATAGAAATGGCTTCAATTTTGTGGTTACTTAACTCAGATAAGGCGCTATTTAATGCTTGTTTCCACTCTTGAGGGTTTACCTCAGTGCCATCAGGATGAGGGCGTGAAGTTGATGCGACCAACTCACCAGAGTCAGCATCACGCAACACAACTTTTACTGATTGGGTTGATGAATCAACCCCAGCAACAATCGGGCTCATTTAGTAAACGCCGATTAAGTATTCCAAAGCGAGCTGATCCAGCTCTTCATAGTGATAACCACGTTTGCCAGCGGCCTCAACATCAAAGCTTTCAGCGGCGATTTCCTTCCAGCTTTCGCCATTTGCAACAGTTGGTTGCAGAAGCTCATTAACACCAGATTTTTCCAACGCAGCTTTGGTTCGCGGATCGGCGCGGAAGGCTTTGGCGCGCTCCTGCAAAATCAAATAGGTACGCATATTTGCAGTAGCTGATGCCCAGACACCTTCATCGCTCTCGGTGCGCATCGGCTTGTAATCAAAATGCTTTGGACCCTCGTAGTTGTAACGTTCTAGTAGATCAACTAAGAAGAAAGCGGATTTCAAATCACCATGACCAAAAACTAAATCTTGATCGTACTTCGGACCATGTTGACCATTTAGATCGATATGGAAAAGTTTCTTGTGATATAGAGCTTGGCCGATGCCATGCACAAAGTTAAGTCCAGCCATCTGCTCATGTCCCACCTCAGGGTTTAGCCCTACCAACTCAGGATGATCCAATGAATTAATGAAGGCCAGAGCGTGACCGATGGTTGGCAAGAAGATGTCACCGCGTGGTTCATTTGGCTTTGGCTCCATAGCAAATTTGATGTTGTAACCCTTATCAATTACAAACTGGCCCAAGATGTTGAATGCTTCACGCATTCTCTCGAGAGCTACTACTGGATCCTTTCCAATATCAGTCTCTGCACCCTCGCGTCCTCCCCAGCACACATAGGTGTGGGCGCCTAGCTCGACCGCTAACTCGATATTGGTGATTACTTTTCTAATTGCATAACGACGAATATCTCGGTTGTTAGAGGTAAAGGCACCATCTTTAAATACTGGATGGCTAAATAGATTGGTGGTTGCCATCGGTACCTTCATATTGTTTTCATCTAGCGCTTTCTTGAAGCGGGCAATATGAGCGGCGCGATCTGCGGTTGATGAACCAAAAGGAATCAAATCATCATCATGAAAGGTAACTCCATAGGCACCGCGCTGTGCTAACTCGCTAACGGTACGGATTGGATCCAGAGCGGGGCGGGTTGCATCACCAAATGGATCACGGGCCTGCCAGCCGACGGTCCAAAGACCAAAGGTGAACTTATCTTGGGGTGTTGGAGTTCTCATGAGGCAGAGAGTAGCGATTTTCCCTCAAGACTAGAATATGCAGATGCTAGAGAAATCTGAACGTCCTTGGGGCCGCTATGAAGTTCTACAAGAAAGCCCAACCCATAAAGTTAAATGTATTTGGGTAAGCCCTGGAAAGCGTTTGTCTTACCAACGTCATGCAAAGCGGGCCGAGCACTGGTTCATAGTTGCGGGCACTGCCGAGGTAACAATTAATGGCGAGATTTCAAAGATGGGTCCTGGCGACTCCGTTGATTTTGGAATTGGCGTTCTACATCGTATTCATAACATCGGCAATGATGATGTGATCTTTGTAGAGGTACAGACTGGAACCTATTTCGGTGAAGATGATATCGAACGGGTCGAAGATGACTTCGGGCGCTAAGAGTTTTTAATTCTCTCTTTATAGTAGTAGGCACTAGATTTCGGAATTCGTTTTTGGGTTTGATAATCAACGTAAATCAAACCGAAACGTTTTTCATAGCCGTAAGCCCACTCAAAATTGTCAATCAAACTCCAGGCAAAGTAACCACTAATCGGCACACCCTCGGCCTTGGCTTGGAACATCGCATCTAGGTGACGTTCTAGATAGCTAACTCGATTTGGGTCGTCCACTTTTCCATCAACTACAACATCATCCCAGGCAGATCCGTTTTCAGTAATAAAGAACTCTTTAATGCCATATTCCTTGTGCATATGTTTTAGTAATTTGGTAAAGGTTTCGGCGTGAACCTCCCAGCCCATACCAGTGCGCTCTACTCCTGAGGGATTAATTACTTTGTATGGCAAGGGTTTGGCCTGTGCGTCATATTGAACGGTTTGGCGGAAGTAGTAATTCAGACCCAAGAAATCAAGTGGCCGAGAGATTAACTCCATGTCACCAGCGTGAATCGGTACCTCTTTACCGAATGCTTCAACAATGTCTTTCGGGTAGCTAGCTTTAAAAACCGGATCTGCAAACCATCGGTTATCAAAACCATCGGCGTATTGAATAGCTAACAAATCCTCCGGTGAATCGCCTAGGGCGATCGCGGGAGTGAAGTTAAGTGTTATTCCTACTTTGAAATCTGAAGAAACTTGGCGCAACGCATCAACCGCTAGCCCATGTCCTAACAGCAAGTGGTGAGTTGCATTTATGCCAGTTTGTAAATCTTTGATGCCTGGTGCCATCACACCCATCAAATGTCCTAACCATGCGCTGCAAAATGGCTCGTTAATTGTGATCCAGTTTTTAACTCGATCCCCAAATTTCTCCGCCATGGCATGGGCATACTCTGCGAACCAGTAAGCACAATCCCGGTTGTTCCAGCCACCTAAGTCCTGAGCCGCTTGAGGTAAATCCCAGTGATACAAAGTCGGCCAAGGAGTTATACCTCGTTCGAGAGCACCATCAATTAATCGATCATAAAAATCTAATCCAGTTTTATTTAAAGCACCTTTTGCGGTTGGAATTACGCGGGGCCAAGCAATAGAAAAGTGGTAAGCATCAACACCCAACCATTTCATTAAATCCAAGTCTTCTTCATAACGATGATAGTGATCACATGCCACATCACCATTGTCTGCATTGGCAACCGCTCCGGGGATTCGAGAAAAGGTGTCCCAAATTGATGGACCGCGACCACCTTCATTTGCAGCACCTTCAATTTGATATGAAGAGGTTGAAACTCCCCAAGTAAACATATCCCCCCATTCTTGGCGATGAACTATGGCGATTCTAGAGCGGTAATCACTAAAGTGTCTGCCGTGTTCTCCCTAAATGGAAAAGTCGCACTGGTAACTGGAGCCGGTTCGGCAAGCGGTATTGGAATCGCCTGCGCGAAAGCATTACAAGAATTGGGGGCACAGGTCGTGATTACCTCAAGTAGTGAACGGGTTCTGCAACGCGGCAGTGAGATCGGAGCAGCCGCATATACAGCGGATTTAACCAATGAAGCAGAGGTCAAAGAATTACTATCAAAAATTCCCGTATTGGATATCTTGGTAAATAACGCTGGAATGACCAGTGTTGGCGCCCCCGCTTCTCCAGATGAGGCTAATGATTTATCAAATGTTTCACTAGAAGGTTGGCGTCAAGGTGTAGCGCGCAATTTAGATTTAACTTTCTTGGTTACAAAGCATGGATTACCAAAACTACGTGCTGCTAAAAATGGTCGCATCATTATGGTTAGTAGTGTTACCGGTGCGGTCATGGCTATGAAGAACCAGCCGGTCTATGCAGCGGCAAAAGCTGGAATGGTCGGACTAACTAAAGCTATTGCATTAGATGAAGCTAAGAATGGAATCACTTGTAATTCGGTACTACCGGGTTGGATCGCTACGGAATCAATCTCCGATGCAGAGAAAGCAAATGGTGCATCAGTTCCTTTGGGCCGCGGTGGAACACCTGAGGAGATAGCAGCTTTGGTTTGCTGGCTAGCTACCGATGAAGCCTCATACATTACGGGTCAAGCAATAGTTGTTGATGGTGGAAATTCCATTATGGAGGAGCGTTCATGATTATTCGTCCAGCGCGCAAAGATGAAGCAGGAATCATCTTGCAACTCATTCATGATCTGGCATTGTATGAAAAGGCACCGCACGAGGTAGAGGCCACTGAAAAAGAGATTATTGAAACCGTTTTTGCCGAGAACCCCAAGGTGTTTTGTGATTTTGTAGAGGTAGATGGAGATATTGCGGGAATGGCAATCTGGTTTTTGAATTACTCAACATGGCAGGGTAAGCATGGAATTTATTTAGAGGATTTGTTTGTTAAGCCGGAGTATCGCGGCCAGGGATATGGCAAAGC
>JBJOIM010000064.1:0-5001 GCA_046047175.1 Actinomycetota bacterium | reverse complement strand
GGAGTTATCGAGAGCATCAACGCGATTACGGGGTACATAAAGGATTGTCAGGATAAGGGACTGACTTACTTTATTGATAATGATTTGTATTTAGATTTAAGCAGTATCTCGAATTTTCCGAGCAGCTTGCCCATGCCTTTAGAGGAAGCTTTGAATCTTTTTAAAGAGCGAGGTGGAGACCCGGAGCGGATTGGAAAGCGTCACCCGTTAGATCCATTGTTATGGCGTGGTCATAGAGAAGGGGAGCCGCAATGGGATTCACCGGCAGGTCCCGGGCGCCCTGGTTGGCATATTGAATGTACCGCAATCGCTCTGAATTCATTGCCGAATGGAGAAAGAACCTCGATAACACTTCAAGGTGGAGGCTCTGATTTAGTATTCCCGCATCACTATATGACCGCGTTGCAAGCAGAAGCTTTAACAAATTTGGAGTTCGCCGCAGCTTATGTGCATGCCGGAATGATCGGTTTGCATGGCGAAAAGATGAGTAAGAGCAAAGGCAATTTGGTCTTTGTATCTGAGTTGCTCGCAAAGGGAGTACGCGCTTCGGCGATTAGAGTTGCTTTGATGTTGCAACATTATCAATCTGATCGAATGTGGAATGAGGATTTGCTGGGCACAGCCAACCAGATAATCGATAGATTGGAGTTCAACTTAGCGCGCAATGAAGTTGCGCCAACGCATTCAGTGATTCAAAACATGGTTGTAGCGCTATCTGAGAATCTAAACACCCCAAAGGTTTTGCAATTACTCGCCGAATGGTGCACAAAAACTGAATCCGGTGAAATCGGGGGCAGCACAGGGGAGTTATCTAGGGCATTAGATACTTACTTAGGAATTGTGCTTTAGAGCTCTGGATTTCTGCGCAGGAAACGCTCTACTTCTCTAGCGATACTCTCTCCGGTGGCACCGGGGATATCCAAAGCATCCTTGTTGCTTTCAAGTTGTTTCACATAATCTCCGATTTCAGCATCTTCAGAGGCCATTTGATCAACTTGCTTTTCCCAGGATTCAGCACGATCTGGTAGATCTCCCTGAGTAATTGAGATCTCAAGAAAGTCTTCCAACGCATTCACTAACGCTAAAGAAGCTTTAGGTGAAGGTGGGGTGGAAACATAATGCGGAACCGCTGCCCAAAAAGAAACGGCATCAAGTCCGCGGCGATAAGCGGCATCCTGTAGCACGCCGATTATTCCTGTTGGTCCCTCATACTTTGAGACCTCAACCCCAAGACGCTTTGCAATTTCTGGATGAGCGCCGCTAGCGGTAACGGTGATCGGGCGACTGTGAGGCGTGTCAGCAAGTAAGGCACCCAAAGTGATTACCGTGTTAACTTCGTAATCATCTGCAACTTCCAAAACTTGATTAGCAAAAGTTGGCCAACGCATCGATGGCTCGATGCCTTTCACTATTAAGAAATCTTGTTTTAAATGAGGCGTACTAACAGCGTAGAAAATAGTGTTGGGCCAGATAATCTCCCTAACCACCATTTCATCAATCTTGATATAGGGCCGGTTAACTTGAAAATCGTAGTAGTCCTCAGGATCTAAGCGCCCAATCTCTTGATGATTCCATGCCGTAAGAAGATGTGTGATAGCTCCAGAAGCTGACTCGCCGGCATCATTCCATCCCTCGAATGATGCGATCATTATCGGGTTGCGAAGCGGGTATGCGCTTTCGGTAATGAACATAACCTCAGCCTACGATAAACTCCCGCTAGTGAGCGCGTTGAAATTTATGAAGAACCGAGTTCATGCGCCCAATACCCTTAGAGTTGCCTTATCTGAACAGGTAGTAATAGCCGATGGCGCCATGGGAACTATGCTGCAAAATGCACAGCCTTCACTTGAAGATTTTCAGGGGTATGAGGGTTGTAATGAAATTTTAAATGTCACCAGACCAGAGTTAGTGGCGCAGATACATCGCAAATATTTTGAATCAGGTGTTGATGCGGTTGAAACCAATACCTTCGGCGCAAACCTTGCGAATCTAGGCGAATATGGAATATCAGGTCGAATTTACGAACTTTCCTTAGCGGGCGCACAGATAGCACGCGAGGTCGCTAACGAGTTTAGTGAATCAACCGGGTCACCGAAATGGGTTTTAGGATCCATGGGTCCAGGCACCAAGTTGCCCACTTTGGGCCATGTCACTTACGCAGAGCTCAAGCAGGCTTATGCGCTTTCTGCCAAAGGATTGATTGATGGTGGATCCGACGCTTTGCTCATTGAAACCACACAGGATTTGCTACAGGCCAAGGCCGCTGTCAATGGAGCGCGTGAAGCCATGGCAAGTGCAGAGCGAGATGTTGTGCTGATTGCCCAGGTAACTGTCGAAACAACCGGCACGATGTTGCTTGGTTCAGAGATTGGGGCCGCACTTAACTCGCTTCAAGCACTCGGAGTAGATCTGATCGGTATGAACTGTGCTACTGGACCCAGTGAAATGAGTGAACATTTAAGAACCCTAAGTCAAAATTCGAACGTTGGAATCTCTTGTATGCCAAATGCTGGTCTTCCCATTCTCAAAGACGGCGGCGCTTACTATCCACTTTCTCCGGAGGAATTAGCTAAGGCTCTCGCGCAATTTGTGGCGGATTACCGAGTAAATCTGGTGGGGGGATGCTGTGGTACTACGCCAGAGCATTTAGCTGCGGTAGTGAAGCTATTGCACGGGAAGAAATTGAACTCCAGTAATTCGACCAAGGATGCAGGAGCGTCATCTCTCTACCAATTCGTGCCTTTTAGACAGGATAAAACCTACTTAGCCATTGGCGAGCGAAGTAACGCTAATGGCAGTAAGGCATTTAGAGATGCCTTGGTAGTTGAGGATTGGCAGAAATGCGTTGATATTGCTAAGGATCAAATTCGTGAGGGTGCTCATATGTTGGATCTCTCCGTTGATTATGTTGGGAGAGATGGCGTAAGAGATATGCAAGAGCTGGCAAGTAGATATGCCACCGCCATTACCTTGCCAATAGTTATCGATTCAACTGAACCGGCCGTAATTAGAGCTGGCCTTGAGAGCTTAGGCGGCAAATCTGTAATCAACTCAGTCAATTACGAAGATGGGGATGGCCCAGATTCAAGATTTGCCAAGATTATGCCTTTGGCAAAGGAGCACGGGGCAGCCCTAGTTGCGCTAACTATTGATGAGGAGGGTCAAGCTCGTACCGCAGAATGGAAGATTAAGGTTGGTCGAAGACTTATAAAAGATCTCCATGAAAATTGGCAGGTACCACTCTCTGATGTGATTATTGATTGTTTGACTTTTCCAATTGCTACAGGACAAGAGGAAACTCGACGAGATGCTATTGAGACTCTGGAAGCCATCAAGCATTTAAAACAAGAGTATCCCGAGATTCAAACCACCTTGGGAGTTAGTAACGTATCTTTTGGATTGAACCCCGCGGCACGAATTGTTTTGAACTCAGTTTTTCTCTCCGAAGCGGTAAAGAACGGTTTAGATAGCGCAATAGTTCATCCCTCAAAGATCACACCGATAGCGAAAATTCCCCAAGAACAATTAGAAGTTGCACTTGATCTGATTTATGACCGAAGAAAATTTGAAGGTGAGAACTGTATTTACGATCCACTCTCACGGTTCTTAGAGATATTTGCCGGGGTAGAGGTAACAAGTATGCGATTGTCGCGTGCCGCCGAATTGGCAGCGTTACCGATCCCTGAAAGACTCAAGAGAAGGATTATTGACGGGGAAAAGCAGGGTCTCGAAGCGGATTTGGATGAAGCTCGCGAAAGTGGCCTAGAACCGCTTAATATCATTAATGAACTGCTGTTGGATGGCATGAAAACAGTTGGTGAGTTATTTGGACGAGGTGAGATGCAACTACCTTTCGTTTTGCAATCCGCGGAGGTGATGAAATCAGCTGTTGCGTTACTAGAGCCTCACATGACCAAAACTGATTCTCAGGACCGAGGATCGATCCTTCTTGCTACCGTAAAAGGCGATGTGCATGACATTGGAAAGAATCTGGTCGACATTATTTTGACCAATAATGGTTATCGCGTCGTTAACATCGGAATTAAACAAACAATCAATCAAATAATTGACGCTGCGCAAGAGTCAAATGTTGATGTGATTGGAATGAGTGGCCTTTTGGTTAAATCAACGGTAATTATGAAAGAGAATCTGGAAGAGTTGAATAATCGTGGCTTGGCCCAGAAATGGCCAATATTGCTGGGTGGTGCGGCTTTAACAAGAAGTTTTGTTGAAAGTGATATGGCGAAGGTTTTTCCGGGGGTAGTTCGGTATGCAAGGGATGCTTTTGAGGGTCTGTCACTAATGGATACTCTAATGGCCAGCAAACGCGGCGACGAAACAGCACAGCTGCCCGCCCTAAAAGAGCGTAGAACCCGTGTGGTTAAAGATGACAGTGTTTCAACTGCGGATACAACTAGAAGTGATGTTGCTAGGGATATCCAAGTCCCCAAAGCCCCATTCTTTGGTTCTCGAGTTGTTAAGGGGATTGCATTGGGTGATTACAGCTCAATGTTAGATGAGCGAGCTCTTTATGTTGGACAGTGGGGATTGAAGGGCAAACAGGACTCTTTCGAGAAAATTGTTGAGGAGCAGGGTCGACCAAGATTACGTTCTCTTTTGAACGAGGCTCTGGCCAATGGTTGGCTCAATGCAGCTGTTACCTATGGCTACTTTCCCTGCTACAGCGAAGGTAACGATTTAGTGATTCTTCACCACGAAGGCCTACTAAAAGGCCAAGAGCGAGTTAGGTTTTCCTTCCCGCGTCAGCGTCGAGATCGCAGATTATGCATCAGTGATTTCTTCAAAGACAAAGACGCTGGCGAATTGGATGTTGTTGCCTTTCACATCGTAACTATGGGTCAATCTATTAGCGAAGCGACCGCCAAACTTTTCGCGGCTAACAACTATCGGGAGTATCTAGAGCTGCATGGCCTTGGCGTGCAGCTAACGGAGGCTTTAGCGGAACACTGGCATGCAAGAATCCGTGCCGAATTAAGTCTG
>JBJOIM010000063.1:0-5025 GCA_046047175.1 Actinomycetota bacterium | reverse complement strand
TCTTGCAACACAACACCATTTGGAGATTTCCAATTAGGAATCTTTTGATCACCATTTTTTGGTGCTACCCATTTGGGATTTTTAGGAGCAGCAACTGGTGCACGCCAACCATGCGCCAACCAAGCTCGATAGAAAGGTGTGTAGACCCGATAAGGGGTGCCATCATCTTTACGAACCCGGCCCGGTGCAACCGCGTAACCACTACCTAGTTGTTGCAATTCAATCCCAGCCGCTCTTAACTCTGCATCTCTCGCCTCGCCATAAGGAGCAAATGGGAATGCGCTGTGTACTGAATCCGCTTTATAACGTTTCATGACATCACTTAAAACTTTTACTGGATCACCACTGATAACAAATAGATTTCCACCCAAAGATTCATTGAGTGCATTAAGTGATGCAGCCAAGTACGCCCTGCGGTGCTCCCCTGCCCGTTCAGATATCTCATCATCCAAAATGAAAAGTGGAATTACCTCATCGGCCTCATCAAAGGTGGCAAGTAGGGCCGGATTGTCCGCTAGCCGAAGATCCCTGCGAAACCAAAAGATGGCTCTTTTGCTCATGGCATGATTCAACCACCATGAAGGTGATTAAGCGCTTCCAAGTCCGGGGCATTCCAGACCAGGTAAACAGGGTGGATTTCGCCGGTCGAATCGTCGATTTTTGGGCGCCAGAGGGCGGCTACGACTCAGTACTAATTGCTCATGATGGGCAGAACATATTCGATCCACGTACCGCCACACATCTTCGTCAAACCTGGCGCTTAACACAAAATGCAATAAGGGTTGCTAAAGAAAATCACAAAAAGCCTCCCTTGGTTATTGGGATCTTTCACAGCTCCAATAAACAAGATCCTTATGGTCGTGTTAAAGATCTCTCTCCTGAAGATGCATTTCATAGCGGTATCAAACCCAGTAAACCCATCACAACTCTTGATATAAGCGATCTACGGGGCAACGAGTACTTAACTCAAATATTTCATGAGATATTGCCCAGCATTGCTAAATCAACTGATTCTGCTGCATCACCAAACAACACCGCGATGCTGGGCTCATCCATGGGTGGATTAGCAACACTCTATGCTGCCGCAAAGTTTTCTGATTATTTCCACACCTCTTTAGCATTCTCGCCACACTGGGTTCTGGCTGGAAATCCATTAGTTGAATATCTAGTTCATAATCTGCCACAACATCCGGAGCGAAAGTTATGGATGAGTCGTGGCACTAAAGGCCTTGACGCCAGCTATCAACCATTTCAAGAGTTTGCTGATGAACTAGCCCGCAAAAACGGCTGGCACTCCAACTTTGTAAGCAAGGTTTACCATCGCACTGGACACAATGAGAGATCCTGGTCCAGGTATGTTGATGATGCCTTGCGTTTTTGGCTTAGCTAACCCGGTAGATACCAACTGAAGCATCAGGGCTGCGATACACCCCGTTAAATAAATCAGCTCCGTAAACCGTAGTTGTGTTGCCATCAATTTGCGGCAGCGCAACCCGTACCGCTTTGCGGGTTATAACAACTAGGACACTTTCCTTGGAAGATTCCCGAATAAAGGCGATGGCGTCATCTTCAACCACCAACCAGCGCAAACCACCATGGGCTAGGGCATGAGAATTACGCCTGATTTTTATTAATTTTTGCACCTCATTGAAGAAATCATGATCCCAATTGGCACCACTCCAATCGATAGTTCGGCGCGCATCCTCTCCCCAAGCACCCTGCACACCTATCTCATCTCCGGCAAATATAGAGGGCACTCCAGGATATGTAAGCAACAAACCCATACCGGAAAGATGAAGCTTGGAGTTGGCACCAACTACATTTCTAAACCTTGCTGTGTCATGAGAATCAAGTAACAACATTGATGAAACAAAATTGCGCCAGGGAATAGTTGAGGAAAACTCCTTCATCGCAGAGACCATCTCTTTGCCGCTAAAACGTGGAACCTCTACTGGGACCCCAAAGAAACCAGAGTCAACCTGCGGCTGGTGTTTCAACCAACCCCACACGGGCCTCATGAAACCGTTGTAGTTCATAGTGCCATGCCACCCAAATCCATCTAAATCAGCCGGAAAGTGGTCGGCGTTCTCAGCAAGCAACCAAGCATCGGGATTGGATTGTTGCACTGCCTGGCGAATTCCCAAAATTACTTCGCGGTTCATATCTTCACCACGGTAACGCCCTGTCATATTTCCAACATCAATGCGCCAGCCAGATAGAGAAAATGGTTTTGCCAACCATTTTTTTACAATTGAAGCTTTGCCGGAGTACATCAAATCTCTTAACTTCTTAGAGTTGTAATTTAACTTTGGTAATGAAGCTAGACCCCACCAGCCTTCATAACCATGTTTTACCGATCTATCCCAATAGAAAAACTCCCGCTCCTTAGCTGTCTTATTTGCCAAAGCTTTTTTAATCCAAGGATGTCCCGCACCACAATGATTTGTAGTTAGATCTCCCATGATATGAATTTTCTTAATCCGGGCTATCTTCAACAATCTTAAGAAAGCGGGGTTTCCTCCTAGAAGTGGATCAACCTCATCAAAGGAGCTGGCGTCATATCTATGAGTAGATCTGGCTGGGAAAAAGGGCGTGAAATATATGCCGTTGGCACCAAGTTTTTGAATATGAGAAAGGTTCTGGGCTACCCCATCCATATCCCCGCCAAAGTACTCGACACCTGTTGTCTTATCCCTTCCTTTAGGTAGATCACTCCAATCTTTAGCGACAAACTCTTTTGGCATTAAACTTCGGTACTTGCCAGAGGTAGCGAAACGATCCGGGAATATCTGATAGAAAACAGAGCTGCGAATCCACTTTGGAAACTCTGTGGTGGCAAGCAATTGGAAATCATGGGTGCTAGTTACATCATTACTATGAAATCCCTGCGCATTTAACCAGGAGTAGCGCTCTCCATTAACAATTAAAAATCTATAAGGCGTCTTCGGATTAAGTATCTTAACTCTTGCCTGCCACCACTGCTCTTTTCCTTTAACACTCTTAATCATAGGAAAGAATCTTGGCTCGCCATCATGATAGAGACGCAGAATTGCTTTCTCTATTTTGAGCTCTCCGCCAGCACGAAACTTAAAGGTGACCTTATCTCCCAACTTGGGCGCTAAGGAGCTTAGATAGATCTCACTTCCATCATGGTGTGGCAATGCGTAGAGCGGTGCTTGAGAGCTCATATTTCCTTCCTGCAGAGTTAGTTACAACAGCTTTAACCTCTAATTGCCCAGAGTGTTCTCTAGGATCAAGATAAACCCGGAATGGTTGATTTAGGTCAACCCCTAAGGATTGCCAGGTATTGCTTCCGGATTTCTTAACTAAAAACTCCACCACAGCTAAATCCTTTGTTTTGACAGCAGCGGTTAGGCGCTGAAATCCAGTTAGGAAATCCTCCTTAACCGTTATCTTTCCAACTGAAACAGTAGAGCTGGAGATTGCCTGCTTTGCCTGAAGCACCACTGCATCTAACGGTTTCAGGGTCAAACTCACATCAGTTGCCTTGGTAGAAAGGCTTGATTTCCCTAGTAAAAACCGCCATCCAGAGCTGCTAGCGGTTGGCACTGTGACGTTTTGTGTTTTTGCACTGTTATTTAAGACCACCAGGTACTCACGATTTGAGTCTAATTCCCGCTTTGAAAAGGCAAAGACCGGGCCTTTGGCATAACGAATCTGCATCTGCTCATTTGCCAGAGCGGGATGTGCGCTGCGCAGTTCAGACAATTTGATTAGATGTTGCGCTACTGGATTTGAAAAAGTTTTGGAAAAGGAGTCACCACTACCAACAGGGGCGCTACCTAATCTTTTCTCAGATTTCCAGATTTCAACTTGAGTGGGGAACATATCCTGCCGAGCTCTTTGATCATTTCCATTGTCACTTCCCAGCATCCCTACTTCATCACCATAGTAAACAACTGGGACACCACGACTTAAATACAGCAAGGTATTTGCCAACTTGGTGCGGCTCAACAATTGCTCAGCTGGATTTACCTTGGTGCGCTCAATCAAGAACGCTGAGCGCCCCATATCATGATTACCTAAGAAGGTAACCAGATTAGCCGCTGATGAGTTTGCACTTGTGTAGTAATCATCATATTCAAATAGGTTACGCAATATTGAGGCATCAGAGCTCTGTGCTGCAAAATCTACGGCAAACTTTTGGAAAGGGAAATCTAAAGCAGTCTGTAACTTATTGACTCTTATGTAATTGACTAAGTCAATCGGGTTTTGCTCCCACACCTCGCCAAAAACTGTGAAATCTGAAATTCCAGCTTCTTGTGCAGCCTGATTGATTAATGGACTCCAGTTCTTAAAAAACTCATCATCAACATGTCGTGCGGTATCAACTCGAAAACCAACAAACCCATACCTCTTGATCCAAGATCCATAAACCTCGCCCCAACCGCGATAAACCTCTTCCTTCTCAGTTGCTAGATCATCTAGCCCAAAGAAATCACCGTTTTTTGAGCATGGGCCATCGCTCCAACACCGGTTCATATCACCGGTATTGTGATAATTGTTGATGTCGTTTAGCCAAGCTGGATTCTTGATGGATTTGTACTTCTCTGGAATGTAAGCAACCCGATCCTGATACCAAACTATGTCACCAGTGTGATTGGTTACGACATCAAGAATGAGCTTTAACCCTAGTTTGTCGGCGCACGCCTTCATGGCAGATAAATCCGAGTTGCTGCCTAAATGGGGATCTACATTTAGAAAATCAACCCCCCAGTAACCATGATAACCAGCGCCACCATCCGTAGGAGGTTGTTGGACAACGAGTGGCGTTACCCATATTGCTGTAAAACCTAACTTCTTCAAGCGTACTAGGCCATCATCATCTGCACAGTTTCCGGTTAAACCTTTCAGATCTCCGCCATGAAAGAAGGCGGTATGGGTTGGGTTGTAGCCGGGTAAGTCATCATTGCTGGGATCACCATTGCGATAGCGATCCGGCATTACAAAGTAGATGACCTCTTTATCTAAACCAGTTCGTTTTACATCAACAATCTGATTAGC
>JBJOIM010000062.1:0-5427 GCA_046047175.1 Actinomycetota bacterium | reverse complement strand
GAAGCACGCATGTTGGTAAGTTTCTTTTCGCGGACGATATTTACATCCATATCCTCCGGACGAGAGTTTTCACCAATAACCATGCCTTCATAAACATCAGCACCAACTTCAGCAAAAATTGTGCCGCGCTCTTGTAATCCGAAGATTGCGTATGAAGTAGCGGTTCCGGCGCGATCTGAAACTAGTGAACCGGTATTGCGGGTGCGAAGTTCACCATTCCATGGTTCGTAACCATCAAAGACGTGGTGCAAGAGGCCGGTGCCGCGGGTTTCAGTTAAGAACTCGGTACGGAAACCAATGAGACCACGTGATGGAACTTTGAAATCCATTCTGATCCAACCAGTGCCGTGATTAACCATCTGCTCCATACGACCTTTGCGCAAAGCCATGAGCTGGGTGATTACACCTAAGTAATCCTCTGGTGCATCAATCGTTAGACGCTCCATCGGTTCATGAAGTTTTCCATCAATCATTTTGGTAACAACCTGTGGCTTACCAACTGTTAACTCAAAACCCTCTCGGCGCATCATTTCAACCAAGACTGCGAGTTGTAGCTCGCCACGACCCTGAACCTCCCAGGTATCAGGACGGTCGGTATTCATAATGCGAAGAGAAACGTTGCCGACTAGCTCAGAATCCAGACGGTTTTTAACCAGACGCGCAGTTAACTTCTTTCCAATACGGCCAGCTAGTGGAGAGGTGTTGATACCAATTGTCATCGAGATACTTGGCTCATCAACGGTAATAAGTGGCAGCGGGTGTGGATTTTCCGCATCGGCCAGGGTTTCACCAAGAGTGATAGTTTCAATTCCAGCGACCGCGATGATGTCGCCTGGACCTGCTTCAGTAGCAGGTACGCGCTCGAGACCTTCAGTCATCATGAGCTCTGAAATCTTTACCTTCTCTTGGCTGCCATCAGTTTTAATCCAGGAAACCATCTGACCTTTTTTGATTACACCTTCATGAACGCGGCACAACGCTAAACGTCCAAGATAAGGAGATGAGTCCAGGTTGGTGACATGGGCTTGCAGAGGCGCACCTTCATGATATTTAGGTGCAGGGATAGTTTTGAAAATAACATCAAAAAGCACATCAAGGTTTTCCGCATCTGGCATGCCACCATCTGTTGGACGGTTTAGTGACGCGCGACCGGCCTTTGCTGAGGTATAGACGATTGGAAAATCAATTTGATCCTCGGTGGCATCAAGATCTAAGAACAATCCATATGCCTCATCGACAACCGCTGCGATTCGTGCATCAGGGCGATCAACTTTGTTGATGATCAAAATAACTGGAAGATTTTTTTGCAATGCTTTACGGAGAACGAATCGGGTCTGTGGCAACGGACCTTCTGATGCATCAACAAGTAGTGCAACACCATCAACCATCTCTAGTCCGCGCTCTACCTCGCCACCGAAATCAGCGTGGCCGGGAGTATCGATAATGTTGACGATGGTGTTGCCGCGTTTAACGGCGGTGTTCTTGGCAAGAATCGTAATTCCCTTTTCACGCTCTAGATCCATTGAATCCATAACGCGATCTTGTGACTCTGATTGATCTTTGTGTGCTGCAAAGGCACCTGACTGCCACAGCATGGCATCAACCAAAGTAGTTTTACCGTGGTCAACGTGGGCGATGATTGCGATGTTACGTAGCTCTTCGCGGCTTTTCAGCGCTAAGCCTTCTAAATGAGGTGATTTAGAGCCGGTTAATTTAGACATTGAATCTGAACTCCACTACATCTCCGTCACGCATTATGTACTCCTTGCCTTCCATTCTGACCTTTCCTTTTGCTCTGGCTTCATTCATCGAGCCCGCAGCAACGAGATCATCAAATGAAATAACTTCGGCTTTGATAAAGCCCTTTTGGAAATCGGTATGAATTACTCCAGCCGCCTCCGGTGCGGTGTCACCTTTATGAATCGTCCAGGCGCGGGCCTCCTTGGGTCCAGCGGTTAAGTAAGTTTGCAATCCAAGTGTTGCAAAACCAACTCGGGCTAAAGTTGCTAAACCTGGCTCCTCCAAACCAATTGATTTGAGAAGTTCTAAGGCTTCGGCATCATCTAACTCGGAAAGCTCTGCCTCTGTCTTGGCATCAAGCAAGATTGCCTCTGCTGGCGCTACTAAATCTGACAACTTCTTGCGCAGGCCAGGATCTGCTAGCTCTGCGGCATCAACATTGAAAACGTAAAGGAAAGGTTTTGCGGTCAACAAACCAAGCTCTTTGATTAAAGAGAGATCAACATCAGATTGAGAGAGCAACTTGCCATCCGCGATTACTTTCTCGGCGGCTTTAACAGCGTCTAAAACAACAGCGCGCTCTTTGTTTTGCCTTGCCTCTTTTTCAATTCTTGGAATTGCTTTTTCAATGGTTTGTAGATCTGCGAGTTGTAGCTCGGTGTTAATGGTTTCGATATCACTGGCCGGATCAACCCTGCCATCAACATGGACGACATCGCCATCACTAAAAACTCTGATTACCTGGCAGATTGCATCGCTTTCCCGGATATTGGCAAGGAACTTATTACCAAGGCCAGCACCCTCTGATGCGCCTTTTACGATACCGGCGATATCTACAAAGGAAACTGCCGCGGGGATGATTTTCTCCGAGCCAAAGATTTTGGCCAGAACATCTAGGCGGGAATCAGGGACGCCAACTACTCCGACATTGGGCTCAATGGTGGCAAATGGGTAGTTGGCCGCCAGAACATTGTTCTTGGTCAGAGCGTTAAAGAGGGTCGATTTTCCGACATTCGGCAGACCGACGATTCCGATAGAGAGGCTCACAAGGGGTAGAGCCTAACCGTGATTGTCAGTGCTTACTGCCACGATATGGCCATGAACGGTGCGTTGTATCTCATCATCGGGCTATTGATCGGATTAGCGGTCGGCCTGGTTATTGGAGTTATTCGATTAAACAGCGAAAAGGGCAAGGTTGCTCTGCTCAACTCTCAAATTGATGTAATGCGCGAGGAGGAAAACCGACTCACCACCCTCAATGAACAGCTTCGTGCCGTAACCACTGGAATGGCGCAATTAACCACACAAGCCCAAGAGGCGGAGCTCAAGCGCACCCGTGCTGAATCTGAGATGCGCACCCAAATCGAAAATATGAAGTTAGGCAATGAAACATTGCTACGTGAAACCACAAAGCTTGCTGGCGCTCTCTCTAACTCTCAGACCCGCGGTAAATATGGTGAAGCCCAATTAGAAACCCTTTTGGAAAATGCCGGTTTGATTGAGAATGTTCATTTCTTCAAACAGGATTACCGCACCACCGGCACCGATATCTCAAAGCCAGATATCAAGATTGCCGTTCCTGGTGGCAGCGAGATCTTTATCGACTCCAAGTTTCCATTTGATCGATTCCTCGAAGCGGTAGTTGAAAAGGATCCGACGGAACGTACAAGGTTGATGCAGGCCCATGCTAAAGATTTGATGGGGCATGTAAATGCCTTGGCAAAACGTGGTTATCAGGAGACCGGCAACTCCCCTGACTATGTAGTTCTCTTTGCTCCTTTTGAATCAATCCTTAGCGAGGCTCTCGATGTCGAGCCCCAGTTACTGCACAAAGCCTTTGAGAAAAATGTAACTATCGCGACCCCGACCACAATGATGGCGCTACTGCGCACCGTTGCTTATGTTTTTGGTCGCTCCGAGTTGGCTCGCAACGCACAGGAGATTCAGGATCTCGCTGGCGAGCTGCTAAAGCGCATAGGAAAAGTACATAGCAAGATCGAAACCTTGGGCGATCGCATTAAATCCACCGAGCGCGCCTTTAACGATCTAATCAAAAGCGCCGAAGAGAATGTAATCAAGCCAGCACGCAAGATGGTAAAACTGGGCGCACCTTCTTCCAGCAAATTGAAAGCATTAGAAGAGGTTGATGATGAGTTACGACAGATCTCACCCAAGGAGTTAACGGCGCCGGATCTATTTGATGGTGATGATGATTTAGATGAAGGAGACTCTGATGAGCGGACCAATTAAAGGTGCCGGCTTAACCAAGCCAGGTATCGTTATTTTGCAATTTGTTTTTCTCTCATTTGTTGCGATGATTGAGATCTTCTTCCGCTCTAATGTCGGCTTTGTTACCGGCTTTGCCATTTGGGGCTGCTACTACGGAGGCTTGGTTTATGGTAGGCCGGGAACTACCTATGTGGCGGTGGTAAACCCACCAATTGCCTTTGGATTAGCAGCGATTGTTTTACTTCCCACTGTTGGCGGAATCTCTTTGAGCCCCACCAGGCTAGGGGTAGATCTCGTTTCTGGTTTAGCTAGCGTTGCACCATTCTTAATATCTGGCGCTTTGTATGGCTGGTGGAGTTACTTTAAAGAAAACAAGCGGTTACTTACCCGCAGCGCGTAGATCTTTACGAAGCTCTGGTGGAATAGCGAAAAGTAAGTGCTCCTCTGATGCGGTAATTGTCTCTACATCTTCATAACCACGACGAGCTAGCTCTGCCAATAAATCCTTTACCAATATCTCGGGAACCGATGCACCACTTGAAACTCCGATGGTCTCTACCCCATCAAACCATTCATCCTTAACCTCGCTGGCGTAATCAATCAAATGCCCTGACTTGGCGCCGTACTCCAACGCCACCTCTACCAAGCGAACCGAGTTGGAGGAGTTACGGGAGCCAACCACCAAAATTAAATCCGCTTGAGGCGCAATCTGTTTGATAGCAACCTGACGGTTTTGGGTGGCGTAACAAATGTCATCAGATGGTGGATCCTGTAACTGCGGGAAACGCTGCTTGAGGATGCCTACTGTTTCTAATGTTTCATCAACACTTAATGTGGTTTGGGATAACCATGCAACTGGTCGGTTTGGATCAATTTCAACATTACGGGCTCCATCCAGGCCAAAATCTCTTAGCCTCTTGGTGCACCTTGGTAACCAAAGGACAGGTGGCATCAATGGTTTTCAAATTTCTAGAAGCCGCTTCTTGGTGGACCTTTGGCGATACGCCATGGGCGGAGAAGATGACGATTGAACCCTCTGGAACCTGATCGGTTTCATCTACAAATATCGCGCCCTTTTTCTCCAATGAGGAGACCACATGGATATTGTGAACAATCTGCTTGCGTACGTAGACCGGAGCTCCATAGAGATCTAGTGCTTTCTCAACGGTAACCACCGCTCTATCAACACCAGCACAGTATCCGCGCGGCGCTGCCAAAAGCACTCGTTTAGCCATAACCGCATCCTATTAGCATTGCGCCGTGCTCGAAACTTCAAGTGATAAGCCGGTACCGGTGAGAGTTGTCTCAGAGGCCATCAGCGAGTACATCAATCGCTTGGGGCAGATCTGGGTTGAAGGTGAGATCGCACAGTTAAATGATCGAGCTGGTTCTGGCATGGTTTACATGCGGCTACGTGATCCCAGCGTTGATATGTACTTAGAGGTCACCTGCCCACGT
>JBJOIM010000061.1:0-6307 GCA_046047175.1 Actinomycetota bacterium | reverse complement strand
GTGCATAAGCTACGAGTTGGTTTACTTGTTGCATCGCTTGCCTGTGCCATCCAGTTCAGTTCTGCCCCTGCGTATGCGGCAGTTGAGAACTGTCAAAGTGTAGGTAACGAATACCGAAGTGCGCTGTATTCCTTTCAGACTAGCCAAGGGCAGTCTAATATTAAGTTTAAAGAGCTTGTGAATTTGAAAAAAGATGCAGATAGGTTGTATGAGGCCTGTATAAAAGCGATTAATAATGATTTTAAAATTGCTCTGAGGGCAATAAATCTTAAGTATGAAAGCCAATCTGGCTCCCGAGAAGAGAAGCTGACTTTTAAAACAAAAAAAAATAGCGAGATTGCTGCCGCAACATTGTTGAGAGACAAACGGATTAGGGAGTTGACCAGTATTCCTGAACTTCCACAAAAACCGATTAAAGGAAAAGTTAAGAATCGGAAATCGTAATTCTAATTCAAAAGCTAGTCTTTAGCGATTCACAAGCAATCCAAAAAATCTGTCTCTAGTCTTGAATCGTGCAGTCAACAGACTGTAATTCAATTAAGAAAGGTGATCATGAAAAAACTAATTACTGCAGCTACGCTCGTACTAATCACTGCTGTGATGCCGGGTGCAAATGCTGAAGAGGTTGGCGCATCTTCAAATCCAAATAAAGCGGCTTATCAAGCGGCCAAAGAAAGCTACAGGACAGCTGTGGCGGCTTACAAGGTGCAAAAAGCCGAGGTTAAGGTGGCGCGTGAGGCGGCTAAGGCGTCTGCTAAAACCGTTATATCCGGCGCAAAATCAACTCTTGAGAGCGTAAAGGCAAGCTCTCCTTCAGCTGAAGCGCTAAGCGCAGCTAGAAGTTCATTTAATTCCGCCAAAGAGTCTGCTAAAGCGACAATTCCATCCATGCCGGTAAAGCCAGTTAAGCCAGCTAAACCAATCAAAGTGGGCAAAAACAACTAGATAAAAGCGAGGTAGATAATGAGCCCGACTGGTGAATAATACCAGTCGGGCTCATTACGTTTTAGCAGAGTTTTCTAAAGAAATTCCAGTGAAACCATCAAAGTGGATGTGGTCAGTCTCTATATATTTAATCCATGACCAAATTTTCAGAAGAGCACGAGCTACGCCGACTAACTTGCGGTTGATGCTAGGACGTCCAACAAATAACTCAGTAGCCATAAGTGTGATTTCGAATCGTGATATTACAGCCTATGTTCAGTTCGGGATTTCAAAGACAAGATATTCAGGTAAATCTACAAGTAAAAAAATAGTAGCAGGGAATCCAGTAGTTTTTGATTTGATGAATTTGAAAACAAACTCACAAATCTATTACAGAGTTGCCTACCGAGAGCCAGGATCTAGCAAACTCATTTATGGAAAGCAGCACACCTTTAGAACACAAAGGTCCAGGGGCGACGCATTTGCTTTTACACTCCATGGCGATACTCATCCTGAGCGAAAAGGGAAAATGTTTAATGAAGATTTATATAAAATTGCTTTAGCCAATGTACTCTCGCAAAAACCAGACTTTCACATTTTAATGGGAGATGACTTTAGTATCGATCCTTTGATAAATAAGGGTCAAGCTAACGCTCAAAATGTAGATAAAGTTTATGAAACGCATAGACAATGGTTAGAGATAATAGGTGGATCGACGCCGATATTTCTGGTTAACGGAAATCACGAACAGGCGGCTGCTTATTTACTGGATGGCACGGCTACCAACCCTGCAGTCTTGGCAGGAAAGTCTCGAGTGAAATATTTTCCATTACCTGGGCCTGATAACTTTTATTCAGCGGATCAGACAAAGGTCGATGGCATCGGATACTTACGGGATTATTACGCCTGGGAATGGGGTGATGCCTTATTTGTGACACTTGATCCTTACTGGCACTCGAAAAATGCAGTAGATAATGCGGCTGGAGTCTTAGTAGCTGAAGATCAAGCAACGGGCTCTGGTACTAAAAAAGGGACTGGTGGCGGGAAAAAAACTGGTACCTCATCGACTCAACCTAAACCACCTTCCGGAGGGAACTCAAAAACTAAAGATCTTTGGGCAATTGGAATTGGAGATGAACAGTACGCCTGGTTCAAAAGAACATTAGAAACAAGTACCGCAAAATACAAGTTTGTTTTTGCCCATCACGTGATGGGTACTGGACGAGGAGCAATAGAACTCTCATATGATTATGAATGGGGGGGCAAAGACCCCAAAGGTGTAACGACTTTTGCAAAAGAAAGACCCAATTGGGAATTGCCTATTCATGACTTGATGGTTAAAAACAATGTTTCGGTATTTTTCCAAGGTCACGATCATATATTTGTTACTCAGGAACGTGATGGATTGATTTACCAATCCATGCCAAATCCTGCAGATGACACATTCAGTTATTTCAATGACAGCGCCTATAAGTCAGGCGTGAAAGCTCCCAACTCTGGCCATGTGAGAGTAACGGTCGGGCCAGAAGAGGCAACGGTTGAGTATTTCCTTGCCGCTAGAAATCAGGATAATGCACGAACTAATATGCAGATAGCTCACAAATACACTGTCCTGCCTAAGGCTTAAAAAATGCATCACAATCATGATCATGAAGTTACTCACTTGGATGAGATAGGAAGACGTAAGCTATTACAACTAAGTGCATTAGCAATTGGCGCGAGCACTTTATCTGGGCTTTTGCCGCCATCAGAAGCAGCAGCCGCGAAATTGGTGAAATTGCCGGGATTTTCTGGCTTTTCTAAGTCGGTAAAAGTTTTTCGAAGTGGAAAGTATTACCTAGTTGAAAGTAGTGGCATTCCAAATCATTCCATGATGATAGGCATAAAGGCCTGGCAGCAACAAGTACCGACAGTTCAGCCTTATTCAGGAAGTAACGCGTGGCCAATACCTATAACGCCAGTTATTAGCAAGAACCCTATCTCGGCCAAAAATCATTTTTTGAGGGGAGCGATTGCTATCGCAGTAAATGGTGTACCGATTTTCAATGCATTAACAAATAAAGGAACCGATGCTTATTTAACTGGCGAACTTGATGACTGGGGTGGGCATTGTGGTCGTGCCGACGACTATCACTATCACACCGCTCCACTTCATTTGCAGAGTGTTATTGGGAAGAAAGTTCCAATCGCATATGCTTTAGATGGATTTCCAATCTATGGTGAAACCGAAATCGATGGGAAGCCCGCAATTGGTTTAGATGAATTTAACGGTCATTTTGATGCCAAGAAAAAATATCATTACCACGGCACAAAAACATACCCCTATATAAATGGTGGCTTTAAAGGTGTCGTCACTGAAATAGATGGTCAGGTAGACCCACAGGCTGCCACGAAAGGATTCAGGCCGGCCGGCGCACCGCTACGCGGAGCTTCAATAACCGGCTTTGAGAGACTGTCAGGAGATTCATACCTCCTCACATATGATTTAAATGGCTCTAAGTATCAAATCAAATACACGGCGACCTTAACTGATGTCAATATGGAATTTATTTCCTCCGATGGCTCAACGAGAACTGAGGTTTACAAAAGAAAATGAAAAAAGCAAACAAATTAAAAGGGGCATTTCTTTCTTCTGCAATTCTAGTTGCCGTATTTATATTTGGAACCCTTCCAACAAGTTCAAGTGCTTCGCCAATCAGCACAAAATTATTGAGTACTAGCGCCAGTTCTTTCTCGATAAATCTAACAAGCTCCCTCCCAGGTAAGGGATATGTGGAGTACGGATACACGAGAAGTAAGTACACAGATAAAACCCCAACTTTGGCTCTGGCAAAAGGCGCAGCGACTACATTCTTGATCAATGGCCTAAAGGCCGAAACTAAGGTTTACTATCGAGTCAGATATGCCTTGAAGGGGAAGACCAAATTCAGCGCCTTAGCTCAGAGTTCAATAACAACAGCAAAGGTTGGGGAAGATTTTGTTTTCGCAGTTCAAGCCGATCCGCACATGGACCAAGCCTCTTCAGCAGAGGTTTTTACCGCAACTATTAATCAAATTGTGAAAAGCAATCCCGCATTTCTTATGGATCTAGGGGATATTTTCATGACCGACAAGTTGCAGGACAAATCAGAGGCAAGCATCCGGCAGCGTTTTGAATTTATGAAGAGTTTCTACGACAAGTTAAATGGCATACCTTTTTACTTCACCTTAGGAAATCATGATGGTGAACTGGGATATAGCAACTTCAACACTAAGAAGTACCGAAAAGAGTACTTTCCAGCACAGACTGGAGAGCTTGCCTATTACTCTTTCACAACACCAGAATCTCTTCACATAGTTCTAGATATCTTTACATATACAACCACAAATCCTAAAGATGATGGTTGGCAATGGACCTTGGGTAAAACCCAGTATGACTGGCTAAAGACCACTCTGGAAGAATCGACCGCTCAACATAAGTTTGTATACGTGCATCATCTGTTATATGGAAATGCACAATCTCGCGGTGGGGTTGAGAATGCAATATTCAATGAATGGGGAGGCAAGAATCGAGATGGCTCGGAAGGATTCGCCTCCAATCGTCCAGGATGGGAAAAGCCAGTCCACCAACTTCTAGTTGATAACGGTGTCGATTTCGTTTTCAAAGGACACGATCACATTTATGTGAAGCAGGAGCTGGATGGAATCATCTATCAAACCCTGCCACAGCCAAGTCATCCTGGGAATAAAACTAGTTCAGCTGCAGCATATGGTTATGTATCTGGGAAAACAATTGGTGGTTCAGGATTTTTAAAGATAACTACAAATTCATCTGCAATCAAAGTTGAATTCATAAGGTCTGATGGCTCAATCGCCGACTCATATATTAAGAACTCTTGATGCGAATTTCACGAATGGCATTAGCTGCAACATTGTTGTTGGCTTTAATGTCACCCCTGAGTGAGGCCACTGCGGCGGCCAAGATATACACCTTTCAGGCCGAGGTGTGGGCTGATAACTGGTTCTCTATGTATGTAAATGGCAAGAAGATTGGAGAGGACTCCACTCCTTTTCTGACCGAAAGATCCTTCAATAGCGAAGTTATTACCTTCAAAGCTTCCTACCCACTGACGATTGGAATCATGGCACGGGATTATGTTGAAAATGCTTCAGGTTTGGAGTACATAGGAAAACCCAATCAACAGATTGGAGACGGGGGTGTAATAGCTCAGATTCGAGAGTTGTCATCTGGTGCGGTTGTTGGAGCAACTAACCGCTCCTGGAAGGTTTTGGTAACAAATAGAGCTCCTCTTAACCCAGATTGCGAAAAATCTCGTACTCCGCTCTCAGATTGCAAAGCTGCGGTGACTAAATCTCCAACCTCTTGGTACTCACGGACATTTAAGGACGCAACATGGAAAAGTGCCATGGAGTTCTCCAGAGAGGCAGTTGGCGTAAAAGATGGCTATTTTGACTTTGATTGGTCACCGGTAGCGGCATTAGTTTGGTCCTCAGATCTCAGGATTGACAATACAGTTTTGCTTCGCGGCAAAGTGTTGGCGCCAAAAACTACTATTCAAAGCCCACCTTCATTCCAAGTTGGAAGTCCCGACTTCATTAATGGAGGGAGCCTTCCCGCAGCAAGTACCTGTGACGGAGTTGGTGAATCTCCCGCTCTAAATTTCATTGGAGTTCCTAGCGGCACCAAATCCCTTGCTCTCGTAATGGATACCATTCCCGGTCCATTGAGGCCGGGGGAGGTTGACATAGGCAATCACTATTACTTGATCATTTACAACATTCCACCTTCTATAAATTTAATACCAGCAGGTGCCTCCAACGTTGGAACTTTAGGGAGGAATTTTCAAGGGAAAAAATTGGGATATACGCCTCCGTGTTCACAAGGTTCGGGTGTGAAGGAGTACACCATTACAGCTTTTGCACTTTCAGAGATTTTGGCTTTGGAGCCAAACGATGCGACAGAGACTGCCCTTTTGAAGGCCGTTGAAGGTAAAGTTTTAGCAAAATCGAGCCTGACCATTAAATATCAGAGACCAATTTCTAAATAACTCAATAAAAAAGAGATCAGCTACTGCCTTTAAGCTTTGTCTCGGGGTACATGAACTACCAGCTTTGTAGCTGCTGGCTTATTGCTGACTGGCTGCCAATCGGATTGGAGAATACGACCAATCTTGGCCACCAAGAGCGGGCAAACCCTTCGTGAAACTGGTGGGTTGTGTAGGGATCGAACCTACGACCCGGTGATTAAGAGTTAACGGAAGTAAGGTCTTACGCACTACTAATGACGCACACTATCGCATCTAATAAGCTTAGTAAACGCTCAATTATCGGATTAGGCACCTAAATGTCTATCCGTGTTACTACCTCGTTACTACTCAAAAAA
>JBJOIM010000060.1:0-5241 GCA_046047175.1 Actinomycetota bacterium | reverse complement strand
TAAGTAACACCATTTGCAGTAATTGGCGTCTTCAATAGCAATCTCGTTAGATACGGCGAGATCTTTCGCAGATAAAGATCTGCAACCCAGTGCTCAGCGTTGGAGCGACCAGTTACAGATGCCGGCTGAGAGATCTCTCGAATCTGCGCAATCGTTGGCTTTGATGGCCTAGATGTCATTTCCCAATCTTATTGGCTTGGTGGCTCAAAACCCATTGCACCGAAGAGACCACAAGGAACAAAGTAGAGAAATACCAGGCCAAATAATCTAAATCCCAACCTTGAAGCGCCGCCACACCTAACAACAAGATTCTGCCACCAACAAATAAACCGAGGGCGGAGAGCCATTTTGGCTTCTTTTCACCTTGAAGTGCCCGATAAAGATTGTCGTAATGATTAAAGACGATGGCAAAAATAATCATGTAGCTAGCAATGTTGATTTGATCAACACTGGCAAAAATCCAAAGTAGGAATCCACCTTCAATTGCGCGAAATAGTGAGGGTTCAATCCAATCAAACCTCTTGAAGATACTGCGCTTCATTCCGAACAGATCTGATTGATCAACGATAAATGAACTCTTAATCGACTCTTTTGGTAGGTTGGCTAAAGTTCTTTTAATTCGTCCACGATAAACCACAACAGCTGAGATAAATGCCAGAATTGGCATGATCGTGAAGGTAAATGCAGCGCCACCAATCACCGCGCTTGCGCTAATCGCCAACCATCGTTCTCCAATAGGAAATTGAATAATTTTGCCCAGCCAATAACGCAACCGCCCTTTAGGCTCTCGTTCGGTCGGAATAATTCCATCAAAATCCGCTGTGTACTCCACGGGAGCTGTGAACTTATCCTCCGCACGGATACGTATAACTCGAGCGAAGTTGTAATCAGACAGGTGTCTAAAGGTTTGAATGAGCATCATGGCAATTGCTGGAATCCATAGATCTCGACCGTTCTTCTCTGCGCCAATTGCTAGCCCGAGAAACACCATGTATTCCTTAACTCGATCCGTTACGGCATCCAGCCAAGCACCGAGCTTGGAAAACTTTCTGGTGTAACGCGCTAACTCGCCATCAACGCAATCAACGATGATGCTTAACTGTAAAAGTACCGCTCCCAGAAATATCCACCAGAAAGTACCTTGTGAAAAACTGTATGCAGAGTAAAGGCCAATGGCAAAAGAAATTAGGGTTACCTGATTTGGAGTTGCTTTAACTCTTACCGCAAGCCAGGTTAGCAATTTTGAAAACTTTCTTAAGAAAAATACTGAAAAAAAGCCATCATTTGCTCGGTTAGCCATTCTTAAACGTACCCGGCCCATATTTAATTGTGAGATTGCAACTTTGGTTTCGGCTCGCACTACAGCATCGGTTGTTCTCGCAAAGGGTGCCGCCCATGCTTCTGCTGCATCGACTTTGATGGTGGCTCGGGTTAAGGCGACCAAAGTTAAATCAATCGCATTTCCTTTTAGATTATGTTCGATTGCATTTTCTAGCGCTGTAATGATTTCCGTGCTTTGATTTTTAGAAAGTCTAAGTACACCTAAGAATTTTCTATTTCCGATAGTTACTTTATGAGAATCTGATGTCGCGCTGGCAATGCGATTTTGTCTTACTAAGGTATCGCCATTTTTCTCTACTGCAACAAGTGCTGCCGATGCGCTACGAGGATAATCAGTTAACAACTCCATATGAGGATCTGCGATAACTGAAGACTCATCAATTAAAAGAAGGTCGGATGGCGAATTTACGAAGCTATGTAAGACCTCTTCGATTTTTGTCGCGGGAGTAACCACCAACGATGAAAGGGATTGATTCATTTCCTGTAGTATAAATCTATGGCCCTTCAAGTTGTGATTCTTGCTGCTGGAATGGGCACCCGTCTTGGAAAGCCATGGCCCAAGCCACTAACTCCGCTGGCCGATGGACGCTCCATAATGCAACAACAATTAGAGAATGTTGAGAAAGTATTCAAAGATGAAGCTCGCACCACAATAGTTGTGGGTTTCAAGTTGGAGATGATTATGGAGGCGCACCCCAACGCCAGCTTTGTTTATAACGAGATTTATGATCAGACCAACACCTCTAAAAGTTTATTGAAAGCACTGCGTGCTTCCCATGAAGGTGGGGTGCTATGGCTAAATGGTGATGTTGTCTTTGACTCCAGAGTTCTAGAGCGAGTCTCTGATCGCATGCGCAGCGAAAGCTCATTTGTTTGCGTAAACACCTCTGCAACCGCTGAAGAAGAGGTCAAATACACGGTAGATGCCAAAGGGCACATCAACGCACTCTCCAAACAAGTACAGAACGCGCTCGGTGAAGCGGTAGGCATCAACTTCATCTCAAAGTATCACAAAGACTCTGTAATTAAATATCTTGAAGAGTGCGATGACAACGATTACTTTGAGCGTGGCCTTGAGTTGGCGATTGAAAAAGCTGGCATCGAAATCGAGCCGGTAGACATCTCTGATTTATTCGCGGTTGAGGTTGATTTCCAAGCGGATTTAGACCGCGCCAACCTTAATTTCAACTAGATTTTTCTACGCAGTTTTTTCAATTCGATAATAGCTTTTCGTTTGTAACGTTTAAAAACATTCGACTGTACCCATTCAAGTGGAAATCTCTTTACTAGATTTTTATTGAATCCAATCATTGCTTCAGCCACTACCGCGATAGAGATTTCGCTCGGATAGGTTGGCTCCCCTTCCAGTACTTTAGCGGTATCTAAAGAGTCAACATCGCCAATTATTTTTACTCCTGTGGCGATAAGTTCATTTTTATTGCGGGTTCCGATTTCATTACCTTTTTCTATCGCCCATTTCGGGGTTGGTAATTTCCCTGAATCTTTTGATGGCTTTACTAGATCCGTTAATCTTCTTATATAACCATCTCGGATAAAGACTACATACTCATCCCACTCACGCTCCTCTGGAAACCTTTTATTTAACTCAATTAATAGAGAGATTTCCTCCATAGTCAGAGAGCGGTTACTGCCAGTTTCCTGCGCTTTTAGAAAACCCTTGGGGAGCGACAAGTACTCATTTAACGAGTCAAATAAGAACTCTGGCTTGCTTTCGTCGACCACAATTACTGTCACATTGTTCGCGCCTAGGACGTCAGCCCACCGGCCAACAACCTTTCCATGAAAGTGACGTTGCCAAAATGTGGGGTTTATTTTTGATTCCCCAGGAGCATCAAGAACAGAGTGCAGCCAGCTTGTGTAATCCGCTGTGATTCCATACTTCAAATACTGTTGGTAAGAAGAGCTCAACAGTTTTACCAATGGTCTAACTGTGAAAACTACTTGAACCTCTCTATTTTTTATTTCGCTAAAAATGGTACGGATTGCATCCCCATTTAGCTCCGAAAAAAACTCACTACTTATCAAAACGGTTTCTGCATCACTCTTATTTACTAACTTGGCTAGATCTTCCCAGTGTTTTTTCGGGGTTACCTCTCCACCTTTTTTGTTCCAACCCCAAGGACGTTGTGTTAAAGCCCAGGCAACTCGATGATGTGCTTTGCGTCCAATGTTTGGATACAGCACTCCATATTTCTTTAATTCACTTCGTTGGGCATCAAAGGCCTCTTGGAGCGCAGTGGTTCCAGATTTATGAAAGCCTGCATGTATTACTAAGCGACGCTCTGACATCTGGTAATTATCTCGTCTTGTATGGAAATTACTCTTGATTGATTGGTGAGTTGGGGTCAGAGTGTGCTCAGAATTACCGCTTTTGCACCAATCAACATTTTATCTATAGAAATTGTGGGTTGATTAGGGAACTCTTCACTCTGTTCGGGTACCAGCGGCAAATGAATAAATCCGGATTGGATGCCCTGTCCCAATAAAGCATGCTGCATCTGATAGAAGATGTGATTACACACAAATGAGCCTGCTGAGAGTGACAGGCTGGCTGGTACCCCAGCATCATTAATCGCAGACACCATTTTCTCCAGCGGCAATGTTGAGAAATAACCATCAGCACCACCGACAACAATCGCCTTTTGTTTCCGCGCATCCCCCGAGTTATCTGCGATTCGGGCATCATCTAAATTAAGTGCGATTTTCTCTGGGGTAATAGAGCTGCGACCTTCCGCCTGTCCAAAGCAGATAACCACCTTTGGAGAGATATCTTTGATGGTGGATAAAAGCAGTTGGGCGGCCCGATCAAACTCGACCGGCAAAATAACAGTTGATAAATCAACCCCTGGCAAATTTTCCTTGGCTAACTTTTCAACCAACAGCTGAGATGGATTGAGGCTAGCCCCACCGAAGGGTTCAAAGCCTGTTACAAGTACTCGAGTATTACCCATTTTCTTTAGCTAGACACCAAGAAAAGCTGAACCGACCAACAAAGTGGCCCACAGCGCATGGAAAGGGACCAACCACTTTCTCACGGTGTCTATTGCAACAATTCCATCTTCATCTTCAATTGATTTTTTCTTAAACTCAACAAGCTCACGCAATAACACTGAAAGCACTAAGAGTGTGGCGACCCACGCCACCATGCAGTAAGGACAAAGCGCACCAATTACAAATGTAGTTTGGTAGGCCAACCAGTGGCAGAAAATGACAGCGAGCGATGTGCCAAGCGTTGCAAGCTGTAAAAATAATTTAGGAAAGCTAAAACCAAAAAATAACAAAACTGCAATGGTCAGCATTATGGAGAATGCCCCAATGCCGATTATTGAGTTAGGAAATCCAAATACTTCAGCCTGTTTGGAAAGCATCACGCTCTTGCAGTTGAGAGTGGAGTTGATGTTGCAAGAGGGGGTGTACCCCGCATCCTTGAGGACCTTGATCTTGTCTATGGTCAATATGAAGGAGGCTATAAGACCTGAGAGGCTGGCCAGCAGCATGGTCCAGGCTGAGGTCCTATTCTTTGTTGACACTCAGAAAGTATAAAGATGTCTCTAATCACACACAAACCTTCATGAAACCTCGGTGTTTTCAGCATTTTCTATGGTGTTTCCGCGAACTCCTTACCCTTTGGCACAGTTATATCTAATGTTCTTCACCAATTATGCGTTAGTAATTAAAACTATGTGCATATCCGCACTACTTGAATACAGAGAAGAGGAAAATATGAACAAGTTAAAAAGGTATGCAGCGCTCGTTGCTATATCCGCACTTGCAATTTCACCAATTTCTCCTGCCCAAGCAGAAGAGGCGGAGCTAACAACTATGCCTTTGACAGAAGTTCTAAATCTGCCAAGAGCATCTTTTGATGACAATCTTGGT
>JBJOIM010000059.1:0-5507 GCA_046047175.1 Actinomycetota bacterium | reverse complement strand
TTTGTAGCAATCACCCATTCAGGAACCACAGTTGACACCGTTGATGCGATGAGGGAGTTTAAGGACCGAGGCGTAACTATCGTATTGATTACTAATGCGATGAGAAGTCCAGCAGTTTCTTTAGCAGATTATGTAATTCATACCGCCGCGCGGGAAACCACCTTCCGTAGCGGCGCGACTGCATCGCGCATTGCGCAATTAACGGTGGTTGACTGTCTCTGCGTCGCATTGGCGCAGAGAAACTGGAGTGGTACAAAGTCCGCTCTAGATCTTTCAAGAGCAGCTGTATCAATCCGCTCCGGAAAGAACCACACCTACCGCCCTCGAGGAGGAAATTAAGTGAATATCAAACGTTTCCGCGGTCTCGTCGCAGCACTTTTTGCGGCAGCTACCGTGGTTGCACCTGGAGCTTCTGTAGCTTCAGCTGACACAGAGTTAACATTCTGGAGTTGGCGCACCGAAGATAAGGCGTTCTATGAGAGCCAGATCAAGCTTTTCGAAGCTAAGAATCCTGGTATCTCAGTTAAGTTCACTCCTTATCTAAATACTGAGTACAACGCGATTGTTTCAACCGCGCTGACCGCAGGAAAAGGACCAGACATCATTCAGATGCGTCCCTACGGCGGAATGGCAAACCTTTCTGATGCCGGAAACTTCTTGCCACTAACAACAGCAGAGGTTCCAGCGCTAAAGAAACTATCAGCTGGAATTCTTGCTGGTGCGCAGGGTTACAAGGACAAGAAGCAGTACGGATTGCCTTACGCAGTTTCTGCTCTTGGAGTTATGTACAACCCAGATATTTTGGAAAAAGCTGGCATAAGTGCTTTGCCACAGACTTGGGCACAGATGCTTAAGGCTTTTGACAAGGTAAAGAAGGCTGGATTCCTACCGATTGGTAACGCCGGTGGAAACGGTCCAGCTCTTGAGCAACTTCATGCCACAGTTGGTCCAACCTTCTATGGTGGAACCTCTTTCTATAACGATGTAGTTGCTGGCAAGAAGACATTTACTGATAAAGGTTATGTAGCGAGCCTCAAGGCTGTTGCTGATCTTGCTAAGTACATGCCTGCTAACTATCAGGGAATTGATTACAACACAGCACGTGGTTTGTTCGCTAATGAAAAAGCTGCGTTCTACATTGGTGGAAATTATGAAATGGGATATTTCCGTTCACTAAATCCTTCCATCACAATCGGTTGGTTCCCAGCTCCAAAAGCTAACTCTGGTGCAAAGCGCTACGTTGGCACATGGGCAGATGGCGCTTACGCGATCAATGCAAAGACCACAAATAAGGCTGCAGCGCTTAAATTCCTAAACTTCCTTGGCACCAAGGAGTTCGGTCAGGCGCTAGTGGATGAAATTGCATTCATTCCAACCGCTCCTTATGTGAAAATAAACGATCCAGCTGTTAAGGAAATCAATCGTTGGCGTACAACACTAGGAACTCCGTTCCTTAATGTTGTTGGCTTCCGTTATGAGAACCCAACCAGCTCATCAATTCTTCAGCCTGGCTTCCAGAAGTTAATTGTTGGTGGAATTACACCAGAGCAGTTAGCAAAGGATGTTCAGACCGCAGTAGCCTCTTGGTACGCACCTCAAAAGGGTAAGTCCTAAGAGTTCGAGGGAGTATCTGGGCGCGGTTAACCCCGTGCCCAGATTTCTCTGTCTAGACAATTTATAACAGGAGTGTAAATGTCATCAGCCTTGCGTAGGGAACAAAACCGGACCACGGTTTCGCTTCTAGTTCCTGCATTGGCTGTAATTATAATTTTTACAACCATTCCAGCTTTGACGACTCTTAGTTATGCATTTTTTTCCTGGGATGGTTTCCAGCGTGGCGGATTCAATGGATTAGAAAACTTCCAAAAACTTTTTGCTTATCCTTACTCTGATCAGTTATTTGCAGCGCTAAAACACAACACCATCGCGTTCGTTGTGATTATGACCTTCCAGACTTCGTTGGGTCTTCTTTTCGCTTACGCGATGTTCCGTATTAAACACGGTTTGCGGCTTTATCGCGTTGTAGTTTTTCTCCCCGTTATTTTCTCACTGGTTGTAGTGGGTTATTTATGGCAGGCGTTGTTGGATCCTTTCTATGGTCCGGTTAATCAGATAATCACAGCTATTGGTCTGCCGGAGTTTGCCAAACCTTGGCTAGGTGATACGGCAACAGCCCTACCAACTCTGATGTTTATTAACTTGTGGCGTTGGGTCGGATTCCCAGCGATCGTCTTTTTAGCCGGTTTAAATGCGATAAATACTGAATATATTGAGGCCGCCCGCATCGATGGCGCCTCTGAAGGTCAAATTTTCCGCAAGATAATCTTCCCTTTGCTGGCGCCGTCTCTGACCATAATCACGGTACTGACCTTTATCGGTGCATATGAATGGTTTGATCTACCATTTGTTTTAGGCGGCTCAAACGGTAGCCCTGCAGGCGCAACTGACACATTGGCTTTGATGTTCTATCGACTTTCATTTGGATCCATAGATTCTGGTGCAAATAATGTTGGTGTTGGTTCTGCACTAGGAGTTTTGATCTTCACCTTGGTAGGGCTAGGTGCAGCTTTTGGATCAAAGATGTTGAGAAAGCGAGAGGTTGAGCAATAATGAAACTTCTGCACTCCAAGATCTTTTTTCAGAGTGTTTTGATAATCAATTCGATTATGGTTTTGTTGCCAGTTTTCTTTTTGCTCAACTCCTCATTGCGAGAATCTAATGACTTCGCAAGTACACCTTTTGCCCTGGCGCGTGACCCATATTGGGAAAATTACGCCCGAGTTTGGAGTGAAGGCTCCTTTGGCTCTTATTTCTTTAACTCATTGATCATTACCGGCGGCTCCTTAGTTTTGATTTTAATCTTGGCACTAGGAGCCGGATTTGTTTTAGGTCGATATCAATTCAAAGGCAATAATCTGGTCTTTGGTTTCATTTTGACCGGCATGTTGGTTCCAGCCAAGTTAGCGATTCTGCCGCTTTTTATTCAGTTAAAGTGGATGGGCTTGTTGGACTCTCGGCTTGGTTTGATACTGGTTTACACCTCCGCAGCATTGCCTGCCGCGGTTTTTATCATGAGTGGTTTCTTCAGATCACTACCGAATGATTTAGATAATGCCGCTCGAATTGATGGTGCGAGCGAGTTTGTACTTCTACGTAGGGTTTTAGTGCCATTGGTGCGCCCTGGAATGGCGATTGTGGCTATTTATTCAGCGATCCCTATCTGGAACGACTTCTTCCTACCCCTGGTTTTCCTGCAGAGTCCAGAGAAGAAAACATTGATGCAGGGCTTAACGGTTTTCTTTGGTCAATACGCTTCGCAATGGGGGGTTCTATTTGCAGGTCTTTGTTTAGCAGCTTTGCCTTTAGTTGTTCTTTACCTAGTTCTTTCTGAGCAGTTCATTAAGGGTCTAACAGCTGGTGCTGTGAAAGGCTAATGCCATGTTAAGCCTAGGAGTTGATGGAGGAGCTTCATCAGCCAAGTGGTGTTTGGTTGATGAATCAGGCGCGGTTGTGAAACAAGGATCCTTGCCTCCAGTTGATGGCCATCTCTACCGCAGTGAATCTTTAGAAAAATTCCGAAGCTTTACCAAAGCGCTAAAAAAAGAGTTAAGTGAACTAACACCTGATGTAATTTCTTTAGGTATTACAGGATTTGGTGCACCTGAATTAATAAAATCTGAATTGAATTCAGTATTTCCATTAGCCAAACTCAACTTGAGCTCCGATATTGCCCTCGCTTACTACTCGGTTTTCGCTCCGGGTCAAGGTTTTTTTATTTATGCCGGAACTGGTTCTATCGCGATACACATTACAAAGGAAGGCAAAGAAATCACCGTTGGGGGCTGGGGTTATCTGCTTGGCGATGAAGGCGCTGGTTATTGGATTGGTCGTGAAGCTTTAAGACATCTGTTATTGCAGATTGAATCCAATACAGAGCTTGATGAGCTATCTCGACTCATTGCAGATGCGGTTGGTGGCTCTGATTGGTCAAGTGTCAGAGAGTTTGTCTACGGCAAAGATCGCTCCGCGGTAGCAGCGCTAACTCCCTTGGTATCGCAGGCCGCAAAGGTCGGTGTTCTCAGCGCTAAAACCATATTGGAAGGTGCAGCTCATCATTTGGTCGAGCTAGTCAAAAGAGCGCAAAATACCTTGAAAACAGAGGGTATTCCGCTGGCTTTTGGCGGTGGTATTTTTGAAGAAGGTGTTGGGGTCAGTGAATTAGTTGAGAGTTCTTTGGGAGAGGGAATTCGAATTAGTAACGGAAGTCATGCCTTAACTGCTGCGAGATTTGGTGTGCGGTCATAACCATCCTTGACCAGAAGCAATTATGAGAGAAAGATTAACCCAACCCTCGTTTGAAAGGAAAGCAAGTGAAACTACGTAAATTATGGACAGGTGTTGCGATTGCAGCCATGTTTGGCGGCATTCTTGTAACCCAACCAGCCAAGGCTGCTGACTCCAGCCTAGTAATTGGTAGCGTCCTAGATATTGATAAGACCGATCCACACACCGCAACAAACTTTGCAACAGTGCGTGGCTTAGGTCTGGTTTATGGCAGCTTGATTGAAATCGGCGCAAAGAACGCAATCAAAGGCGGTCTCGCAACCTCTTGGATCTTTTCTAAAGATGGAAAAACTCTTACTTTGAATCTTCGTCAAGGAGTCAAGTTCCATGACGGTTCAACATTTGATGCAGAGGATGCTAAGGCATCTCTAGAGCGCATCCTTGATACCAAGACTGGTGCTGCAGCTCGCGCAAATATCGCAACAATTACATCAATCAAGGCTGATGGTCGTAAGTTGATTTTGAACATGTCAATTCCAAACGCACCAATTCTTGCTGCGCTTGAAGGTGTCAACATGGCGATGCTTTCCAAGGCAGATATTGATGCCGGTAAGATTGGTGGCAGCAATAAGCCAAATGGAACTGGCCCATACAAGTTTGTTTCATGGGAACCAACTCAATCATTGAAGCTCTCTGCAAATGCTGACTACTTCATGGGTGAGCCAAAGATTACCGATGTAACTATTCGCGTGATCCCAACCGAAGCCTCAATTCTCTCTGCTCTAAATGCAGGAACAATTGGTATGGGAATCATTACCGATCCGCTAATTGCACGTCAGGTCAAGAGCAATTTGAAGATGTTTAAGACCCCAGCTCTTAGCTATTATGCATTGCAACTTAATACAAAGGTCGCACCCTTTAATGACAAGAACGTGCGTCTTGCTATGCAGTGCGCAATTGACCGCCAAGAGTTGATTAACACCGCTCTGTTGGGTCAGGGCCAAGTAACTGGTCCTATTACCAGTCCAGCATTCCGCTCAGATGTAACTGCTCGCCCTTGCCCTAAGCAAGACATTGCGAAGGCAAAAGAGTATCTGGCAGCTGCAGGAAAATCTTCAGGTGTTACCTTCAAGACATTGGTAACCAGCACCGGATGGGCTACATCTGTTGCGATGGCACAGAATTTGAAGGCGCAATTAGCCAAAGCGAATATCACAATGGAT
>JBJOIM010000058.1:0-5773 GCA_046047175.1 Actinomycetota bacterium | reverse complement strand
ACAAGCTGAAGATGTAATGAACTCCAGCGATATTGATCCATCAAATCCAGAATCCATGTCAATCGCTTTCAATAGTGCGCTATCGGGTGGAATGTTTACACCCGAGGAAACTCCGCAACAAAAGGCGGCCCTAGAGCGGATTGAAACAGTCTTAGCATTAATTGAAGGTTGGATTGATGCGGTCGTCACAGCTGCTGCAGGAGATCGACTTCCCTCCATCAACAGTTGTTTGCAACTCTGGTTGGTCTAGAGGTATCACCGAGAAAAACTCGCGAAGCCATCACATTTTGGGAGCAAATTGCAAAATTAAAAGATGTCCAAACCCGTGATCAGGTTTGGGAGGATCCAGTTTTGTTGCCAACCGCTAATCAATTGCTAGATGCTGAGAGCTTTCTGAAGAGCCGCACCATCCCTGATGATTTATCAGGGTTGATTTAGCCTTTACTTAACAGAGCATTAAAAAGCGAAGACCCCGGGCGCACAATTCTTTATCTGCCTTCCCCTTGCAGATAATGAACGGTTATCCGAGGTCTTCGTGTGCGCAAAGTACGACAGATAGTCGGTAATAATCAACTTTCAAAGCGGGATATTTCGCGGCGGTGTGTTCCAGTAAACACTCATGTAGTGATATAGAGTTGAGATATTCCGCTTTGAAATGGTCCTGCAAAAGGATTTGAGAAGGTTTCTGGAAGGAGTTGTGTGGATAACTTCATTCAAGAAGAGTTCTTCGACAGTAATCTCGACCAGATGCGCGCTCAAGCCACAAAGCCCAGTTCAGAGATAAAGATTCCCGGCAATGAGATTTCCGGAGGCGCTGAGATTCGCGTCATCCGTAGTTCAAGAAGAAAGAAAAGTATTGGTGCCTACCGTGAACAGGGCGCAATAGTTATCTCAGTTCCCGCCCGCCTACCTAATAGTCGGGTCAGCGAGGTTATCCCTGAGATGATTGAAAAGATTCTCACCAAAGAGGCGCGGGACAAGATCAGTGACACCCAGCTCCAGCAGCGGGCTGATTACCTTCTCGCTCGCTACCTACCTGAGTTCACCATCAGGCCAGCCAGCGTGAGCTGGCGGGTTATGAAGGAGCGTTGGGGCTCCTGCACCACAGTTGATCGAACCATTCGGATCTCAGATCGTCTCAACGGCGCCCCCGAGTATGTACTTGATTACCTATTGGTTCATGAACTGATCCATCTGATGATCCCCGACCACGGTGCCCAGTTTGAGTCTCTACTAGCCAGATATGAGGCTTCGGAGCGGGCCAACGCCTATCTGGATGGATATGAAGCGGGGGCAAGCGGGTAATTGGGGCATTTGCGCCGAAAAAGATAGGTATTTGAGCGTGGGCTAAGCGTGTCTACGCGTGTGACGGGGGTATCGTGAGCCTATTCGCAGACACTCCAAGCGCTGCGAGGATCGGAGGAAGTTATGGCAGAGACATATAAAGGTGAGGCTTATTGCGTCAAGTGCAAAGAGAAGCGTCAGTTCGAAGGAACTGTAAAGGTCTCCGACTCTGGTCGTCGTATGGCGCAGGGCATCTGCCCTACATGCGGCACTAAGGTCAACCGTATCTTGGGCAAGGCTTAACCAAAGATTTTAAAGAAAGCGCCCGTGCCAATGGCATGGGCGCTTTTTTGTATCTTTAATCCCATTAACCGCCTGAGCACCCTCGGTGTAAACAAAGTTACTGGTTGAGGGTCAGACCACCTTAAGCACACATCTGGGTCAGAAACGAAAACATCCTTAGTCACTTGGGGAAGCAAGATGCGGCATGACCATTGCACCCGCACTCAAACATGGAGTTGGCTTCCATCTCACCGCCGATCGCAGTCAGTTAATTGTTGGTACCAGATTTAGAAGGATTCCTTTTCCTGCAGATTTGGATGGTCTGAACACGGCTCGCATGCTGGAGCTGATGGATGGAAAACGAGGCATCTCCGAAATCTGTCAGATCTCTAAGACTGCACCCGATCGGATCAAGAAGTTTCTACAAGAGCTGCAGCGCCATGATCTAGTCGATCTATTCCGCACCCCCATCTCCTACGTTGAGCGTTACAACCCAGAGGTTGGCGAGATAGAGCCGATGATAGATACCGAAACTTTTCAATCACAATTCCTAACGGAGGATTATGCAATTAAAAACTTTTTGAGTCGAATGGAGGTGGAGTGCAATGCCGCCACATTCAACTCTGGTGATGTTGATGCCGGGCGCACCGCCGTAATTGATAGAAGAAGGTTTTCAATTCTAATTTTCGGTAAAGGAAAGATTGTAAATAACCTAGTGGGAATTCTAAGTGCGTCAGGTTTTTCTCAAATCAAGGTCATCAACCGAGTAAGGGTGCGCAGTCCATACTTGAAAGTAACGGAACATGATTTATCTGGTGGTTTTGTTAACCGCAACCATATTGGTCAATCTCGTCGTCAGATTTTAGAGCAGTTAAAAGCCAATAGTTCTTTGTATCCCGATCAGAGCAATAGCGGCAAAAACCCCGATTTAGTAATCTCCATCGGCAAGCCTGCACCAGATGCATTACAGCGTTGGACATCCGAAAACACTAGATACCTATTAGTTGATATTGCTTCTAGCGGCGAGGTGCGCGTTGGTCCTTTAGTAATCCCTGGAAAAACGCCTTGTTATCGCTGCACAGAGCTCTCTGTAGATCAGAGTCGAGAAGAAGTGAATGTAAATCAAGATTTAGATGTGGGCGTGACAATGAGCTACGCGGTTGCCACCTCCATTGCAGCTGATGTCTCACAGATAGCAGCTCACAAGAAAAGTGTGTTCCTGGCAACATCTATAACATATTCGATGCGCAACTTTCATAAACCTGAGATGCACAACTGGATGCTGCACCCAGCGTGCGGCTGCAACTGGAGCTAAACGCGCTGCCTATTGCTTTCAACTCGCGAGAACTCTTGCCTTAAACCAGAATGCCCTTGTGACTGATCAGATTCCGGCAAAGACCAGTAAGCGCAGCGCAAAGCTGGCCAGTATTCCTTTGTCTGTTGCCGGTCGTGGCGCAATCGGATTTGGCAAGCAATTAATTGGCCAGTCCCCTGATTTTGCCTTTGGTGATCTACAGGAAAAAACCGCGGAACAGGTATTCAAAGTTCTTGGTGAGTTAAAGGGCGGCGCCATGAAGTTTGGTCAAGCGCTCTCTGTTTTTGAGGCAGCGCTCCCGGAGGAGATTGCAAAGCCTTACCGTGAAACTCTGGTTAAGTTGCAGGAGTCTGCACCGCCGCTACCCGCTCGAGTTGTCCATAAAGTTTTAGCAAAAGAGTTAGGTGAGGATTGGCGGGATAACTTCACTGAGTTCAATGACACCCCTGCCGCATCTGCATCAATTGGTCAGGTACATAAAGCGGTTTGGAAAGATGGCAGAGCTGTTGCCGTTAAAGTTCAGTATCCCGGCGCTGCAGAGGCTTTGATCTCAGATCTAAATCAGATTCAAAGATTTGCCAAGATATTCCAGTTAGTGATGCCAGGCCTTGAAATGAAACCACTTCTCGAAGAGTTGCGGGCTCGCATTATTGAAGAGGTTGATTATCGTTATGAAGCCCAAGCACAAGAGGCTTGTTGGAACGCCTTTGAAAATGACCCTGATATTGCTATTCCAAAGGTGGTTCAAGCAACCGATCGCGTTCTGATTAGTGAATGGCTAGAAGGAACACCTCTTGCCAAAGTTATTGAAAAAGGAAACCAACAAGAACGCAATAACGCTGGCATTCGTCTGGCTCGTTTTCACTTCACTGCACCAACAAGAGCCGGGCTACTTCACGCTGATCCACACCCCGGTAACTTCAGAGTTCTAGCTGACGGCCGCTTAGGAGTTTTAGATTTCGGTGCCTGCAATCGATTACCAAATGGATTCCCAGAACCATTCAAACGATTGCTACGCAACGCACTTGAAGGAGATGCCATCGCGCTCTACAACGGCTTCAAGGAAGATGGCTTCATCTTGGCCGATGTCGATGTTGATCCTCAGTTAGTTTTGGATTATCTACTGCCCTTGGTAGAGCCACTTCGTACGGAGCACTTTGCCTACACCCGCGAATGGCTACGAGAGCAGAGTGTTCGAGTTGGAGATCCGCGAAATCCCACCGCAAAAATCGGCTTCCAGCTAAACCTTCCACCTGAATATGTTTTGATTCATCGCGTCACCTTGGGAACCACTGGAATCTTCTGCCAACTTCGCGCGGCAGGGAATTTCCGCGACGAAGCCTTGTCCTGGTTCCCCGAGATAACCCCATCCCATCTGCAATCCTCACCAGCTTAAATTAACGACATTGCGGTAAAGCAAATCATGAGTTTGCGAAGCGAATTTGATTTTGTTGGGGTAAAGCAAATCATGAGTTTGCGCAGCGAACTCGATTTGCGAACCAACAAAATCAAATTAAGCAGTAGCGGTTAAAGGTTGATTAAGACGGGGACGACCTGGAAGTCGCTTTGCCGCAATAACCACGCCATCTTCAAACAACTCTCCACCCCAAACACCGACCGGTTCCTGTCTAGACAAGGCACCCTCAAGGCATTGCTTCTTTACTGGGCAACCACCACAAAGCGACTTGGCATAGGCGATCTCTTCACTCTTTTCAGAGAAGAAGATCTCTGGATCAGAGTTGTGGCAGGGCAGGGTAAATGCGTTGTCGGTGCCATAAACACCGGTAACTGCATCGAGGCCAATCATGGCGTTATCGCCCTCGGCCCATCCTGGTACCAATAGTTCGCTAAAGAGAACTGTCATCGTTCTCACCTATGCCTTTCCTTCACTACTTGTTTGGGATAAAGAAAAAGGGGCCCGAATCCTTGTGGATTCGAGGCCCCGGGGCTTCCTTATCGTTGATTAACCGATGAAGCTCCAGGTGCCGAATCCATCGGCCTTGGCTGACTTGGTTGCAAAATAGTTGTAACCAAATGCAGGCATAAACCAATGACGATGAGTGCGTGTTGCATTCATCGCTGTTGAGATGGTTGTCGCCTGCTTCATAGTCCGGAAAGGGTAATGCATCGATCAATTTAGATGCAACTTAATTATTCGGATGGTTTTTCTAGATTAAGCCCGCTTCAGCTAAAAATGGGCTCGGCACTCCGTAGTAACTGATAACCAAGCCTTGCTCTGCACGTGTGACTCCAACATAAAACAATCTGCGCTCTTCATCCAATGGCTGGTTACCCCAAGGCAGAACATCAGCGCAAACCCCTGCTAAATAGACCTTTTTCCACTCTAAGCCCTTGGCCGCATGCAGGGTAGCCAGCGCTACCCCGGGCAGGGTTGGTGGATTGTTCTGCTCGGCACGATCCTCAAGCTCTCGCAAGAAAGCTCGAAGTGATGTGGTGCCTTCATTTTCTAACTCCCGTGCCAACTGCATAAAGGCCCGCACATACTCACTTTCCCCAAATGGCTTCATCGCATCACGTAAATCAGCCAACCAATCCCCTTCAGACAAAACTGAAGCGCTGCGGATTGCTTTGATGATCTCTTTTACCTCAACACGATTAAAAAATCTTTCAGCGCTGCGAATCTGATTTTCAATTCCAGCTTCCGAAAGAGTTGCCTCTAAATTCTCAAGTTGCGAGTTGGTGCGGGCCAGGACTGCTATTTCATATGATGCGATTCCGCTCGCAATATCCTGCTTGATTAACTCGGCTAACTCTTGTGCCTCTTGTTTCTCAGAGTTAAATGCAATTGCTTTTGGTTTTTCACCATGGGAATTGATTGGATCTAACTCATGTCCTAAGTTGGCGTTGCGCAAAATACTGTTGGCCGTATTT
>JBJOIM010000057.1:0-5926 GCA_046047175.1 Actinomycetota bacterium | reverse complement strand
TGTTGCTGACCTAAAGCAGGATGACGAGATGATTCAGAACGAAATCTTCGCGCCGGTAATCACAATTCAGAAGTTCACCGATGAAGCAGAAGCGGTCCGTTACGCCAATGGTGTTAAGTACGGTCTCGCCTCAAGCGTTTGGACCAAGGACCATGGCCGCGCGATGCGAATGGCTAAGGCCTTCGACTTTGGCTGCGTTTGGATCAACACCCATATCCCGATGGTTGCCGAGATGCCTCATGGAGGTTTCAAGCATTCTGGCTACGGTAAGGATTTATCTGGCTATGGTTTTGAGGAGTACACACGCATCAAGCATGTGATGACCAATCTCAACGCCTAAATTAAGACATTGATCTTTGAGGTAGTTCTCACATTGCCCTCGAGAGGGTAGGGTTGAGAAACTTCCTCGCTTGAATGTCCCTGCGAACATGAAAAGGAATGAAAAGAGATGGCTGATAAATCGGTAGAAAAAAATAATCCAATCGTCTCCGAAATAGTTTCTGCGCAAAAGAGTTTTAGGCTTTCTCGTAGATCCCTTTTGGTGGGAGTTGGTGGACTTGGCGCTGCCACATTTCTCGCCTCATGCTCCAGCGATGATGAGGGTGGAACAGTTGCGCCTCCAGAAGATATTGGCGGAACCGTACGTTGGGGTAATTGGACTGCCTACCTTGACCAAAAAAAGGTGGATGGAAAGCGTACCTACCCAACTCTGAATAAATTTATCGATTCAACCGGTATCGAAGTCGACTATTTGGTTGACTACAACGATAACGATGAGTTTTACGGAAAAGTTCAAGAAAATCTCAAAGCTGGAAACGATATTGGTTATGACATCGTTACCCCAACTGACTGGATGGCAGCCAGATGGATTCGTCTCGGTTATGCTCAAGAATTAAACGCGGGCAATATCCCAAACAAAGGAAATATCCTCGACACGTTAGCAAATGTCAGTTTTGATCCCGGTAGAAACTTCTCTCTCACTTGGCAATCAGGTTTTGCAGGATTTGGTTGGAATAAGAATGTCGTAAAGGAAGATATCGTCTCGGTTGATCAACTCTTTAGCGCCAAGTACAAAGGAAGAGTTGAAGTTCTCTCCGAAATGCGAGACACGATTGGAATTATTCTCCAGTATCAAGGTGTAGACATCTCACAACCATTTACTGAAGATGAATTTATGAACGCGGTCGACTTCCTTAAGAAGATGATTTCAGATGGATTTATCCGACAGGTAAAAGGAAATGATTACTTGGAGGACATGGCAAATGGTGATGCGGTTGCCGTAATCGGTTGGAGCGGTGACATGTTCTCTGAGAATCTATCCGGTCAGAACTATGGATTTGCGATACCCGAGTCGGGCGGAACTCTCTGGAGCGATAACCTTCTAATCCCATCGACATCTTCCAATAAATCAAACTCCGAGCAACTAATGAATCATTACTACGATCCCACAATTGCCGCCGAGGTAGCAGCATGGGTCAATTACATCTGTCCGGTAAAGGGAGCCCAAGCTGAAATGGAGAAAATTGATCCAGAGCTAGCTTCAAGCCCATTTATCTTCCCTGATGATGCAACGCTCTCAAAGGTAAAAGTCTTTCGTGGCTTGAGCGCAGAAGAAGAATTTAACTTCTCTGCCGCATTCCAAGAAGCAATCGGCGCCTAATACATTCGCAAGAAAATTAAGTGGCCGATAGCAAAAAAGTACAGGGAGACCTGGTACTAGAACACGTCACTAAGACCTTTGGTGATTTTGTTGCTGTTGATGATTTATCGCTGGTAATTCCGAAGGGTTCATTCTTTGCCTTGTTGGGCCCTTCGGGATGCGGCAAAACGACTACTTTGCGGATGATCGCAGGACTTGAAGAACCTTCTTCAGGAAAAATAAAAATTGGTGACACAGATATCACCACAACTAAGGCGTACGAGAGACCTGTAAATACCGTATTTCAGAATTACGCATTGTTTCCCCATCTCACAATATTTGAGAATGTTGCCTTTGGCTTAAGGCGACGAGGTATCAAGGATGTTGAAGAAGCTGTTGAGAAGGTTTTAAACCTCGTTGAGCTCTCTCACCTAAAGAATAGAAAGCCGGGACAACTTTCGGGCGGTCAGCAGCAACGAATTGCACTCGCTCGGGCTGTCGTAAATCGGCCAGCGTTACTTCTATTGGATGAGCCATTGGGCGCACTAGATCTGAAATTACGGCGTCAGATGCAAATTGAGCTAAAGTGGATTCAAACAGAAGTTGGAATCACTTTTGTGCATGTTACTCATGATCAAGAAGAAGCGATGACGATGGCTGACACTATTGCGGTAATGAACAATGGAAAAATTGAACAGATGGGTTCTCCAGCCGATTTATATGAGAATCCAAGTACCGTATTTGTGGCAAACTTCTTGGGACAATCAAACTTTATCGAAGGCAATGTCACAGGAACTGACGGAGACAATCTCGTTGTTGATTTGAAGGGTTCAAAAATCGCTCTTCCAAAGTCTCGCAACAACGCAAAGGGCAATGCGCTAAAAGTTGGAATTCGTCCCGAAAAATTTAGGCTGCATCAAGCACATGAAAAAGTCTCTGGGAATGTCCTAAGTGGTGGAGTGATAACTGACATTTCATTCTTTGGCGTCAGCACCCAGTATCTAGTCGAGATGCCCTGGAAGCAGGAACTAATGGTCTTTGAGCAAAATGATGGTGGCGTACCAGAGCTTGAGAAGGGTGACCCAGTCTCACTCTCATGGGAGCCCCAATTCACCTTTGCCCTAGACGGTAATTCGAATTAGTGACTTATGGCTATCGCGCACTCGACTTCAACTGAAAAAGCTTTTGCACCTGCGAAAAAGTCAACTAGAACTGCATACTTCCTTCTTGCCCCAGGAATTCTCTGGCTACTAGTTTTCTTTGCATTTCCTTTAATCAACCTTGCTGAAACATCAACTAAAACCCCGGCGCCCACATTTGAAACTGGTGAATTTGTTCAGACATTTCGGTTCACAAATTTCATTGATGCTTTTGCCGCAAACCAAGAACAGTTTTTCCGCTCATTTTTCTACGCTTTATGCGCCACTTTACTTGCATTAGCCATTGCATACCCACTGGCATACGCAATTGCATTTAGAAGTGGACCCTGGAAGAACTTTCTTTTAGTTATGGTAATCGCACCATTCTTTACCTCATTCTTGCTTAGAACTTTGGCTTGGAAGCAGATTTTGGGTGCCGAAGGGCCAGTCGTCTCAACTTTACAATTTCTACGAATTCTTCCTGCAGATGCAACCATAACTGCAACTGCGTTTTCGGTAATTATGGGACTCACTTACAACTTTTTGCCATTCATGACCTTACCTATTTATGCATCACTCGATCGCATCGATTATCGACTCCTAGAGGCATCAGGAGATTTGTACGCGAATGGTGCCACTACATTCCGTAAGGTAACCCTTCCGTTATCAATGCCTGGCGTTGTCGCAGGAACACTCTTGACTTTTATTCCTTCCTCAGGTGACTATATAAATGCACAACTGCTAGGAAGTCCGGATAACTTCATGATTGGAAATGTTATTAACTCTCGATTCTTTCGAGTGGTGGACTATCCAACCGCATCGTCTCTTTCTTTTATTTTGATGGCAACAATTCTGGTTCTAGTAGTTATATATATCCGACGAGCCGGAACGGATGAGCTTGTATGAAAAACTGGCTAACAAAGAACATGATAAGAATTTACGCAGCCGCGGCTGTTTTTTATATCCTCTTGCCAATTTTTTACACAATTGCATTCTCGTTTAATGATGCAGATAAGAGAAATATTGTCTGGCGAGGTTTTACTATTCAAGCGTGGCTAAATCCATGCGAGCCAATCGGGATTTGCGAAGCGCTTGGAAACTCATTTAAGGTGGGTATCACAGCAACGATTGCTGCAACCATATTGGGAACCATGATTGCTTTTGCACTTGGTCGTTACAATTTCCGCGGTAGAGCTACCACAAACCTAATGATCTTTTTGCCGATGGCAACCCCGGAGGTTGTACTTGGCGCATCACTTCTGTCAATGTTCATCAACATCAATGTAGGCGCTGGATTAATTCCGGTGATTATTGCCCACATAATGTTCTGCATTTCTTTCGTAGTAGTTACGGTAAAGGCGCGCGTCGCTAGCCTAGATCCCAAGCTTGAAGAAGCTGCGAGAGACCTTTATGCGAGCGATTGGGAGACTTTTAGGAGAGTTACTTTTCCGCTCGTGGCACCTGGAATCGCCGCAGCTGCATTACTTGCCTTTGCCCTTTCATTTGATGATTTCATCATCACAAACTTTAATTCGGGAACAGTAAACACTTTCCCTGAGTATGTTTGGACTGCATCATTGCGTGGAGTTCCTCCCCAGGCAAATGTGATAGGTACGCTTATGTTTGTGATTGCATTGATGGCGGTATTCGCTGGACAAGTAATAAGCAAGCGTAAACAGACGAGAAGTTGATGGCCAACATCGGAAATATGTACGGTCCAAACTTCACCTTCCTTGGTATTCCAGCTTGCGATCTAGATAAGCCTGAAACTTACAAAGGCGCCGATGTTGTAATTGTTGGCGCGCCAATTGATAGCGGAACTTCTCATAGATCGGGTGCAAAGTTTGGACCTCAGGCAATCCGGATGGGGGATTACCTTCCCCATGATGGCGAGCGTCCCCATCTAGCTTTACGAATTGATGGCTTGAAGGCTCTGAAAGTCTTTGATGCCGGGGATTTGTTGATGCCGCCCGGAAATCTTGAGGAGTCACTTAAGGTATTGAAGGCAGCTACTGAGAAGATCTCTAGAGCTGGCGCCATTGCGGTAGTGCTTGGTGGAGATCATTCAATCGCTTCAGCTGATGTTGCCGGGATTGCAGAACATCGTGGCAAGGGCAAGATCTCGATGATTCACTTTGATGCGCATGCTGATACTGGCGATCTCCAATTCGGTGCGCTCGTCGGACATGGAACACCGATGCGAAGATTGATTGATAGTGGATACGTGCGAGGTGATCGCTTCTTACAACTCGGGCTCCGTGGATATTGGCCTGATGATGCCACACTTAACTGGATGCGTGATCAAGGCATGCGCTCCTATGAAATGACTGAGATTCATCACCGTGGATTAAATACGGTTTTGGATGAATCTTTCGCTCGCTTAACTGATGGATGTGATGGCGTCTTCTTATCGGTTGATATCGATGTTGTAGATCCCGGAATGGCTCCCGGAACTGGAACACCAGAGCCTGGTGGTATGACTTCAAGAGAGTTACTGGAATCGGTGCGGAGAATTTGTTTGGAACTCCCTGTTGTTGGGATCGATGTGGTTGAGGTTGCGCCACCTTTTGACTCGGCAGATATCACTGCAATTCTGGCAAACCGAGTAGTGCTCGAAGCCTTGAGCGCAATCGCAAAACGTCGCAGCGGTGAGAGTTATGCTTCATCAAGGATTGTTAACGCTTCCTTGAGAAGGTGTTCTGGAATTACCAATGGTGGGATTAGGCGAATTACATTTCCATAGGTTCCGGCCGAGAGAATTAATACGCCCTTTTGTTGGCAATACTTGATGATGGCAGCCTGTGCTTCTGGGTTCGGATCTTTCGTACCAGGCTTCACTAATTCGATTGCCTGCATTGCGCCGCGGCCACGTACATCCCCAACGATTGGGTACTTCTTCTTCATTTCATGAAGCGCATCGGACATAATTTTGCCGATTTCTTTGGCGCGGTCTACTAATTTCTCTTCTTCAATAGTGGCGATAGCGCCTAGTGCGGCAGCGCAGGCAATCGGGGAGCCGCCGAAGGTTCCGCCCAATCCGCTTGCGTGAATTGAATCCATGACATCAGCTCTACCCGTGACAGCGGCGAGCGGAAGGCCACCGGCAATTCCTTTAGCAGTAGTAATTAGATCGGGAACGATTCCTTCA
>JBJOIM010000056.1:0-5633 GCA_046047175.1 Actinomycetota bacterium | reverse complement strand
GTGGCCGCATTTGTCACCATCTCAAAGGTTTATTCACCGCAGTACATACTTTGGTTAACACCACTTGCGGTGCTTGCCATGACAAAAGATCACGAGCGCAAAGCATTTTGGATCTGGCAGGGCGCCGAGGCGCTGTATCACTTCGCCATCTGGCAGTACCTGGCCAGCTACACCGGGGCCAAATTCGGCATCCCCGAGAACTTCTATGCCCTCACCATCTTTATCCGCGTAGCCGGCCTGGCCTACTTCTGCGCCACCCTGATACGCACAGCCCGCCCCCGTTCACAGGGCGCTTTGGGTGAATTTCTCGCTGGCAGTGCTCAGATATAGGCTTGCCCTCCTTCACTTTTAAGGCCTCCCGGCCTTTCAAGAGTGAAATCGCAGCAACCCTCCTGCTACGGAAAGACCGTAGCCGTATGAGTCCAGAGGAGGTGGGTTAAACGCATGCGTCGCTATGAACTAATGGTGATCCTAGATCCCGATCTAGAAGAACGCACAGTTGCACCAAGTCTTGAGACATATCTCAAGATCATCAAAGAATCCGGAGGACGAGTCGACAAACTCGACATCTGGGGCAAACGTCGTATGGCATTTGAAATCGCGAAAAAGAGCGAAGGAATTTATGCCGTCGTTGATATGCACTGTGAACCAGCAGCAATCAAAGAGTTGGATCGTCAACTAAATCTGAACGAAGCTGTGCTTCGTACAAAAGTTGTCCGTCCTGAATAAATCCGCACATAAGTAGAGACCACATAAAGTAGATAGAGGATAAAAAATGGCAGCCGGAGATACACAAATTACTCTCGTTGGTAATTTAACAAATGACCCAGAGCTTCGCTTCACACCATCAGGTGCTGCAGTCGCAAAGTTCACAGTCGCTTCAACACCGCGTTACATGGATCGTCAAACCAATGAATGGAAAGATGGAGACACTCTTTTCCTTAATTGTCAGATTTGGCGTCAAGCCGCAGAAAATGTTGCAGAGTCTTTAACCCGCGGAATGCGCGTTATTGTTTCTGGACGTTTGAAGCAGCGTTCCTACGAAACCAAAGAGGGCGAAAAGCGCACCGTCTTTGAAGTCGAAGTAGATGAGGTTGGTCCTTCTCTACGTAACGCAACCGCAAAGGTCACCAAGACATCACGTCCAGGTGGCAATGGCGGTGGATTCTCCGCACCTGCTGAATCCTCTGATGACCCATGGTCTACACCTTCAAATGTCGGCGGCGGATGGACCTCCACCACCGCAGATGATCAACCACCCTTTTAATTAACTAACCATTCCGCTTTCAATAAAGCGGGCCCAAAACAAGGAGCACCACAATGGGAGCACGTTCTAACCGGACGCTGAAGCAGAAACCAAAGGTTTCTCCAGCGTTAAATAAGAAGTTTAAGAAGAAGCCATGCAGCTTCTGCCGTGACAAGGTCACCTACATCGATTACAAAGATGTAGCCACCCTTCGTAAGTACATCTCTGATCGCGGCAAGATCCGCGCTCGTCGTGTAACCGGCGCCTGCACACAACACCAACGTCAGATTGCTGATGCCGTAAAGAACAGCCGCGAAGTCGCGCTACTTCCTTACACATCAACAGCGCGATAAGGAGAATCAAAAATGAAACTAATCCTTACCCGTGAAGTATCTGGCCTAGGCCATGCTGGTGATGTTGTAACCGTTAAAGATGGTTACGCACGCAACTTTCTAATTCCACGTGGATCTGCAATTGCATGGTCCAAAGGTGGAGAGACACAGATCGATGGAATCCGTCGCGCTCGTCAAAACCGAGAGATCCGCGATAAGGATCACGCTAATGAGATCAAGGCAAAGCTTGAAGAGGCTTCACTTGAGATCAAAGCAAAGGTTGGTTCAACCGGTCGTCTATTTGGTTCAGTAACTGAAAAAGACATAGCACTTGTTATTAAGAGCGGAACTGGTTTGGATATCGATCGTCACAAGATCAAATTGGTTAAGCATGTTAAGAACCTCGGCAAGCACAGCGCCAAGGTTTCATTGATGACCGGTGTTGCAGCCAACATCACCATCAATGTTGTTGCTTAATTAATAAAACTTAAAGTTTGGCCCGCTAAATACTGGCGGGCCATTCTTATTTACGGCACTCTGTATCCATGAAGTTTGGGCGAGCGATAGCCACAGCACTTTCACTAGCTTTAGTCGCATCAAATCCCGCATTCAGCGCCGTAAAGCCCGGCGCTACCTGCAAAAAAGTAGGCCAGAAAACAGTTTCTAAAGGCAAGACTTACACCTGTGTTAAATCAGGCAAGAAACTAGTTTGGAATAAAGGCAAGAGTCAGACAGAACAGAAGCCTTCAAGTGAGAGCGCCGATTACAAATCACCACTAGGGAGTATTAGTCATCAAATAACTTACCAACCTCCGTTGCCAATTTCGGGCATGCCAAAAACACAAGTTTCCCCGCTTACTGAACTAGCAGATATCGAATATTGCAAAATCAAAGATGCTGGTGTGGCAGGAGATATCCCAAACAATCCTCAACGTCACTTTGTTTCTGGATTTCCAAATTACAAGGAACGAGCAAACTTCATAAACAACGCAACCCTGCAATTTGTGGCAATTGACTTTTCTGATCTACCCGGCCAAAGGTCACCAGCGGAAGATTTGAAACCGGTAACCACATTTCTGACAGAGTTCTTTAATCGTCAATCGAGTAAGAAAACCGCTATTGAGTTTCGAATTCCTAACAAGTACATCAGAATGCCAAAACCTGTTATGGATTATGAACTAGCGGTTGATTTCTTCAGTGGAAAATGGAAACCAGAAACTTCTTTCAATTACGTGAAAGAAGCAATAAGTGTTGCTGACCCAGTCATCGATTTCACAGGTGCATCCATGTTTGCCGTGGTTGTTCCGGCAGAGGTGACGAGACAACAAATCGCTGCTTTTGTTGCACAATCAGGGGAGCCGGGCCAACAGATAGTTACTGCAGAGGGTGGAATCTATAACTTCCTTATTATGGCGGGCCCTGTGGGTACACCAGATTTCGAATTATTGAATTGGGCTCATGAGTATGGTCATCTATTTGGATTGACCGATATTAGAAATACAATCGATGTGACTAGGCAAGACTCATCCGATCTCGGCATGTTGGATTTGATGAACTCGATGTTGGCGCCAGAGTTACTTGCATGGCAAAGATTTATCATGGGCATTCTCAACGATGATCAAGTTAGATGTGTGATGAGTACAAAAGCGCTTACTCATCGGATAATCCCTATTGCACAACCCGAATTACAACCAAAAATGGTTGTAATTCCATTAAGTGAGTACAGAGCCATAGCAATTGAATCTCGTCGTTCTCACGGCTATGACCGAAATCTCGGAACTTTGAATGAAGGTGTATTTGTCTACTCAATTGATACATCGATTCCTTATAGATACTCCACCATGAAGCTGATTCCATCACCCAGTGCGTTTGATATGGTTTGGAAGAGAGATGCGGCGCTGAAAATTGGCGAATCTATTACCTTTGAAGGTTGGAAGATAACGTACGTTGAAACTGGAAGTTTTGGTGATGTTGTTAGAACTGAAAGAATCACGTCGTGAAATCTTCCCGCTTAATTTCCCTCTGTTTAGTTTTAGCACTTACATTCGCATCAACCCCCGCATTCAGCGCAGTAAAACCTGGCGCCACCTGCAAAAAAGTGGGCCAGAAAGTAGTTTCCAAGGGCAAGAATTACACCTGTGTTAAATCAGGAAAAAAGTTGGTCTGGAATAAGGGTGTTGTAATCAAGAAAGCGGCGCCGGTTTCTAGTCCCTCACCAACACCCGAAGCAATCCCCTCACCAACACCAACGCCGATGCCAAGTCCTTCGCAAACACCTTCTCCAACCCAAACACCTTCTCCAACCCCAACCTCAACACCGTCTGCAACGCCGACCATAGAACTGACACTCGAAGAAGCAAACAAGCTACGGATTTCACTAGATCCTTTGAATGAGAAAGTCTGTACTACGGAAGGTGAACAGCGAAGTAATCAGCAAGGGTTCTTGATGTGCAACAAAACACCAAATGGCTCCTTAATTTGGCAACAGAGCTTCAATCCAATTGGTACAAATACCAACCAACCCAACCGAGAGCCGTCTTTAGACAATGCAACATGGCGGACCAATAATCTTGCAAATGTTGAAGTCAATGTAAACAAGTTTGCTTCTCCGTTGGGAGAATGTGGGATTAAGGAAACTTCGAATATTTCAGGAGCTGGGAGCAAAGGTTTTCCATTACGAAACCTTCGCCCAACAACCGGTCAACTTAAAATCGCAATAATCCCAGTTGATTTTTCAAATGCTGTAGGAGTTGGAAACCCTGGCGAGATGTTCCAAGACGACTTAAATAAAATCATTGAATGGGGTAATTACTACAGTCGAGGAAAACTCTCTTACAGACCATATTTAGTGTCAAATGATTGGCTTAGGGCAACTAAAGGTGCTGAGTGGTATACCTGTGTGCAATGCCAAAAAGGCTCAACCAAGGAGCTGCAACCCATGAAATCAGCTTTACAAGAGCTGATTTCTTTGGCTGATCAGAAGTTTGATTTCAAGGACACTGAGTTTGTTTACTTTGTTTTTCCAGAGGAAGCGGAGAGGGTTTATGGAACCTCTTTGTACTTCCATCAAGTAGAGATTCAAACCAACGAAGGTTCGAGAGCAGTCTCCGTCTACGGTGAAATGGGTGGTTACCAAGCGAGCTCTGACAGAACTAAAATTTGGGATCATTTAATTCACGAACTACTTCATTTTCAAGGCTTTATTGGTCACGGACCATTGAATGGATCAATGCTAGGAATTATGTCGCAGCAATGGGGTAACTCTAAGTCTGTAACCGCTTGGGAAGGTTTCATGGCTGGATGGTTCGGAGACAATGAGATTATTTGCCTAAACAAAGAGAGGATCACCGACGATATCTTCATAAACCTCAGCTCAATAGATAATTTTGATGATGGTAAAGAAGTCTTGATGATCAAAGTTAATTTTGAAGAGATGTTGATTATTGAACGTCGTACAGAGGGCCCCTTTACTAACTTTAACGGCTACAACCAGATTCCCCAGGATGACGCCTTTACTGTCTATTTAGTTAATGTAAACAAAGAAAGTTATAGAAATGACATAGATCCAGAATCTGAAAAGAAAAACTTTTGGAGATATCTGCGAGACCAATCAGTAATAGGCTTAAAACTGGGAATTTCCTACGCTGGCATAAACATTGAGGTTAGAAATAAAGAGCAGTTGAAAATTTCACGAAGTTGAACAACCCATGCAAAATCTCATTTATTGAGAATCTGAAATAAATCTTTACCCACAACCTCACAAGGCTCTCACCTGCGTATTTCCTGGGATTCACAGAGTTACCCACAATTCATCCACAATCTCCACACAGGAACAGGGGTAGTTACCCACAGAAATCGGGGCCATACCCACACACCTGCGCACAGCGAAAAACCCTCCATTAGGTGATGTCAGTGCTGGGCCACAAGATACGCACATGAGTCTGGCAGAGGTCCCGAATTACGACGATCGTCGTTCTGCCACACCCGAATTTGATCGCACACCACCACAGGATTTAGTTGCCGAACAATCTGTTCTCGGCGGCATGTTGTTATCT
>JBJOIM010000055.1:0-6243 GCA_046047175.1 Actinomycetota bacterium | reverse complement strand
TGGTGCCTCTGCTGGTGCTAAAACACCAACAACAGGAACCGAACCGGTCTTAGCAATATTGCCAAGTGCTTTTTCTTCAATAGTGGTTAGACCACCAGCAATATTTCCTTGAGTTGGCTGAGAACCCAAAAGGTTTGCACCGGTTGATTCAATTACTTTGATGTAATTGTCATAAGTCTTCTGGAAGAGATTGCGGCAGGCATCATCAATGCAGCGATCTGCGATGAGATGTTCTCCACCAGTTGATGTTGTATCTGATTCACCGCACTTAATCGACATGATTAAGTCACCTTCAGTTGCAGGTTCGCGGGTAATTTCAGAGGCATCTTGTAGGAATATCTGCGCAACACGAGCTGCATCAGCGATTACCCGTAGATCTCCCTTTCCTTCAATTGAGAAGGAGGCGACTGGCTTACCTGATTTTGCAATTCCAGCAGCGACTCGCTCAGTCCATTTTGGCTCGATACCAATAACAACAACTGCAGCGACATTGCCATTCAATCCGGTACCAATCAAGGTGCGGAAAGTTAGCTCAAGATCCTCGCCGAATTGGAGGCGACCATAGCTGTGTGGCAGCGCAAGAGTGCCTGGCACTACCTTTGCGACAGCTTCTGCAGCAGCATTTGAGAGGTCATCAACCGGCAAGATAATTACGTGATTGCGGATACCCATCGTTCCATCTGGACGACGGTATCCGGTTAAGCGCGGCTTGCTTCCCATCGATAACTCCTCATGTTGTGTGTATGTACGTAATCGCCTTTTTTAATCGGCTGTGATGCGATGCCGACCTTAATTCCATATTTAATGATTGCTTCACCCTCTGCGTGATCCTTCAACGCAAACTTATGTCCCAATGGGATTGCGTGATTAAGAACCGCGGTGTGCTTTGTTTGCTCTTTCACTGATAGCCCCTCCAGTGTGCCAGGTTGCAAATCATCATTTGCAACCGCAACTGAGTCTCCATCATGGTGAAGGAGAAAATCAGGCACTTTAGCCATAACTAGTTCCTTTCCATTTCTCGATTACTCCAATATCCCCATCAACTCCGCGCTCCAGCTAAATAAGCATCGAGCTCTGCTTTGGTAGGAATTCCACTTTGACCATCAAGCGCGCGACAGGAAAGTCCGGCGACGGCATTTGCGATTGCCACTGCTTCGGCAATGGGCTTGTTCCAAACTTGGGCGGCGACTAATGCGCCATGGAAAACATCTCCAGCGCCTAATGTGCTGACAATCTCAGTTGAAATAGCGGGCACAATTCCTGAATCAACTCCATCGGAATAAACACTGCCCTCTCCACCCTTTGACACAACAACAATATTTTTATCTTTTGTAGCGGTTGAGACATCTGTCGTGATGTTCTCAGATGGTGCATAAAGATCGTAATCCGCTGAGTTCAATCCAGGGGTGTCATAACCGATATCAATTGAGAGCTTTGCGCCCGCACCACGAGTTACACCCCAATCCTTAATAGTTTGCATGCCAAATTGATCCACATGTATCCATTCATAATCAGCGAGATTGGCTGGTTTTGAAGGCCTTACGGAATGTGGCTGCACCATAATCGCCCGAGTTTGTTCGCTCTTAGAGACCACTATGGTTCCAGTAGCGGTACGTACCGCTTTATCTATAACAACATGCTGGGTATCGATGCCTTCACGTGAAAACATTTGGAGAATTGCGGCTCCATCTTCATCATCACCGATAACGCAAGAAATGGCGACTGGAATTCCTAGCCGAGCCAAAGTAACGGCTGCAGTAGAAGCCGGTCCACCAAAAGAGCTTTTTGAATCTATAGCTACAACTCTTTCATTTGCACCCGGATATCGATCTACGAATACAACATGATCACGAGTTGACATGCCAACACAAAGGACTTTGCTCATTAAATCGAGTCATCCTTTAGGTATTTGAACCATGCATCACGAGCATTGTGTATGTGTTGGATACACATTAAGCGCGCGGCAATCGCATCTTTACATTCAATCGCATCCAGAATTACTCCATGCTCGAATTCTGAGGCATCGATACGTCCTGGAAGCTTCAAGGTGTTATCCATCGAATGGAACATGATTTCCTGCAGAGTTCCCAGGGTTTGATTTAAGAAGTGATTCTGCGCGCTTCGAACGATAGTTGAGTGAAACTCCATATCTAAACGTCTAACTTTTTCAAAATCTATTGGCTCTTCTGCAATTGCCACGTTGAGCGCCTGTGCTGCTGCCTTCATCTCTACAAGCTGCTCCTGTGTGCGCCGTTCAGCAGCCCATTCCACAGCTGGCGCCTCCAGAATCTCACGCATTTGGAATAGCTCTTCGATGCGGTGTTGCGCCGCCTTTAGAGAGTCACGGAGTTTTTCACCCTCTTGTTCATCTAGTACAAAGATTCCAATGCCATGTTTAACCAATAAACGACCTTGAACTTGTAATACCTGTATAGCTTCCCGAAGCGATGGCCGGCTGATGCCCAATAGCTTCGATAAATCACGCTCCGACTCCAAGCGATCTCCAGCCCTTAACCCCGAGTTATCAATGTGATCCAAAAGCAACCGCACCTGTGATTGCAGACGCGGAGGATGATTGATGATCGGGGTGCTCATTAGCCCTTAACCGCTCCAGCTGTTAAGCCTGATACGAAAGTCTTCTGCATTGCTAGGTACATAGCAACCATTGGTATTGAAGCCACCATTACAGCGGTAAAGATCATGCTGAAGTTAATTGCGTACTCACCACGGAAATCCAATAACGCAAGCGGTAAAGTCTTCAAATCTGACTGGGTAATTAGCAACAATGGATACAAGAGATCATTCCATGTAATAACGAATAAGAATATTGCTACCGCACCCATGGAAGGTCTAGATAATGGCAATGCGATTGATTTATAGAGCCTGAACGGTTTAGCACCATCCATTGCAGCTGATTCGTAAATTTCCGAAGGAATCTGTCTGAAAAAGGCCGACAGAATGAAGATCGAGATTGGTAAAGTCGAAGCCACATTGATAATCACTAAACCATGCAAAGTATTGGTTAAGTTCAACTTTACGAAAAGCTGATAGATACCAATTATGCTTGTAGCGGCTGGTATAGCCAACCCCAGAGAAAACATAACAAACAAGACTCTTCCGCTGACATGAATCATGCGCGCAATACCAAAAGAGGCCAAGCTGGAAATAAACAAGGTAAGTAATACAGAGAACAAGGTAACTATCACGCTGTTCCTAAAATTATTGACGATTTCGCCGCCCCGGATGAGGGTGCGGTAGTTGTCAAGACTCCAACGCTCTGGCAGCGCCAGTGGCTTAGTCATCAGTTCCAGATCGCCCTTGAAAGATCCGAAAACAACCACCAAAACAGGGAGGAGAATTAGTACCGCAAAGATTGTTAAACCTACGGCTCGGCCGACTTTATAAATCATGTATACCCCTTAGTACCTAGTTCTCAGAATGCGGCGTTGTAGGGCGGTTAAAGCAAGAATGAATATCACCAAATAGATGGATTGGGTTGCCGCGTAACCGAAACGGAGTTCATTAAATGCAGTTAGATATATCAAGGTCACCAAAATACTTGATGAGTTATTTGGCCCTCCTTGTGTCATGGCATATACCAAATCAAAAGCACGGAAGGATTGAATTGTTGTGTAGGCCATAACCACAGCCGTAGTTGGAAGCGCCATGGGCCAAGTTACTGATTTGAATTGCTGCCAACGTGATGCGCCATCGACCTCCGCAGCTTCATAAAGTTCTTGCGGAATCTGCTGTAGTCCCGCGATATAGACCACCATCATTTGTCCTGTATGGAACCAAACCTGCGTAAATGCGATGGCACGTAGCGTTACCGTTTCGCTGCCCAGCCAGTTAAGCGCCAAGAAATCCAAGCCGACCGAGTTCAAAAATGTGTTTATAGGTCCAAGATTTGGCTCATATAAAAACTGCCAAACCATCGCGACAGATACGGAGGAAATAATAGTCGGGAAGAAATAAAGTGTTCTTAAAGCTACTGAGGTGCGAGTATTTTTAAGTAAAAAAATTGCAAATAGAAGTGAGAGACCGGTTTGGAAAATGACAACTAATCCAGTGAACTCAATATTGTTGCCCAAAACTTTGTAAAAAATATCATCATTAGTTAGCGCCCTGGTGAAGTTCTTAGTGCCAATAAATTTGGCTTCCTGTAGGCCATCCCACTCGCTAAATGCGTAACGCAGGTTGCTTAAAGTCGGGTACAGGTAAAAAACGGCGTACATAATTATCGCCGGAACAATCATTAGGAAAAAGGCACGGTCATTAGCCCTAGCTAGTCGACCACTGGAGCCTTGTCTTTTCGACCCTAACTTGCTGGGCCGAAGACTGGCGCCCTTTCGGGCGCCAGTTTCGGTTGTCTTCATGGATTGATTAGCCCAACTTCTGCTTAATCAACTTAGCGCCATCTTCTAGCGCCTTGTCTACTGATTCGCCACCAACAATTGCGATCAATGCATCCTCAAGAATGTCGCGGACACCCTGGTTAAGGAAGATGAAGCGTGGTGCGAGCACTAGACGCTCAGACATAATGGAAGCGGTGTTACGTAGGTTCTCATCTGTGTAATCAACATCAAGAACTGTTACGTGTTGTTTTGTTCCATTTGCATAAAGAGTAGCCATTGGACCACTCAATAGGTGAGAGATGAATGCACGTGCAATCTTCTGCTCAGTTCTTCCAGCCTTGGTGTTTATACCAAGGATGAAGGTGTTGTTTGTGATACCGGTATAACGAGCATTCACATCATTGGTCCAGTTCATGCCGGTTAGACCCATGTTGCCGCTCATTTCCTTGTTTAGAGCAATGATTCCGCCCATTGAGAATGAGCCGGTAGGAAGGATTGGTGACTTACCGGTTGCAAATAATGTGTTACCTGCAGCCTCTGTCACACCCTTTGGATTATCTGGGAAACAGCCTGCATCGCGTAGATCGGCATACTTCTCAGCCATGTCCTTGAACCACTTAGTTGTGATCGCATCTTTACCAGTATCAATCGCAGTGATTTGAGAGGTTAGAAGTGCATCAGTGGAGGCGGTGTTCATCAAAGCAGAGTTGATGATCTGTCCTGCTTGGGGACGGAATCCGCCCATCCATGCCATTGGAACATAACCAGCAGCCTTTGCATCTTTACAATATCCCAACCAATCATTGAAGGTCTTTGGAAGCTTCCAGCCTTCTTTCTTGAAGATTGCGATGTTGTATACCGGATCATTAAATAGTGACTGAAGAGGAACGCCGAGTTGCTTGCCATTGTATTGACCAGCACCCATCATTGATTTGATTACATTTCTCTTAACAAACTGCTCACTAGAGAGATCCTTTAACAGACCTGCTGTTGCTGCTTGATTAAATTGTGAGCCACGGAAGGTGGTAACAACAGCAGCCTTTTTGTTCGAAGCTACCTTGTTAAGCGCGGTTGCGGTGTAGTCAGCAGAGTTGGAAATTACCTGAGTTACCTTTACGCCAGGGTTATTTGCTTCAAACTCAGAAATGATCTGCTCGAAAACAGCCTTGTCTTCTGCGCGCCAGTGCCAGAATTCAATGGAGCCACGTGGAGCACGTAGTGGCTTAATTGGAGCAAGGTTTGAATCACTTAGCTTGACCTTTGCCCAAACTAGACGACCCGATGAGTTTTTCTTGCAAATTAGCGAGGTGGATTTTGTTCCAGTTGACTCGCCTTCTGTGGTGCACTTCTGACCGAGAGTTTCGCCGACTGCGAAGCTAGCGGTGATAGGCACGATTGTTGCTGAGACTGCAAATAATCCTGCAATCGCCAGCTTGAACGCTTTAGCGCTCATTCTTTGCTTCATGCTTTCTCCTTATTCGAGGGTTGTGTGGTGAATCGCCTTGATTACCACTCGGTTAGCGGAATGGCTAGCAATTCCGCCATCCTGCGGACTTCTGCTCGTATGTCTTTCCAAGCAACAACTGTGTGATGAGGAAATCCGTTATGGATTAGCCCATTAATCAGTTGTCGTGCTGGTGCAGATGTACGAACTGTTGCTGTATTACCTTGGAACCGATTAGGAGCAGATAGTGATTCACCACTAGTCATTACCAATCGGAGTTTGCTCGGATTTGCTGGATCGATATCGGTATCCAGCCGAACCAGAACAACCGGACCGGTCTTCAATGGGAAGTTACCGGCCACACCTAGTTTTCTATTGCAGTGTATGTACTGTGTTGCATTAGCGGGATCAACAGCCAAAGTGGTTGATGCTGATCCGCAGTGC
>JBJOIM010000054.1:0-6067 GCA_046047175.1 Actinomycetota bacterium | reverse complement strand
CCTCTACCAATATCTGATTCCAACCTTTTTTATTGGCCAACTCCAGAAGTGGTTCAAAATCATGGGTTTTTAGGAAATGGGTTAGGGCAGTGGCATCGTTCAGTTTGAAGTGGTTTGGAATGGCGGTGTTACCTATAACAATTCTCTCTGGATTGGAGCTACGCCCTGATGGATTTTCCGCGTCGATAAATCTTGGGATCAGTTGTGGGTCATCGGCTAAAGCGGTCCCCGTTCCAGTCAAAATGGCATCGGATTGATTACGTAATATGGCGACATCTGCCCGTGACTCAGCGGAGGTTATCCACTTTGATTCACCATTTTGCGCAGCAATCTTGCCATCTAGAGTCGCAGCGATTTTGCTAATAAACCAGGGACGGTTTTTTTCAACTTTACTTAACCAGGCTCGATTTGTAGCGGCCACTAACTCTGTTTGCACTCCAGAAACAACATCGATTCCAGCGTTAGAAATCTTCTCAGCTCCCCCTCTAGCTATTTCATTTGGATCACCCACTGCAAAAACAACCGCAGCGAATCCAGCCTTGATAATGGCGTCGGAGCAAGGAGGGGTTTTTCCAAAGTGATTACATGGTTCCAAGGTAATAACAATCGCACAATCAGAAAAATCCCTTTTACCGGATTTGATTGCGGAATTCAGCGCAACAATCTCGGCATGATCTCCACCAGAGTGGAAACCTGAAGCAATTTCATTTCCATCTGAATCTACGATAACTGCACCAACTATTGGATTGGGCGCTGTAAGACCAAGACCTTTTTTCGACAACTCGTTGGCGCGCAACATCAAACGATCAAGATTGATCGCTGAAGTATCAATTTTCGGCTTCAATTAAGCGCGCCCTCCGGTTGAAAATAATCCGGGGCGAAAGACGGGATATCACAATTAGACTCCAGATGAACACGCCAAATGACATGACATAGGAGTTCAATCCAATGCGCTTGAAAAGCGCAAAAGGAAAGTACCCGCGTTCCCTCTCATCCGGACTTTAACCGTCGGTCTTGGAGTTTCACCAAGTCCACCGTTAACTGGCTGCTAACGGGTCGCAGACTTTAACTGCCGGTTCGGAATTACACCGACCCCGGAAACGACGTGGTAATTCTACTTAATTGCCATCCCAAAGCGCCATTTCCCGCTTGAAGGGATCAAGCCCCATCGGACCCAAATTAAGCGCGAAGGAGTGAAACTTCTTGAGTTCAAATTTCGAGCCCAATCTTTGCTTTGCAGCTTCGCGGCACTCCATCCAAAATCTTTCGCCGACTTTGTAAGAAATCGCCTGCCCTGGCCAACCCAGATAACGATCTACTTCGCTGCGTGCAGATATTTCATCCAGGAGGGCGCGCTCATGAAGTAATTTGAATGCAGACTCGGCATTCCACACCTGTCCATCGAAATCGGTGTAACCGCAGTGCATTCCGATATCAACAACAACGCGAGCCGCTCTCAATCCCTGCGCAGATAGATAACCCATTTCATAACCTGGATCTTCAAACGCGCCTAATTCATCCATAAGACGTTCTGAATAAAGCGCCCAGCCTTCACCATAGCCAGAAACCCAAACTCTATTTCTTTGAAAACGATTCAAACGTTCGGTGTTAACTTTTGTAGTAGCAACCTGTAAATGATGACCAGGAACTGCTTCGTGGTACCAAGTTGAAACAATGTTCCACCAACCAAAAACTTTTCTACCCATTGTTGGAAACCAAGTAGTGCCGGGACGAGAAAGATCCTCACTTGGCCCCATGTAGTAAGCAGCAGACGCGCTACCTTCTGGAGCTAATCGAGCCTCGCAGTTTTTAATTCTCGGATCAATATCAAACTCTTTACCATCCAATCTTTCGACGGCAGCTGCGATGAATTCACGCAACTTCTTAAGTAGTACTTCTTCACCTTCCACTGTGTAACGTGGGTCTTTGTCCAAACGGTCAGCTACTTCACGAAGCGATGTGGCATCTGGATATAGCTTTTTTGCAGCGATCCACATGCGATCATTAATCATCTTTAGCTGCTCGATACCCCACTCATAGGTGTCTCTAAGATCTAAATCCGCACCGGTGAAGTGTCTGGCCCACATCTGATAACGCTCTGCCCCCACCCCATCCTTAGGATCGCTCTTTGGTGCATATTCATCACGCAACCACTTTGCTAAATCACCTGAGGCTTTTTCAGCACGCGCAGATGCTGCGGTTAACTCCTGATTTGAACCGGATGGATCAAATTTCTTAGCCACAGCTGCAAATGCGCCTTTAGAAAATGTCTCTAACTGCCCCGCTGTTGCCAAAACTTGACGCCGGGAATTTACCTTTCCTTGTTCGGCGGCTAAGGCCAAAGCGGAACGCCAGCCAGTAAAAGCCTCTTCTACCGCGTTCAAACGTTTTGTGACGTTAGCGATTGTTTCCGGTTTGTCCTTGTTCATCATCTCAAAAACCTGACGAACTCTGGTGACCGGTGAAGCAATCAAATTAAAAAGAATATTGGACTCTAAACTCTCACTCAACTTAATCTCGGAGGAAAGACGCTCTATAGCTACATCCTTAGCTATTCGATCAAACTCATTGATTGGAGTTTCGGCCTGAATCGCTTTGAGAGTGTTTCTGGCTAACTCCTCTTGCTTTTTGTATCCCGCCATTGAAAAATCATCAAACTTGTCATCATGTCCCGGGACACCAAGCATCGTCGCGCCAATTGGTGAGAGCTTAATTCCCTCTTCAATGAAATTATCCAGAATCTTTGAGATTGGGCTGTTTGACATGCTTGCTCCGTTTCTGTCCTACCTTCTGATATTGGTATTTAATTTTCATCTCTGATTTACACCAGAAACTAATTGATTTTGAAAATACTTGATATGAAAACTACTTTGAACCATCCTCTAACTCGACTAGATCAAAGTTGCCTTTTCCAATCTGACCTTGACTTCGATACAACTCCAATTTGGCTCGTGTGTCGGCGATATCCAAATTTCTCATCGTTAATTGTCCGATGCGATCTGTTGGTCCAAAGGCGGCTGAATCAGTCCGCTCCATCGATAATTTCTCTGGGTGATAACTAAAGCCGTCACCCTTAGTATCGATAATGGAGTAATCATCTCCACGCCGCAGACGCAAAATCACTTCACCAGACACCGCCGAGGCAACCCAACGGGTCAGTGACTCCCGCAGCATTAGTGATTGTGGATCTAGCCATCTGCCTTCATAAAGTAAACGGCCCAAACGTCTTCCTTCGGCATGATAATTGGCAATCGTGTCCTCATTGTGAATAGCAGAAACCAATCTTTCATATGCAATGAACAACAAGGCCATACCTGGAGCCTCGTAGATACCCCGACTCTTTGCCTCAATGATCCGGTTTTCAATTTGGTCAGACATGCCAAGGCCATGTCGGCCACCTATCGCATTGGCCTCTTTCATTAATGCAACCGAGTCTGAGAAATCTTTGCCATTAATAGCTACTGGACGACCTTGCTTAAAGGTAATGCGAACATCCTCTGAAGGAATAGCAATACTCTGATCCCAAAATGCGACACCCATAATTGGATTTACGATTTCAATTGAAGAGCTTAACTCTTCTAATTGTTTTGCTTCATGGGTCGCGCCCAAAATATTGGCATCAGTTGAGTACGCTTTCTCAACGCTGTCTCGGTATGGCAAATTGTTTGCAGTTAGCCATTCCGACATCTCTTTTCTGCCACCTAGCTCAGAAACAAAATCCTGATCTAACCAAGGCTTATAAATCTTTAGATTTGGATTTGCTAACAATCCATAACGATAGAAACGTTCGATGTCATTACCCTTGTAAGTAGAGCCATCTCCCCAGATTTGCACGCCATCGGAGAGCATTGCTCTTACTAGCAAGGTGCCTGTAACAGCCCTGCCAAGCGGAGTTGTATTGAAGTAAGCACGTCCACCAGTTCGGATATGGAAGGCTCCACATGCAATCGCAGCCAATCCTTCTTCAACTAATGAAGTTTTGCAATCAACTAGTCGTGCAATCTCTGCGCCGTACTCTTTTGCACGATCTGGAATTGTTTCAATATTTCCTTCGTCGTACTGGCCCAAATCAGCTGTGTAGGTACAAGGCAAAGCTCCCTTACTGCGCATCCAAGCGACCGCAACCGAGGTGTCCAGTCCGCCTGAAAATGCGATTCCAACTTTTTCGCCGACTGGCAAAGATGCTAAGACTTTGCCGGCATTAACATGGGAACTCCCATTACTTTGATTGGCAGATGGTGGGTTGGAAGACATTGGACAAGCCTAACTGAGACCCGCGCCGGAGCGCGCCTGCTCCAGCTCTTCGCGCAGCAATTCCATCAATTTTGGCGCTATCCGCCACTCTGCAATCATCTTGTCCAAATCCTCTAAATCATGCGATCTATCTTGAGCTCGCTGAGTCTTAAGTGATTTGGTTGAGGTTGAATCATTGTTATTCTTGAAGGCGCGAATCATAAGATTTCTTGGGGTGTGATCACCAGCAATAAACTCGATAATTTCGGTGCGATAACCAAGTACCTTCAAGATTTGAGCGCGAATTGAATCGGTAATTATGTCCCCAACCCTCTCATGCAAAATTCCGTATCTGGTTGCGATGTTCCATGGGCTTGGCGCAGCACTCATTTGGCTCTGGATGTCATGTTGACAGCATGGCGCGATAAGCATGACAGAGGATTGACTTTTTACCGCCCAAGCAATTGCATCATCGGTTGCTGTATCGCAGGCATGCAAGGCAATCGTTAAATCTGTACTTTGTTTAGGTAATTCCGATATCTTAATTGCAGTGAATTTCATTTCATTTGAGATATCTAGTAACTTTGAAATAGCGTTGTTTCGATCTCTACTTTCCACGCGCTCATCTACACCGAGAACCTCTGCACTATGTCCAAGTTTTTGTACAAAGCGATGAGTAGCAAAGGTTAAATATGCATGACCGCAACCTAAATCGACAATTCGAATTGTTTTACTTCCAAAATGAGCTTCAGAATTTCGTTTGAGAAACTCAATTGCAATCTCAATACTTTTGAGGAACTCTTGAACCTGTTTGAACTTATCGCCCCGTGAAGGTTTTAGCTTTCCCTCGTGATCAGTTATTCCCAGATGTTTAAATAACTCTTCATTTTCATCAAGCAATCTACTCTTAACTCGATCATGTGACAATTCATTGGTCTTTCGTGTCAGTTGTGAAACCTCCGAAGTAGAAAATCTTCTTGTATTTGATTGGGCTCGACCCGACTTTGTGACACGAAGGGTAAACTCAACTTGATCAGTTTCAATGAGTAGGTTTGCAAATCCGCTATCTATGAACTCCTCTAACTTTAGATCACTCGGTAGTAGATTCTTAGTTATATCTTTTTTCCCATCATGGCTGACTACTTGCCAATGAATCACTGACTTAATCAATACTGGTCGGATATCAACCCTGAGGAATTGGGGCGCCTTATTACGTTGTTTCCCTGAGATGACTATTCGGACAATGGATTGCGGGAGACTCAATAGAGACTGAGCTTTCGCAATCCCATCTGCCAAATCGGAAATCACTCCGTTAGTCTACGGTGGTGAGAAGTAGCCGCCCTATTTTTTGGATATTTGTACCAGTGCTTGTTTCACTCACAGTGCTTTCATTATGGGCGACTGTTCATTTTGGGCCAATTGGCAAACCCTCACAAGAGGCCGCTGAATGTAATTCCGTACGCGAGTTGATAATTTCAGAGGAGCTTTCTGGCAGAGCCGCGTGGGTAGAGTATCGAAATTTAGTTGATGATTTTCTTGCTTTGCCACCGAATTCAGAGCAGCGAATCACACTGATTGAGTCGATGGCACTTAAGGTCGTGGAAGTACTTAGTTATGATCTAACAATTTATGAAGAACTTGAAAAGTTTCCAAAATGTGTCACTCAAAGTAAGCGTGAAGAAATTCCTGGAATGATTGAGGAGACTAACACTGCAATCAACTTCCTTAGCGGGAGTACCCCAATAGAAGGTACTTACTTTGATCCTGAATTAGGCACCTGGAACTCCACTTACTATGAAGAGTATTTGAGTGCACTGGAGTACCTAAAGTCGGA
>JBJOIM010000053.1:0-6202 GCA_046047175.1 Actinomycetota bacterium | reverse complement strand
GGGCCCGGCCTAGCGATTCGAATAGTCGGTGAGGTTACTGAAGAAAGACTTAAAATCTTGAGACGGGCCGACTTAATAGCTCGCGAAGAATTACACTTGGCAGGTCTAGATCGAGAGATCTGGCAGTGCCCAGTTGTACTACTCGCTGATGTGCGAAGTGTTGGGGTGCAGGGCGATGGCCGAACTTATGGACATCCGATTGTGCTCCGGCCCGTATCTAGCGAAGATGCGATGACAGCGGATTGGTCACGAGTTCCTTATGAGGTGCTCGCAAAAATCTCAAATCGCATCACCAACGAGGTGCGAGAGGTAAATCGTGTAGTTCTTGATGTGACTTCAAAGCCGCCTGGAACTATTGAGTGGGAATAGCAAGACTAGAAAAGGATTTGATAGCGATGAAGAAGTTAGCGATCGCAGTTGTTGCTGCGCTTTTGACTTCGCTATTTACCGCCCCAAATTACGCTTTGGCAAATACCAAAACCCCTAATACTGTAACCGCAAAATCTGAATCAGTGAAGACGGAAAAGGTGAGATGCAAATCCACCAAAGCAGCTGCAGCGAATCCAACTCGAATAGCTCCACCTGAAAATATTTTAAAACGTGGTCCCCGCACTATTACTTTGCAGACTAATTGCGGCAAAATCGTAATTCAAACCTACTTTAAGCAAGCTCCGGTCACAATCACAGTTCTGAACTCATTAATTAAAGGTGGTTATTACAACCGCACTCTTTGTCACCGTCTGACAACAGAGGGAATTTATGTGTTGCAGTGCGGTGATCCAACTGCCACAGGATCTGGTGGTCCCGAGTTTCGATACCGAGATGAAAACTTGCCGGCTGCAGGCTCTAACAACTACCCCGCAGGTGTAGTTGCGATGGCTAACTCTGGTCCAAATACCAATGGTTCACAGTTCTTTTTGGTTTATAAGGACACAACCCTCGGTCCAAATTATTCAATTTGGGGGAGAATCACCTCTGGCTTGGAGATTGTTAAACACATTGCCGATGGTGGCGTTAAAGGTGGCGGTGCAGATGGATCCCCATTGCGCACTATCGCAATAGAACGCGCCTCCAGCAACTAATCAGTGCTTATAACTTTAAATACTTCAACAACTCTTCCAGCAGCTAAGCCTTGAGCCTGAGCGTTTCGCTCGCCCCATTCCCGTACCATCTTTTCTAACTCTTTATTGTGTGCGGTCTGACTTACATGAGCATGCAACGCTGCCATCTTTTTACTGAAGGTATCGGTGATGTCAACAAAATGATTTGGAGTAGGTGAACCGGTCATCCAAACTTCACGAACTCGCCACGGTTCAAATCCCGCCTCCTTAAGATCGGTAAAGGCATATGGATTTCTAGCATCAGGATAAACAGCTTGAATTGCAGTTTCACCAGCAGCCAGGTGATCAGGGTGGCTGGCAAATATGCGTTCCCAATTTCGTTCTGGAGATTGCACCACCATTCGATCTGGTTTAGCGATTCTTATCGCCTTAACAATTTCTTTACGCAGCTCAATCGATGGCATCAACCAACCATCTCGATAATTCAAATAGGTAATATCGCTGACGCCAAGTGCCGCACCGGCATCACGTTGTTCTTTTTGCCTGACCTGTGCCATCTCTTCGAGTGGAATGCCAGACTCTTCACCGCCTTGGTCTCCATTGGTAATGATGCAGTAAGAAACCTGGATTCCTTTAGCGCTCCATTGCGCAATACTTCCACCGGCACCAAAATCACAGTCATCGGGATGGGCCATAACAACTAATACCCGCTTGATCTCTTCATCGTTCAATGGAGTCACCGGCCTATCCTAGACTTCTCATCATGTCTGAAAGGTTGTTGGAAGGTCTTAACCCGCAACAGCAATCAGCCGTAACGCATTTTGGCGGTCCTTTACTTGTGGTCGCGGGCGCGGGATCTGGAAAGACCCGAGTTCTTACCAGGCGCATCGCTTATTTAATGGCAGCCCGAGATGTTCAACCATATGAGATTTTGGCTATTACCTTCACCAACAAAGCAGCTGGCGAGATGAAAGAACGGGTCTCCGAATTGGTTGGCAACCGCGCCAAACTAATGTGGGTCTCCACCTTTCACTCTGCATGTGTGCGAATCTTGCGCCAAGAAGCGGTGCGGCTTGGGTACTCATCAACATTCTCAATATACGACCAGGCAGATTCTTTGCGATTAATAACTCTAGTAATGCGGGATCTAAACCTTGATCCAAAAAGGTATAACCCGAGGGGAGTTGCCTCAGTTATCTCCAATACGAAAAATGAACTGCTAGGACCAGCTGATTATCGCAACGCAACTCAAAATCATTTTGAAGAGGTTGTGGCAGAGGTTTATGCCATCTACCAACAAAGACTGACCGCTGCAAATGCGATGGATTTTGATGATTTAATTATGAAGACGGTGGAGGTTTTACAACGCTTTCCTGAAGCCCGGGCCCGATATCGCCACCGCTTCAAACATATTTTGGTAGATGAGTATCAGGACACCAACCACGCTCAATACATATTGATTAGAGAGTTGGTAGGAAGTGATTTAGAGGGCGTTCCAGCTGCACAGCTCTGTGTAGTCGGTGATGCCGATCAATCAATTTACGGATTTCGCGGTGCAACCATCCGCAACATTATGCAGTTTGAAGAGGATTACCCTGATGCCACAACTGTTTTACTCGAGCAGAATTATCGTTCTACCCAGAACATTTTGAGTGCAGCAAACGCAGTTATCTCGCTCAATGAGTCCCGCAAAGAAAAGAACCTGTGGTCAGATGCGGGAAGCGGCGCCAAACTCATTGGTTTCGTCGCTGAAAGTGAACATCATGAAGCAGAGTTTGTCAGAGATGAATTATTTAGATTACAGCGCGAGGGAATCTCAAACTTTGGCGATACCGCAATTTTCTATCGAACTAATGCGCAATCCCGTGTATTTGAAGAGGTATTCATGAGGGCCACAATCCCCTACAAAGTAGTTGGCGGGGTGCGCTTTTACGAAAGAAAAGAGGTAAAGGATTTATTGGCCTACTTACGGGTTTTAGTAAACCCTGATGACGAGGTTTCTATGCGACGCATCATTAATACCCCAAAGCGGGGAATTGGAGATCGAGCGATAGAGAATCTCGAGGAGTTGGCGAAAAAAGAGGGGATCTCATTTTGGCAATCCTTAAATCGTGCATCAGAGGCTGGCCTAACCCCAAAAACCTCTGGAGCAATTTCAGCCTTTGTTGCGCTGATAAATACCTTGCGAGTACTTGTAGAAGCAAAATCACCACCATCTAATATCGCCGCTGCAGCTCTTGAGCAATCAGGTTTACTCGACGAACTTCGCGATAGCCATGATCCTCAGGATGAGGTCAGAGTTGAAAACCTAGAAGAGTTAGTGGCAGTTGCAGAGGAGTACCAAGAGCGAGAGGTAGATGAAGGGGAAGAGATTTCTTTAGCTGGATTTTTAGAGGATGTTGCTTTAGTTGCAGATGCAGATGAGATTCCAGAGGGTGAGGACCACGGTGGTGTTGTCACTTTGATGACGCTACACACCGCAAAAGGTTTGGAATTTCCAACTGTTTTTCTAACCGGGATGGAGGAAGGAGTGTTCCCGCACTCCAGAGCATTGGGTGAGAAGAAAGAGCTAGAAGAGGAGAGACGACTGGCATATGTTGGTTTGACCCGAGCCCGAGAAAGATTATTCCTGTCACGGGCTGAATATCGATCCTCATGGGGTGCACCAAATTACAATCCACCATCGAGATTTCTTGATGAAATTCCGGAAAACTTGATTGATTGGAATAAGAGTGAAAGTGGTTTTTCATCACCACCTATCACGCGAAAGAAGTTCACACCACCACCACTTCCAAAAGCAACTGGAAAGCAATCACTTAAATTGCAGTTAACTGTTGGTGACCGTGTATCTCATGACACCTTCGGTCTAGGAACTGTGATTGCAGTCTCAGGAGAAGGGGATAAGGCTGAGGCAACAATTAACTTCGGCAGCTATGGAGATAAGCGATTGTTGCTCCGATATGCGCCAGTCGATAAGTTATGACCCATGGACCTTTTTGAGTACCAAGCACGGGATTTATTTGAAGCTAGCGGAGTTCCAGTTTTAGCTGGCGCGGTCGCATCCACTCCAGAGCAAGCACAACAAGCTGCAGAGAAGATTGGCGGCAAAGTTGTTGTTAAAGCTCAAGTAAAAATCGGCGGTCGTGGAAAAGCTGGTGGTGTGAAGTTAGCTGAAAATCCCACCGATGCATTTGAAAAGGCAAAAGCAATTCTGGGAATGGATATTAAAGGTCATACCGTTCATAAGGTAATGATCGCTGGCGCCGCTCCAATTGAGAGTGAGTATTACTTAGCAATTCTTCTAGATCGCGCAGCCCGCAGCTTCTTAGTTATGGCCTCTGTTTCAGGCGGAATGGATATTGAAGAGGTAGCTCACAAAACTCCAGAAAAATTAGCCAAGGTACATGTTGATCCAAATGAAGGAATCTCAGCAGATAAAGCTTTAGATATTGTTCGAAAGGGCGGATTCCCATCTGATGTTGAAAAAGCTGTTGCTGATGTATTGGTGAAACTTTGGAAAACCTTCAAAGATTCCGATGCAACTCTGGTTGAGGTAAACCCACTCGTTAAAACCACCGATGGTCGCATCATCGCTCTAGATGGCAAGGTCACATTGGATGACAACTCAGCATTTCGTCACCCTGACCATGAAGCGTTAATCGATCACGCTGCCACTAATCCACTCGAAGCCCTGGCAAAGGAGAAGGATTTAAATTACGTAAAGCTTGATGGTGAGGTTGGAGTTATCGGCAACGGTGCGGGATTGGTTATGAGCACCCTAGATGTGGTCGCTTACGCAGGTGAGAAGTTTGGCGGAGTTAAACCGGCCAACTTCCTTGATATTGGCGGCGGCGCATCAGCTCAAGTTATGGCTGATGGTTTGTCGATCATTCTTGGTGATCCAGCGGTCAAATCAGTATTTGTAAATGTATTTGGTGGAATTACCGCTTGTGACGCTGTTGCAAATGGAATTGTTCAAGCTTTAGCGATGTTGGGGGATAAAGCAACTAAGCCAATCGTGGTTCGACTAGATGGCAATAATGTCCTTGAAGGTAGAAGGATTCTTAATGAGGCCAATCACCCATTGGTTCAACAACTAGACACTATGGATGGTGCAGCTGCAAAAGCTGCAGAATTGGCGGCGAAATAACCATGGCGATCTTTTTAGATGAAAATACCAAAGTAATCGTTCAGGGCATGACTGGTTCTGAAGGAACAAAACACACCCGACGCATGATTGCCAGCGGAACCAAGATTGTTGGCGGAGTTACACCCGGCAAAGGTGGCCAGGTAGTTGAGATTGAAGGGAAATCACTACCGGTTTTTAACTCAGTATCTGAAGCCGTAGCTGCTACTGGAGCAAACGCCTCAGTTATCTTCGTGCCACCAAAGTTTGCTAAGAGCGCGGTAGTAGATGCCATTGATGCACATGTGCCATTAATTGTTGTAATCACTGAAGGAATTCCCGTACATGACACGGCAAGCTTCTGGGCACATGCACAAAAGGTTGGAAGGTCTCGGATAATTGGACCAAACTGCCCAGGATTAATTAGCCCAGGTAAATCAAATATTGGAATTACACCATCAGATATCACCGGCCCAGGAAAAATCGGCTTGGTTTCCAAATCTGGAACTTTGACCTATCAGATGATGTACGAATTACGGGATATCGGATTCACCACTGCTGTTGGTATTGGTGGCGATCCAATCATAGGCACAACTCACATTGATTGCCTTAAGTCCTTTCAAGATGACCCTGACACTGAAGCGATTGTGATGATTGGTGAAATTGGCGGCGATGCTGAAGAGCGAGCAGCTGCATTTATCAAGGATTACGTAACTAAACCTGTAGTCGGTTATGTTGCTGGCTTCACCGCACCTGAGGGCAAAACTATGGGGCATGCGGGTGCGATTGTTTCTGGCTCCTCTGGAACCGCGGAAGCGAAGAAGGTGGCGCTGGAGGCGGCTGGGGTTAAGGTTGGTAAGACACCAAGTGAAACCGCCAACCTGCTGCGCGCAGTACTTAACGCCACTAAGGGCTAACTTAAGGGCATGACCCGAACCTGGCTGGTAGCTTTTCAGCAAGCGGTTCGTAGCATCACCTTAATCCTCTTGCCTTTAGCTTTTATTTCTTTAATTAC
>JBJOIM010000052.1:0-6270 GCA_046047175.1 Actinomycetota bacterium | reverse complement strand
TGGTCGGCAGCATCACTGGTTGATTAAAAGAATGGAGCGGGCGACGGTAATCGAAACCGCGTAACTAGCTTGGAAGGCTAGGGCTCTACCATTGAGCTACGCCCGCACTATTTCTTGTGTGGATCTCCTGAGGGGGCGGTTGCCCGTCCCACCAGGGGGCACAGGGTATCGGCTCCGGTAATGAGTTGTGAATTTTTCATCTAGAATTCCGAGTCTGCGCCGCGGGGCGTAGCGTAGTGGCTAGCGCGCCTGCTTTGGGAGCAGGAGACCGTGGGTTCGAATCCCTCCGCCCCGACCAGATCTAGTAAGAAATATGTGAGTCAGGAGTCCTGTGAAAAGCGCTGTCGAAAGTATTTCCGCAACTCGAGTAAGAATTTCGATTGATGTTGATTTCACTGACCTCGAACCACATGTAAAGCGTGCTTACCAATCAATCTCAGAGCGCGTAGTAATTCCAGGTTTCCGTAAAGGAAAAGTTCCACGTGCAATGATTGATCAGCGCGTTGGTCGCGGAACTGTTTTGGATGAGGCGATTAATAATGCGCTTCCGGAGTTCTACACCCAAGCTGCTCGCGAAAATGATGTTCTAGTTGTTGGTAGACCAACCGTTGATATCAAAGAGTTAAAAGATAATGAGTTAGTTAAGTTTGAAGTTGAAGTAGATATCCGTCCAGAGATAAAGCTGCCAGATTTTTCAAAGCTTGAGGTCTCTGTTGATGATGTCACAGTAAGCGACAAAGATGTTGAAGAGCAGATCGAGGCATTGAGAATTCGCTTTGGGACTTTAACAACTGTTGAGAAAGATGCAGCCTCTGGAGATTTTGTCTCTATTGATTTAGTTGCTCGTGTTGATGGCAAAGAAATCGAAGGTGGATCTGCAAACGGAATCTCTTATGAAGTTGGCTCAAACCGCATGATTGATGGTCTTGATGCAGCTCTAGAAGGAATGAAAGTCGAAGAGAGCAAGAAGTTCAACGCGCCACTTGTCGGAATGAAAGAGGGCGAGACTGGTGAAGTTGAGGTAACTCTCAAAGCGGTCAAGAAGCGTGAGTTGCCTGAACTCAATGATGATTTTGCCAAGCTAGCAAGTGAGTTTGAGACTCTAAAAGAGCTTGAGGCTGATGTCCGTGAGCGTTTAACTCGATTGAAGTCCATGGAGCAAGGTGCGCAAGCTCGCGACAATCTGCTCAAACTGTTGCTAGATACCGTTGAAATTCCAGTTCCAGAGAACTTGGTTAATGATGAGGTTCACGATCACCTTGAAAAGGAAAACCGCCTCGAAGATGAAACCCATCGCAAAGAGGTAACAGAAGAGGTCACACGCTCGGTTCGTGGAGACTTCCTTCTTGATGCGATTGTGAAATCAGAAGAGGTTCAGGTATCTGAAGCAGAGCTAACTGAGTACTTGATTCGTACAGCTGCTCGTTATCAAATGACCCCAGACCAGTTCGTGCAGCAGATTACCCAAGCAGGACAGGTAGCAACTTTGATGGCTGAGGTAGCACGGACCAAGGGACTTGCTGTTGTTCTCGAACGAGTCACGGTTAAGGATGCTTCTGGCAACAAGGTGGATCTCTCAGCTTTGGCTCCTAAGAAAACTGAAGAGGCTCAGGCTTAACTCCGCTCTGCTTTGAGCGAACAGCACCAGATTTCCCTATTTCGAGGAAGCATTTTGGCCCTGTGAGCGTTAGGGTCACTACATAACTTTTATCAGGAGGAATTTGTGGAGCTAATTACCCCACGCTTGGCGACTGCAGGTGCCGGCGGTTTGGATGACCAGGTTTATAACCGGCTTCTAAAAGAACGCATTATTTTCTTGGGCTCTGTCGTTGAGGACACAATGGCAAATGCAATCGCAGCTCAGATGTTGTTATTGGCTGCTGAAGATCCTGAAAAAGATATCTACCTTTACATCAACTCTCCCGGAGGTTCTATCTCTGCGGGAATGGCTATTTACGACACTATGCAATACATCAAGAACGATGTTGCAACAGTTGCAATGGGCCTTGCTGCATCTATGGGCCAGTTCTTGTTATGTGCAGGTGCGCCAGGCAAGCGTTACGCATTGCCTCATGCGCGCATCATGATGCACCAACCTTCAGGTGGAATCGGTGGAACCGCATCAGATATCAAGATTCAAGCAGAGCAGATGTCATTTACTAAGAAGAAAATGGCGGAGTTAATTGCTCATCACACAGGTCAAAAGATGGACACCATCACTGCAGATTCAGATCGTGATCGTTGGTTCACAGCAGAAGAAGCAAAAGAGTATGGCTTTGTAGATCATGTAGTTAAGTCAGCTGGACAGGTATCAGGAAGTGGCGGAACCGCGCGATGAAAATAAATGACATTCACAATCGTTATGTGCTCCCAACAATTGAAGAGCGCACCGCATACGGATACAAGAGATTAGATCCCTACACAAAGTTATTTGAAGAGCGCATTATCTTCCTTGGACAGGGAATTGATGACACTGTCGCTAACGATGTAATGGCTCAGTTGTTGACCCTTGAATCTATGGATCCTGATCGCGACATAATGATGTACATCAACTCACCTGGCGGATCATTCACAGCGCTAACCGCAATTTATGACACTATGCAGTTTGTTCGACCAGATGTGATGACAATTTGCTTGGGCCAAGCTGCATCAGCTGCTGCTGTGTTGCTTGCAGGTGGAACAGCTGGCAAGCGTTATGCCTTGGAGCACTCCCGAATCTTGATTCACCAGCCTTACAGCGAAGGTGGCGGACAGGGGTCCGACATTGAGATTCAGGCAAAAGAGGTTTTGCGTATGCGTGAACTTCTCGAAGAGATGCTTTCCAAGCACTCCAAGAAGTCGAAAGAGGAGATTGGAAAAGATATTGAGCGCGACAAGATTCTTACCTCAGCTGAAGCAGTTGAGTATGGGCTCGTCGACCAGATCCTCGCTTCACGTAAAGCATCATCCAAGAAGTAGTTAATTACTCTCAGGGCGAACATGTTTCGCCCACATGGTTGATGCATGGCGATTTACGATATGTGCCTTCCCTAAAGAAAGTAGGCGTTCAGTGACTCGCATCGGTGAAAGCGGCGATCTTCTCAAGTGTTCCTTTTGTGGCAAGACCCAGAAGCAGGTCAAGAAGTTAATTGCCGGACCTGGCGTCTACATCTGCGATGAATGCATCGATCTCTGTAATGAAATCATCGAGGATGAATTATCAGAAGCCTCGTCCGAAGGCTTTAAAGAGCTACCGAAGCCACAAGAAATTTATGACTTCCTAGATCAATATGTAATCGGTCAGGATCGTGCGAAGAAATCACTTTCCGTAGCGGTATATAACCATTACAAGCGCATCAAAGCCGGCGATCGTCATCGCGAAGATGGTGTAGAACTTTCTAAGAGCAACATTCTTTTATTGGGTCCAACTGGATGCGGCAAAACACTTCTCGCACAAACCCTAGCCAGAATGCTTAATGTTCCGTTTGCCATAGCAGATGCAACCGCATTAACAGAAGCTGGCTATGTCGGAGAAGATGTAGAAAACATTCTTTTGAAGTTGATTCAAGCCGCTGACTTTGATGTAAAGAAAGCGGAGCAGGGAATTATCTACATTGATGAAATCGATAAGGTGGCACGTAAGAGTGAAAACCCATCTATTACCCGAGATGTTTCTGGTGAAGGTGTTCAGCAGGCGTTGCTAAAGATTCTTGAGGGAACCACAGCTTCAGTTCCTCCACAAGGTGGACGTAAGCATCCTCATCAAGAGTTCATTCAAATTGATACCTCAAATGTTCTGTTTATTGTTGGTGGCGCATTTGCTGGGTTAGAGAAAATTATCGAAGGCCGCAAAGGCAAAGCTGGTGTTGGCTTTAATGCCACTCTGCAGAGTGAAAAAGATAAGCAGACCAATGATCCATTTGCTGATGTGATGCCAGAGGATTTGTTGAAGTTCGGCATGATTCCAGAGTTCATTGGCCGCTTGCCAATTGTTACCTCGGTTGAGAATTTAGATCGGGCAGCTTTGTTGCAGATCCTTACTGAGCCTAAAAATGCCTTGGTGCGTCAATATCAACACCTATTCGAGATGGATGAGGTTGAGTTCGAGATTACTCACGAGGCCCTCGAGGTAATTGCAGACCAAGCAATTGCACGTGGAACCGGAGCTCGTGGCTTGCGCGCCATTATGGAAGAGATTTTGCTGCCAGTTATGTATGAAGTGCCAAGCAAGAAGGAAATCGGAAAAGTAATCGTTACCCCTGAGGTAATACTTTCCAAAGTGGCGCCTACATATGTTGAGCGCGGCCCCAACAGCGTAAAGCGATCCAACAAACGTGGGGAAGAGAAGACCGCTTAACACTCGGTAGTATCACGCCTTATGTCAGAGCTACCCGCACAATTTTCGCCTAGCGATATTGAAGGTCCGCTCTACCAAAAATGGATTGATGCTGGTTATTTCACGGCAGATTCAAAATCAGATAAACCACCTTTCTGCATTGTTATCCCACCGCCAAATGTCACTGGTAGTTTGCATATTGGACACGCGCTAGATCACTCGATTCAGGATCTTTTGACTCGAATGAAGCGGATGAAAGGTTTTGAAACCTTGTGGCTTCCGGGAATGGATCACGCTGGTATTGCGACACAAAATGTGGTTGAGAAGCAATTAGCGGCCCAAGGAAAATCTAGACATGATCTGGGCCGTGAAGAGTTTGTAAAAAAGGTTTGGGCTTGGAAAGCAGAATCTGGCGGAGCGATTCTCGGACAGATGAAACGTTTAGGCGACAGCGTTGATTGGAACCGCGAGCGATTCACAATGGATGAAGGTTTATCCCAAGCAGTTCTTACTATTTTCAAGAGACTTTACGATGCCGGTTTGATTTACCGCGCTGAGAAGATTATTAACTGGTGTCCACGTTGTTTAACCGCTTTGTCAGATATTGAAGTTGATCACAGCGATGATGCAGGCGAGTTTGTGCAAGTGCGTTACGGTGATGATGAAATCGGAATCACCGTTGCAACCACACGTCCCGAAACTATGTTGGGAGATGGTGCTGTTGCGGTTCACCCAGATGATGAGCGCTATAAGCACTTAATTGGCAAGAAGGTTCTACTTCCACTAGTTGATCGCATGATTCCGATAATCGCTGACGAACTTGTGGAACCAGAGTTCGGAACCGGTGCGGTCAAAGTAACCGCAGCTCATGATCCAAATGACTTTGAAATGGGAATGCGGCACAACGTTCCATTAATTGTGATTATGAATGAGCATGGCGTTATGTCAGGAACCGGCACTGAGTTTGATGGCATGGATCGCTTTGATGCGCGTAAAGCGGTAGTAGAAAAGCTACGCAGTATGGGTCGAGTTGTTTCCGAAAAACGCCCATACATTCACGCCGTAGGACATTGCTCTCGCTGCGATACCACCGTGGAGCCTCGACTATCTAAGCAATGGTTTGTAAAAGTTGCGCCGCTCGCCAAGGCAGCAGGAGATGCGGTTCGTAATGGCAAGGTAAAGATTGATCCAGTCTCTATGGAGCCCCGTTATTTTGAATGGGTAGACAACATGCATGACTGGTGTATCTCACGGCAATTGTGGTGGGGTCACAGAATTCCAGTTTGGTACGGCCCGAATGGCGAGGTCGTTGTTGTGGGTCCCGGCGAAGAAGCGCCTGCCGGCTACAACCAAGATCCTGATGTATTAGACACCTGGTTTTCCTCTGCATTGTGGCCATTTTCAACCTTGGGTTGGCCCAACAACAGCGATGATTTAAAGAAGTTTTATCCGACCAGTGTTCTTGTTACTGGATATGACATTCTCTTTTTCTGGGTTGTGCGAATGATGTTATTTGGTTTGTTTGCAATGGATGGGGTTCCACCATTCAAAGTAATTGCATTGCATGGTTTGGTGCGCGATAAACATGGCAAAAAGATGAGTAAATCTCGTGGCAACACAGTTGATCCTTTGGAGTTCATGGATAAGTACGGCTCCGATGCTCTGAGGTTTACATTAGCTAGAGGTGCAAATCCAGGAACTGATCAAGCTTTGGCGGAGGAGTGGATTGCAGGATCAAGAAACTTTGCGACAAAGGTTTGGAACGCCTCCAGATTCGCGATGATGAATGGTGCGACTGTAGAAGGACCACTTCCTGACAGATCAGAGTTGAACCATATTGACAGATGGATCCTCTCAAGACTTGATGAAACTATTGCTAATACCGATCGTCTCTATGAAAATTTCGAATTCGCTAAAGGTTGCGAAGAGATTTACCACTTTGCTTGGGATGAGGT
>JBJOIM010000051.1:0-8873 GCA_046047175.1 Actinomycetota bacterium | reverse complement strand
TACCAGTAGGAATTGTGGGAGATTTACAAAGGCACCACCTGCAACATGATGGGCGAAGATTGTTCCCATAGAAAGAGCCAGTCCGAGATAAATCGTCCTGACCAGCTTCATGGTGAAATCCTAGAACTAAATTTTTGCCTTTTTACGCCTTTTCAACGCGAACTACGTCACCAAAATTGCCCGACTCAACAACTGTGATCTTGTGTCCTTCGACTACAAGGCTCTCGTTTAATTTAAGTGGTGCATCAGACATAATGAATTTCGTTTTGTATATGGATTCAGTTCTATTTGTAGGTCGTAAAACTGTGATCCCTGCACCATGTTTGGGGTTCTCAGTATCAATCAAGTACACCAAGGCCCCCTCAGACTCTGAAGTTAATTTGTAGTTCATTCCCGCCCTGCGTTGCGATTCAACTGCAATCGCTTTAGTGGCGCTAAGGGGGATTATCAAAAACTTTTCTAGTTTTCCAAAATAACCCATGGGCTTAATCCAGTGAGTAGAGCTCTCGTTTGGTTTCGCACAAATCACTTGGGAATCCGCCAACATTCCTGCAACCCATTTGTCCCAAAGAATGAAGTCGGTCAGCATGCCTGACATGTTTCCCCAGTTGCCAGTTCCTACATTGGGTCCAGCTCTACCAAAATCATCTCCGTAATGGTCTTCAAGCAAACCGTTGGCGTGAAATACCTCGTGTAGATGAAGGAAAGGCTCTGCCCCAAACCAATCCATGTCTGGGTTTGTCCCCGTGCTGAAAGATGGCCACAAATAGTTGTAGTCGACTCTTCCTTCGTTGGTTTGAACTCTATCTAGTCGGAATTCTGGACTGTGAGCAATGTAGGTATTAGGCAACGACTTGGGAAACACGATGAAGGTCATCTTGATATTTGTAAAGTCAATCAGAGGGTCTGCCGTCGCCACAATGTCCTGTGTAAATCTTGTTGCATCGAGTTTTTTCCATATAAAGCGATCATTATTTTTTCCGACTTGACCTGGAACTACATAGGAGTCAATTGATTTTCCTACATTAAAGAACTTATCTGGAACGCGGTATGTGATTCTGGTATTGCCATCGCTAATCTTGTAAAACATTTCCTTGATGTAATTCAAATATGTGCCGTATTCTGAAGTTGGATTCGTAGCAGATCTATAATCTGTATATTCAATCGGGATGATCTGAATCGTAATATCACCCACGAATCGCCAACGGTTTTCATTGAAGCCAAGGTGTCCACTGATAGGTTGCCAGGGCAGTTTGCACATTTGTAGGTCGTTTCGAGCTGTCACTGCCGTTAATTCCGTACTTGGTTTCTCCGTCGGAACAACAACATCCCAAAACCTAAATGGCCTTGAGCATTTAAATATTTTCAATGCGAACTGCTCGTATTCGGCCCATTCGGCCGGAACCCAGGGATCCTTCTCGCAAGGACCACTCCATGGGTAGTTAGCGGTTGTGTATTCGACTTTAGGTTGAGTCGGGCTCGGACTAGGAGCTGGTGAGTTAGGAGTCGCTGGCTTTGGTGATTCCGAATTGCTTGGTGACACCGCAGGCGAAGGAGAAACAGTTGGCCAAGGTTCGGTTGGAACAGTTACCTCGAAACCTGCACCAAATGGTTTGAATTGCCCTTTACTCCAAACTAATTTCCCAGATTTTTTAACACACTTATATTCATAACTCTTATAAACCTGAATCTTGCCCTTCTTTGGGCACTTCGCCCCAGCTTTAGGAGCGGCAGATGAAGTTGTAGGAAGAATTAAGGCGGCAACCAGTGCAATCACAATTTTGACAACACTCTTTCTCACGACCTACTCCAAACTTAATCCGACGAATTGAACCTCCGGCTCCAAAATTATTCCAAACTTATCTTTTACAGCGCTACGGGCTGACCGGGCAAGTTCTGCAATATCCGCAGCACTGGCTTCACCATTATTTACTAAAGCCAATACATGTTTACTTGAAACCCCTGCACCATTATGAACATGGCCTTTTTTCACGCCAGCGTTCTCCATCAACCATGCCGCAGAAGTTTTTACCCGACCATCCTCCTGCACCCAGCGCGGTGCATCTGCCGGCAACTTTGCCGCGGCCTCTGCTGATAAAACCGGATTAACAAAGAAGGATCCTGCTGACCAAGTGTCATGATCCTTTTTATCTAACAACATTCCCTTTGCTGCGCGCAGTGCAAGTACCGCCTTGCGTACCTCACGTACTAAAACACGGCTCTCTAACTCCACACCCAAATAACTGGCCAGTTCTTTATATTTAATCGGCAGACTCATCTCGCCATTTCGCAATTGAAATGTCACATCAATAATCACATAACGTCCCGGATTTTTCTTGAAAATCGAGGAGCGATAAGAAAACTCACACTCCGAATTGCTAAATGTTTTATAAGCCCCAGCTTTGCGATCCCAGGTGCGCACCCGCGCAATCACCTCAGATACCTCATGGCCGTATGCACCAATGTTCTGAATTGGAGCTCCACCCACCGTGCCGGGAATTCCCGACATGGTTTCAAGTCCCGCAAAACCTTTTTCCAAAATCCAAGCGATTGCCCTTGGTTTCGACTCGAATAACGGTGCCGTTAAATCCAGCATCAGACACCAATACATTGGAGCCGCCACCGATTATTAAAACCTCTTCACCAGCTGCATCAGCAGCCATTACCGCATCCACCAACTCTTCTTCAGTGGTTGCATGCACAAAGTTCTTGGCCGGCCCACCAATACGTAGGCTGGTGTGATTCGCCAATAACTCGCTCATAAGTAGAAGGTTATCTCCGCGCGCTCAGGATGTCTGTACGCCCGCGATATTTCTCCAGTATCCGGCTGTAATTCTTCTTCGAGTTCTTCTCGCGGTAATCCGGATCGGCATCGTGATACCCATGATGACGCCCCTGCACCAATGGCAACTCCATCTGCCACAACTTTCCACCCGCAGCACGTAGCGCTAGCGACAACTCAATATCCGCATTTCGGTAATAAGTTGCGGACGGATTTGCGCCACCGGCTGTCAAAGCAAACTCTCTATCCATCGCAAAGAAGTAGCTAAACAAAACATCAACTTCCCCATCGCCGCGGTCATCAACACTGCGCCACTCATCTTCTATGTTGATTAAGCCACCACGCCAACCCACAGCTTGAAAACCAGAATCCAACTTTTCAACTACCGGCGTAATCGCATCTCCCGTGAAGTTAGTCGATGGATCCATAATCACTACATACTTATCTGTTACTGAGTTCAAAAAGTTATTTACTGTGTGACCCCAACCCAATTTATTTTTCTGCCACTCCACGGTTTCATTCGGAAACATCTCCGGCACAGCTTTGTTCTCATTACCGGAAGCGAAGATAGAGATTGGGGTTTGGGTGTGCGCTCGAATGGATGCGACACATTGCGTAAAATCCTCTAAGAAATTATCTGCGATTAAACAGATGCGAATCGATCCAGCCATTGCTGGCTCTTAATTAACGGGTTTCGCGGTGCAGAGTTGAAGAGTTGCAACGTGGGCAGAACTTCTTCAGCTCCATACGATCTGGATCGTTGCGGCGGTTCTTTTTGGTGATGTAGTTACGTTCTTTGCAGTCCACACACGCCATTGTGATCTTTGGGCGGACATCCGCGCTCTTGCTGGCCATGGTGACTCCTTAATTCTTGAAACCCAATATTTCGAACAGGGGCGTGAGAATACCCAGCCTGCTCAGGTCTGGCAAAAAAGGGATTTTTCCCGCGTAGAAATCGGGCAAACAAATCCCCAGGCGGTAAATGATTTCTCAAGTTCACCTGGGGCTCTGGCTCAATCATACAGAAAATGATTTAGACATTAATGTCCCCGGCCAAACTTGTTTTCACAAACCCGACCGGGGTACTTGGGTCCATCGAAGCAATTTTCAATTGCTTATACACAGTCAAACAAATCCCCAGGCGGTAAATGATCTCTCAAGTTCACCTGAAGCCCTGCGCCAAACTTTACTATGGTCGATCAATCAGCTCATCAAATATCAAGTATTTATGAGAATTTTATTTTCGTTTCCGAACTTTCTGCTGCACTCTGGGTTCACATATCCGCCCTTGAAGTTACGCTGCGTAAATTCATTCATGATTCCTTATCAAGGGTATACAAAACCGAAAATTGGTGGTTAATTCCAAATCTTATGTCAGCTAGAGATCTAAAAGACATATTGACTACTGAGAAAAGATTGCATAGACAAAATCGTAAAGTTACTCCTTTGCTAATCGCGCACAACATGAGCCTTTCCTTTTGGGTGGAGTTACTGGGCAAGAAATACCATAAAACTATCTGGCTAAGAATAATAGAATGCTTCCCCACCCACCCAGGTCGTCGTGAGGATTTCTACAAAAGAGCAAGAGAGATCCGCAACCTTCGTAATCTCATCGCTCATCACGCACCGATTCTTCATCGCAATTTATTACGCGATCACCAGCATCTCCATGAACTCACCATGATTCTCGATCCACAGTTGGCACAAGAGGTACAAAAAAGATCGCGCGTTCTGGATTTACTCCTGAACACGCGATTAGTTGGTAGCGGAGGCGGGATTTGAACCCACGACACAGCGATTATGAGCCGCTTGCTCTACCAGGCTGAGCTACCCCGCCAAGCAATAAAACAAGTAAAACTTGTTCGAGCCCCCCATCGGAATCGAACCGATGACCTTTTCCTTACCATGGAAACGCTCTACCGACTGAGCTAGGGGGGCAATAGAAAAGCGAAGCGAAGAATACCTGATTTTTATAGGGCCGGATTCAGCACGATTTTGCCCACTGTTTTGCGGGCCAGCATCGCTTGGTGGGCTTCCACCGCTTTCGACAACGGATAAGTCGCACCAACAACTGGCTTCAACTTTCCGCTCATGATCAAGCCAAACAACTCTACAAACACATCCTGCATCAACTCTTTTTTGCCCAAACAATTCACCAACCAAAACCCAGCAATAGTTTTCGATTTGCCCATCAATGTTGCGGGATGAACCGGTGTTGGCATTTGTCTTGATGCCATTCCATAAATAACAATCCGACCAAACATCGCCAACGCCTCTAATGATTGATCAAAGGTCTTTCCACCAACCATCTCCAAAACCAAATCAACACTCTTGCCATTATTAGCGGCACGCAACGCAGCATTCATATCCTCAGCATTTGCATCGACCACAACATCGGCACCAAGCTCGAGACACAACTTCTTCTTCTCATCGGATGAGGTCACAGCAATCACAAATCCGCCCCACAACTTTGCCAATTGAATTGCAAGTGAACCAACACCACCAGCGCCGGCATGCACCACAACTGATTCCCCAGCTTTGAAATGTCCCAAAGTTTTCAAGATGTGATACGCAGTAATTCCCTGCACCATCATCGCAAGAGCGGCGCCATCACTTACCTGATCTGGAAGTGGAATTACCTGCTTTGGGTTAACCAAAGTTTTCTGGCAATAACCGCCACCAGCAGCCAGCGCCAAGACCCGCTGCCCATTTGGCAAACGTCCCACAACCTCCATGCCTGGAATCAAAGGCAGAGTTTGCTTTGATAAATAAGAATCCTCAGTTTGATGGGTATCTGCGTAATTAATCCCAATCGCAGTCACATCCATAACTACATCATCACCAGATGCAACTGGATCTGGAAGATCCACATACTTCATGACTTCTGGACCACCGAATTCGGTGATCTGAATGGCCTTCATTTATTAGCCTTTCGTTGAGCCGAGGGTTAGACCAGATACGAATTGACGCTTCAAAATAAAGAAAATAATCAAAGTTGGTAGCGCCGCCATAATCGCACCAGCCGCCAAGAGGTTGAAGTCAGTTACGAACTCACCCTGCAAACGACCCAGTGCAGAAGTAATCGGACGCTTGTTATCGCTCTTAATCAAGACAATCGCCCAGAAGAACTCGTTGTAGATCCAGGTCGTCATCAAAACCGACAAAGCCGCCAATGGTGGACGCAGCAAAGGCAGGATCACATTCCAGTAATGTCTAAATACCGAAGCTCCATCAAGTAGCGCAGACTCAGAGATCTCCTTTGGAATCGTCTTCATATAAGAGGACATCACGAAGGTTGCAAACCCCATCTGCAAAGCCACATGCACCAAAATCAATCCAATAAATGAGTCATACAAAAGATTTCGATTGCCAAACAACTCGCCAATCCAGATATACATCTTAAATAGCGGTGCATAAACCAACTGGACCGGCAACAAGTTACCGGCAGTAAATAACAAAAGCAGATACAGATTAAATTTAAATGAGTACCTAGTCACCACGAAGGCCATCAAAGAGCCAAAGAACAAAGTCAAAACCACCGCAGGAATCGCGACGATAAATGAGTTAGACAAGTACTCCCAGATCTCCATCCGGTCATAGGCATTTATGTAATTCTGTATGCCAATAGATGAGGGCTTGGAGAACACACCGTTTTGAATCACATCGCTATAAGGACGCAGCGAGGTAAAGAAGGTCCACAACAACGGCACCATCCAAATAAAGGCAAAGATCGCAATAAAGACGGTAATGAAAAAGTCTTTTCGCTTTTGGCGGTCGCGATACTTCTTATCTTGGACTATTCCACTCATGCCACATCATCCTTAAAGACAGTTCGCAGGTAGAAGACAATCGGAATAATGCTGAGCAGGAACAAAATCACCGCATAGGCCGCACCCAACATCGAGGCCGCCTGACCATAAATATTGACGAAGACCAGCATGCCCAGAATCGGCCAGCCGGTAGAGGTGCCATAAATAATGTAAATCAGATCAAAAGCCCGCAGGGACTCGATCACGGTAATCACGATAATGATGGTGTTGACCGGCTTCATCGCAGGGAAAACCACCTTGCGGAAGGTCTGCCACTCAGTCGCGCCATCAATCGCCGCGGCTTCACGCAGCGACGGATCCACCGACTTCAAGCCAGCTAAATACAACAACATTATGTAACCGATGTGTCGCCAGGATGCGATCCCCAAAATCACATAGGTATTAATGTCGTAATTACTAAAGATCGGAATCGCCCGCTCGATCTCTGGATATCCCAGCAAAGCCTGGACCAAACCACCTGGGCCCAACATAAACTTCCAGATAATTCCAATAACAGCCAGTGACAATACAACTGGAATGTAATAAACACTTTCATAAATCTTAGATCCGCGAATCTTGCGGTCAATTTGATACGCCAACAAAACACCCAAAGGCGTCGCAATAAAGGTAAACCACAACAACCAATAAGTGTTGTTGCGTAATGCATCATAAAACTGAGGTGCAGCGGTAAAGATGGTGTCGTAATTCGCCAAACCAGCCCAACGAATGTTGGAGAGACTTACACCGTTCCAATATGTAAAAGACAGACCAATTGTTGCAATCGCCGGGATCCATACCCACACCACATGCAAAAAGGTGGGCACTCCCAAAAACATCGAGAGCGTGAACTTATCGCCTCGGGTAAATGCACGACGGCGACGAGTTTTTGTACCCGTCGCCGTCGTAGTCATTTAACTAGCCTATCGAAGTAAATCAATTACTACTAGATATTACTCCAATGGAGGTAGTGCATCCCATGCCTCTTGCATTCCATCAACAATCTTGTTGACATCCTTAGGAGCCTTCAAGAAGTTCTGGATTGCAGGACCAACGATGGTTCCAGCGAAGTCGTTGCGGCAATCACGATCAAGGAAGTTCATAACGTTCTTCGCTTCACCGATAACAGCAAGCTTCTGCTTGTTGAATGCATCGTAACCTGAGGTATCTAGGCGGCTGTTAGCGTATAGAGAGGTATCTCCCGCTGCTTGTGCTGCCAACATACCGGCCTCTGAACCAATCCACTCAGCGAATGCCTTGCCGCCTTCAACGTTTGCACCGTTTGCAGCAACAGAAACACCATCAACTGGAGCATCGATTGAATCGCGACCAAACTCTGGGTTGATTTCTGGGAATGGAACGATCCATAGATCGTCGTAATCTTCTTGTGACTTAGCCAAGAAGTCATTAGCCCACCAGGAGCCCATCATCATCGCACCGCACTTCTTCTGTAGTAGAAGATCGCGCATACCATCCCATGAAATATCGAGGAAGTTCTTGTTCATGTAAGGGATTAGCAATGCGAATTGATTGAATACATCGATGGTTGCTTGATCGGTCCACTTTGCGCGGCCGTTCAACAAATCAATGTGGTAATCGTAACCATTCATACGGGTGTTGATGATGGAGAATGTTCCCATCGCTTCCCAACCACCCTTATCTCCCATCGCATAACCGATGAGACCCTTCTTTTGGGTTCCTTCAAGAAGCTTCATGAAGTCATCCCATGTTTGAATGTTCTCTGGATCTAGTCCGAGTTCAATCATTGTGGACTTGCGATAGTGAAGTCCCCATGGATACCAAGTTGTTGGAATGATGTACTGCTTTCCATCGCTTGGGTTTGTTGCACCTGAAACGAAACCTTCTGGCATTTGATCGCCAAGGTTTGAAATGTTGTCTGATAGATCTGCGAGTAGTCCCTGATCTGCACGGAAGTTGGTACGGAATCCGGCCATCCACTGGAATACATCATCTGGTGTTCCTTGTAGATACTGTGAGATTCCATCCTGGAATGCATTTGTATCTCCGGAACCTTGCATTGTTACATCAATGCCTGTTTCTGCTTTGTAAGCATCTGCAAGCGCTTGTGCAATCTTTAGACCAGTTTCATCATTTGTACGAGCTGTGAATGTAACTGGACCGGTTGCCTCATCACTACCGCAGCTGGAAAGAAGTGTTCCTCCACCTACGAGTCCAAGACCACCGAGCGCTGCACCTTTGAGAACCGTGCGTCGCGATACGCCGTTCTCTGTGACTTCGTTCGACATCGAACTTCCTTTTCTCTG
>JBJOIM010000050.1:0-6328 GCA_046047175.1 Actinomycetota bacterium | reverse complement strand
TAAGGTTTCATAAGGGGAGAGTGCGCCATTGTGAATAAAGGAAATATCCCGATAGTTGAAGGGATGTGCATTTTGTTGAGTTACCGGCAATCCAGGAGATGCCCATCTGAAGTGCAATAAGCCACCAAGGCCGGATTCAGTGTGAATCGCAGAGGAGAACTCATCGCTCTTTTTTGCTGTTTGCGGCTGCTTGATGAGTTGAGTTGTCTGGCCACCGTCGAGCGCTATTCCCCATGAATCGTGATGTACCTCAGAAAGATCCAGGAACTGTGAAAAATCTTCACCGATAAAGGCTGGAATAGTGGTTTTAGATTTCGCGCTGAAGGCTAGTAGACGACACATAGCGAAATACTATCTCGCTTAAGCTTTCAGGTACCCTTCAGAAATGCTGCTTACTGTTTTAGTCTCCATTGTCGTCCTGGCCTACATAGTTGAAGCTCTGTTGGATCACCTAAATGAAGGTACCGCTCGCCGACCTTTGGATAATAAGATCGCTCACCTATATGATGAAAAAGAGCGGGAAAAGTCCATAGCCTATTCATCAGAGAAAGCCAGGTTCGGCTTTATCTCTGCAACTTTCTCCACTGTGATTATGGTTTTCGCACTTACCTATGGCTGGTTTGCCGAATTAGATAATCTAGTTAGAGAACAAGTTACAAATGAGATTCAGATTTCACTTCTCTTTATCGCAGCTCTCGCATTAATATCTTGGCTTTTGAATCTGCCCTTTGCGCTTTATGGAACCTTCCAAATCGAAGCGAAATACGGATTTAATAAAACCACTTTGAAAACCTTTTTCGCTGATGCCGTAAAAGGTTCTTTGGTAGCCGTTGTTGTTGGCGGAGCGCTTCTAACCGCTTTGCTATGGCTTTATCAAGAGCTACAAAGTGGGTTCTGGATCTCTGCCTGGCTGGTAGTTACAGCCTTCTCACTTTTCATGTTCATGTTTGGTACCAAATTGATTCTGCCGCTTTTCAACAAGCTGCAACCTCTCCCAGAAGGCGAATTGAAAACCGAGATTCAGAAATACTGTGCCTCGCAAGGCTATGCCATAAATCGTCTATTTGTGATGGACGGCTCCAAGAGATCTACAAAGGCCAATGCATTCTTCAGCGGTTTGGGGCGGAGCAAAACTATTGTTTTGTTTGACACTTTAATAGAGAAATTATCGACCAAGGAGATTGTTGCAGTTCTCGCGCATGAAATTGGACATTACAAAAAGAAGCACACCTTCTCAATGTTTATTTTCTCTTTAGTTCAAAGCTTTGGAACCTTTGCACTTCTAGGCTGGTTGTTGAATTATCCTGAACTCTCTACGGCTTTAGGGGCAGAGCAGCAGAGTTTTCATATCTCAGCCCTGGCTTTCTTCATATTGTTCACCCCGCTCAGTATTTTGTTGGGGTTAATCAATAACAGTTGGTCAAGGCACAATGAGTTTCAGTCCGATACATTTGCTGCAGAGACTTACGAGGTTGCACCAATGCGTTCAGCCTTGGAGAAGATTTCAACTGACAGCTTGGCAAATTTGTCGCCACATCCTTTATATGTAGCTTTTAACTACACCCACCCAACTTTGTTGCAGAGAATTAATAACGTCGAGCGCAGATAATTGGAAAATAAAAAAGGCCCACCGAAGTGGGCCTTTTTCTCCTTAATTTAGATATCGTAGTAAAGCTCGAACTCAGCTGGATGTGGACGTAGACGTACGTAATCGATTTCTGATTTACGCTTCCAGTCAATCCATGTCTCGATGAGATCCTTACTAAATACGCCGCCTCGGGTCAGGAACTCGTGGTCACGCTCTAGATTGTCGATTACCGCATCTAGAGTTCCCGGTACTTGTGGAATTGATTTTGCCTCATCACCTTCGAGTTCATAGATGTCTTTGTCAACTGGTGCATGTGGCTCAATCTTGTTGATGATTCCATCCAATCCCGCCATCAGAATCGCCGCGAAGGCAAGGTATGGATTTGATGATGGATCTGGGCAACGGAACTCGATGCGCTTGGCCTTCGGACTGCTTCCAGTAATTGGAATTCGAATACAGGCGGAGCGGTTGCGAGCTGAGTAAACCAGGTTCACTGGAGCTTCATAGCCAGGAACAAGTCTCTTATAGGAGTTAACGGTTGGGTTAGTGAATGCAAGCAGTGAAGGTGCATGCTTCAACAAACCACCGATGTACCAGCGTGCAGTATCGGAAAGATTTGCATAACCATCGCCCCAGAACAGCGGCTTTCCATCCTTCCAAAGTGATTGGTGTACATGCATTCCAGAACCGTTGTCGCCAAACAATGGTTTTGGCATGAATGTCACGGTCTTATCGGCAGCCCAAGCAGTGTTTTTGATGATGTACTTGAACTTCATCAAATCATCACCAGCATGCAAGATGTCGGTGAAGCGGTAGTTGATCTCCATCTGACCTGCGGTGCCAACTTCGTGGTGCGCGCGTTCTACATCTAGGCCCACCTTGGCCAAATTCATAACCATCTGGTCGCGGAGATCTGCAAATTGATCAGTTGGCGAAACAGGGAAGTACCCACCCTTGATACGGGTGCGGTATCCGCGGTTTGGTGTTCCATCCGCATCATTGTCTATTCCGGTATTCCAGGCGCCTTCATAAGAATCAACCTCGTAGAAGCCGGAGTTCATTTTGGTTTCAAACTTAACGCGATCAAATACATAGAACTCAGCTTCAGGTGCAAAGTAAGCGGTATCGGCAATTCCAGTTGAGCGCATGTACTCCACCGCTTTGGCAACAATCTGTCGTGGATCACGACTATATGGTGAGTTGTCATCAGGATTTACAACCGAGAAGTGAAGCACCAGAGTCTTCTCTTTACGGAATGGATCGATAAAAGCGGTTTCAGGGGCGGGCAGTAGTTTCATGTCTGATTCGTGGATTGACTGGAAACCACGGATAGATGAACCATCAAACATCAGTCCTTCAGTGAATACCTCTTCGGTGAACTGTGAAGCTGGCACATTGAAGTGATGCTGAATGCCAGGTAGGTCAATGAAGCGCACATCAACCAACTTCACATCTTCTTTCTTTATGAAGTTAAGAACTTCTGTAGCATTCTTAAACATATTTCTCCTGTTTATAGTTACTTAAAGCTCGCCACTGAGCTGCAAATCAATGGCCCAAACCTATGGGGATGTGGTGAAAAACCCATAACCGAACTGTTACAGGAATGTTTCATTTTTCATGGGGAGTAGTAGGTTTCCCGCATGGAACGAGCCGGTTTGGGGCGTAGATTTGCAGCTATCTCCATCGACTGGGCTATTGCGACCTTTTCGGCGGCCCTCATCATCCCGTTGCAATCCAGTTCTTTGGGACCATCGCTCACGCGGCTGGGAGTTTTTGTCCTAGAGGTTGCCCTGCTGACTTCATTAGGTGGAGCCTCCGCCGGTCAGAGGATTATGAAAATAAAAGTTCTGACTTGGCCCGATTACCTTTTTGTGAAACCAACAGCGGTATTTCTGCGCACAATATTGATTGCCTTAGTTATCCCCGCTGTTGTAACCGATCAGGATGGCAGAGGGCTACATGATCGGATTGCAAAAACCGTAGTTGTAAAAATTTAGCGCGGCTTGGGCATCCTCATGTTCTTTGGCATCGGGCCTTTAGGTAGCGCAATATTCATTCCACCAACAGCTTTTAGTCGCGCACGGAGTTCACGCACCTGAACCGTAGAGAGCTTTTTCGGAAATTTCTTCATTCGTTTTTGAAGTTTGCGAACTGAAATCTCAGATTCGCCAGATCCAATTACTAACTCATGGACAGGAACTCCCGGAGCAAAACGTTCCATCTTTTTCTTTTCATCATTTAGCAAGGCGCGGACCCCAAAGCCACCTTCAGCAACAAGAACTACGCCGGCTTTTCCAACCGCACGGTGCACCATGTCCTGAGCTTTGTTAACACTAACTGCCGGGGTAACGGTCCAGCCTTTTCTGATTGACATCAAAACGCTGGCAGCTGCTCCAGGCTCTCCTTCAATTGATGCATACGCGGCGCTGCTTGCCATTCTTGTGAAATAGAAAAATGCACCAAGTAGAGCCAGCGGGAAGGTGAGAAAAGCTGCGTATCCGGGACGTCCGAACTGCGCGCCCAAGCCGATACCAATAACCCAAAGCGGAGCAAATACCGCGAAACACCGCAGTAGTACAAAGGAGTACTGCTTTTTCGCTAGAGCATAGGCATCTCTTATCGTCTTAAAACGAACCTTCTTTGGAGCGTTTGGATCCTTCTTTTTTCTTCCGAACATCTCTTAAAGTTCCTTTCGAGATTCTTTAGCCGCCATTAACTCTTGCTTGGTAGGTGCGGTACCGCCCAAGCTGGCGGGAGCCCAGCGTTGGCCAATAGGGGATTCAGGATAATCCTTTTGCACCTGATTCAATAATTCCTGCAGACTGGCCATCAACTTGTTCATTGCATCATCAAGTGAATCTGAAGGTGCAACATAAATTGGGGTACCTACTGAAACAAATACCGGGTATTTGTTGCGTGAGAAATCTCTGGGCAAGTTTTTTGTCCAAACCCGCTGAGATCCCCAAATAGCGGTAGGCAGAATGGGCGCACCCGACTCCTGTGCCAATCTCACAACACCGTTCTTCATATCCTTTAACTCAAAACTTTGAGAGATTGTGGCCTCTGGAAAAACGCCAACAATTTCTCCAGAATGTAATGCTTTTAAAGCGGCGATAAATGAAGGACCGCCATTGTTTCTATCCACCGAAATATGTTTCATGCCACGCATCAATGGGCCCGCAATTGGATTATCAAAAATCTCCCGCTTAGCCATAAATCTAACCAAACGACCGGTTGGTAGAACTGCGGTACCTGCAAAAGCAAAATCCAAGTATCCAACATGATTCATCGCCAGAATCGCTGGACCTTTTGCCGGAATATGTGATTGTCCGTAGAAGGTGAATTGAATATCTAAATAACGCCAAAAAGTTGTTACTAAACGGATGATTGGTGGGTAGACCAAATCAGCCATTGTTAGCACCAGAACGCGCTGCCATCGCCTGCTTATAGAGTCTGCCGGCGCGGTAACTAGAACGCACCAAAGGTCCACTCATCACTCCAGCAAAACCAAGCGCCTCAGCCTCCTTAGCTAACTCAACAAACTCTTGAGGTTTTACCCATCTTTCAACTGGATGGTGCAGCGCAGAAGGTCTTAGGTATTGGGTAATGGTTATCAAATCACAGCCCGCATCTCTTAAATCAACTAAAGCTCGAGAGATCTCTTCACGGGTTTCACCCATACCTAAAATGAGATTGGATTTGGTAATCAGTCCAAAATCACGGGCTTGGGTAATTACATTTAAAGAGCGTTCATAATTAAAAGCCGGCCTAATTCGCTTAAAAATTCGGGGGACGGTCTCGAGATTATGAGCAAAGACCTCTGGACGGCTTTCAAATACCTGATTGAGCAGTTCGCTTTTTGCAGAGAAATCTGGCGCCAACATTTCGACACCGCAGCCCGGAACTAAGTTGTGAATTTGATTTATCGTCTCTGCATAAAGCCAAGCGCCTTCATCTTCCAGATCATCTCGAGCGACGCCAGTAACTGTGGCGTACTTCAATCCCATGGTCTTTACAGATTCAGCGACTCGACGAGGCTCATCACGATCTAAAGGTTGTGGCTTTCCAGTATCGATGTTGCAGAAATCGCAGCGACGGGTGCAAGCCTCGCCACCTATTAGGAAAGTAGCCTCTTTATCCTCCCAGCATTCGAAAATGTTGGGACAAGCGGCTTCCTGGCAAACTGTGTGCAAACCTTCATTTGAAACTAAGGATCGAAGCGCGGTGTACTCAGGACCCATTTTTGCGCGAGTCTTAATCCACTCCGGTTTCTTTTCGATTGGAACCGCAGCGTTACGGGCTTCGATACGAAGTAATTTCCTGCCCTCAGGTGCAATCACAATTGACCGACCTTCATTAACGCTTCAAACATGTAACGCTCAAGAACTGGCGTAACCTCTGCTATCTCGACTTGGCGATTCAATTCGCGAGCCATCGAGGTAACTTGCGCATCTGAAATTCCGCAGGGAACTATCCGGTCAAAGTAGGAGAGATCAGGGTTAACATTTAATGCAAAGCCATGCATGGTCACGCCACGGGCTACTCGAATGCCAATAGCGGCAATCTTGCGATCACCATTTTCATCGCGCAGCCAGACGCCAGATCTTTCACAGTATCTCTGCGCATCCAAACCAAACTCATTGCAAACACCGATTAAAGAGGTTTCCAACTCTCTAACAAAGCCGACAACATCATTTGGGTTTCTTAGCTTTACGATGGGGTAGCCGACAATCTGTCCGG
>JBJOIM010000049.1:0-6514 GCA_046047175.1 Actinomycetota bacterium | reverse complement strand
TCGGAGTTGTCGGCGATAGGCATTACCAACCAAAGAGAAACTACCGTCATCTGGGACAAGCAAACCGGTGAACCTTTGGCCAATGCGATTGTTTGGCAGGACACTAGAACCACAGATTTCTTAAACTCCATTCCGAATGAGAAGCAATTACTGATAACCCACAAAACCGGCTTGGCAATTGCTCCTTACTTCTCAGGCAGCAAAATCTATTGGTTACTAAACAATGTCCCAGCGGTCCAGGAGGCGGTGAAAAGTGATCGTGCGCTGGTTGGCACAATTGATAGCTGGATACTTTGGAATCTTTCCGGCGGACCTCGTGGCGGAGTTCATTTAACCGATGTAACCAACGCAAGCCGGACCCTGCTGATGAATTTGGAGAGCTTAGAGTGGGATCAGGAGTTGCTGGATATTTTCGGCGTACCTCGCTCAATTTTGCCGCAGATTAAATCCTCCTCTGAAGTCTACGGGACCACAGACCCGGCGGGACCAGTTGGTTCTGCCGTTCCAATTGCAGGAATTTTGGGAGATCAACAAGCTGCGATGGTGGGTCAGGCATGTTTTGAAAGAGGCGAGTCAAAAACAACTTATGGCACAGGTAATTTCGCTTTGTTAAATACCGGCACTGAGATTGTCAGATCTAAAAATGGATTGCTTACAACGGTTTGTTTCAAATTTGGCAATGAACCTACACGTTACGCACTAGAGGGATCAGTTGCAGTTACCGGCTCGGCCATCCAATGGCTAAGAGATCAATTACAGATTATCTCTACCGCTCCAGATATTGAACCGCTTGCTAAATCAGTTACTGACAATGGCGGCGTCTACTTTGTCCCGGCTTTCTCAGGGTTGTTTGCGCCATATTGGCGAAATGATGCGCGCGGTGTAGTAGTTGGATTAACCCGTGCCGCAACCAAGGCCCACCTAGCCCGTGCCGCACTAGAAGCTATCTGTTACCAAACTCGAGATGTTCTAGATGCGATGTCAGCAGATAGCGGAGTAAAACTTCCTGAAATGCGGGTTGATGGTGGAATTACCGCTAATTCACTTTGCATGCAGATGCAGGCGGACATCATGGGGGTTGATGTAGTCAGACCGTTGATTATTGAAACTACTGCTTTGGGTGCAGCTTACGCAGCAGGTTTGGCGGTTGGTGTTTTCAAAGATACCTCAGAATTGAAAGCTAAATGGCAAGAGGGAATGCGATGGAACGCCGATTTAAATAGCCAATTGGCAACCACGGGATATCAACTCTGGAAGAAAGCAATCTCCAGAACCTTAGATTGGTTGGAGTAAAGCTAAACCGCTTTCACTTTTAACAGGAGCGCATTTTCAGGGCGCAAAATCGGAGCTGGCAGACCTACCTCTTCTAATGCCGCTCCTGTCATTACCGCTCCGGAATTCAGCCAATCTGGCGCAGATATCGCCATCAATTGCGCCTCTCCTGCTTCATTTATGACACTGAGTTGATACTTTTGTTTTGCATTTAAGCCTCGGAAGAACAATTTGGGTGCATGCGAAGCAATAATCGGCTGAAGTTGAACGTAGGAGAAAATACCTTCAGATTTCTGTTCATCAACTACTCCAAAGAGATAGTGTGAAGAATCTGGATAATCCATGCGAATCATCTCGCCAGAATGCAAAAGATTTCTTTCTCTCTTATACAGCGCAATCCAACTCTTTAACGCCTTCAGTTCCTCCTGGCTTAAGGCGGTTAAATCACGTTCGAGTCCGGCATGACCGAAAAGTGCAGTTGCTGCTCTAAAAGCTACAGAGAGATCCCGTCCAGTCTGGTGTCCCGGGTTTGAACCTATGTGGGTTCCCAATAGCTCCGGTGGAATGAACTGCATTGTCCAACGTTGCATACGTTGTCTCTCAAGTGCATCATTATTGTCACTAGTCCAGAAACGATCTACCAAATTAATAATTCCGAGATCAATTCGAGCACCGCCAGAGGCGCAAGACTCAATCTCTAATCCGGGATGACGTTTTTTCAATTCAGCAAACAAGCGATACAAACTAATTGTTTGTTTTCTTACCGCTGGATATCCAGCAGAACCAGCATCCACCAAGGTGCGATTGTGATCCCACTTGATGTAAGAGATTGGATACTCAGAGAGAATTTTGCTGGTTTGCTCAAGAATATGATTGAAGACATAAGGTTTTGATAGATCCAGGACTAACTCATGACGCCAGGTTGGTGGAACGCGTCCAGCGACATTCAAAATCCAATCGGGATGGTTTCGATATAGATCTGAGTCGGGATTGACCATCTCGCCTTCAAACCAAAGTCCAAACTCCATTCCTTTGCCAACAACATAATTAGTAATTGAACCTAAGCCATTGGGCCAGGCATCTTTGCTCACAATCCAATCACCAAGTCCGGCGCGATCATTTCTGCGCGAGCCAAACCAGCCATCATCCAGAACTACCCGCTCTACCCCGATCTCTGCAGCGATATCAACGAGTTGGCGAATCTTGGCTTCGTTGTGGTCGAAATAAACCGCTTCCCACATATTTAGAGTTAACGGGCGCGGTTTTTTTGGATGAACAGTGCGAGCTCTTAAATGCTGGTGCAAAGTATTTGCTAAGCCATCCAAACCTTTGTTGGAGTACCAGGCAAAGAACTCGGGCGCTATGTACTCCTCACCGGATTTCAAAATTACCTCACCAGGCAACAAGATTTCTGCGGCCCCAATGCTTTGCACACCTTCATAATTTTTTTCTACACAGTACTGAACATCACCACTCCAAGCCAAAGAAACCGCCCAGGCCTGACCATGCGCGAAATTGGTTTCCGCCTCTAAAGCTATTTGGCCAATTGTGTAGTTGTGACCGCTTCGTCCTTCATGAGAATCCCGCACCCATCTTCCGATCTGGATATCTCTACGTTGGGGGTTTCTCTCGTTGGACCAACGACCAGCAAAATCCAAGGTCTGCACCGCTTTATCGCTAAGTGGCAACCAATAGAACAGTTCATTTAATGTGTAATCCGCGCCATGGTTTACCAGTTTCAAAGCGGATTTCAAGACACCAAAATTATCAAGTAGACCGGAAAGTTCTAGAGTTAATTGCGCATCAGCATCAAGCAAAATTGCGCGAAAAGAATTATTGGAACTCTCCAATTTAGTTACAGAAAATCTAGTTGACCAGTTTTGACCAGAGCGATGACCTGAGATTGTTGGGTAACCCAACCAACCACGAGAATGCTCTCGCATCACACCTGGATGTTGAACAGCATCAAAATCACTGTGAGCTACAGATCTAGAAAAGGGGATACTTTCAAATCCGCCCTCAATGCTGGCGCCCCAATACCGCACCACTAAAGCACCATCGATTACCTCGAGAAAGATATCGACTCCACCATTGGAGAGATGAGCCGTAGCAGACATGCAGGTAGAGTAATACTCATTATGGTGGCAAAGAAATTAGGCGCAGGGGTCACCCGCACAGATCGCACCTTGATGGATGGTCGCACAATTCGTTATTACGACACCAAAGGCCAAGTTCGAGAAGCTAAAGATGAAAGACCGGTAGAAGAACAACCTCAGATCGGTGAGATGCGTCTAGATCCGTTAAACAATGAGTGGGTTGTTATTGCCGCACACAGACAGGGTCGTATCTTTTTACCGCCAAAGGAGTTAAATCCACTAGCGCCAAGTCGCCCTGGCTTTTTAACTGAAATTCCCGAGAGTGATTACGAGGTAGTTGTATTTGATAACCGCTCCCCCTCATTGCGAACACCAGAGTCCGAGTTTTTCGCACCTGAAAATCCAGATTTTTCCACACCAGCAATTCCAGCGGCCGGAAAATGTGAAGTGGTTTGTTACACCTCAGATTATGACTCTTCCTTTAAAGATCTATCACATCATCAAATCCGTACTGTTTTAGAGGCCTGGCGAGATCGCACCTCGGAGCTCTCTGCATTGCCATACATTCAACATATCGCCCCATTTGAAAACCGTGGCGAAGAGGTTGGCGTTACTTTGAATCATCCTCACGGTCAGATTTATGCTTACTCATACCTACCTCCTAAGACCGCTCGCATGCTTGAAGTCGCGCAATCTCATCTTGCAAAGACTGGTCGGGTGTTGCTTGATGACATCGTCGCACGAGAGGTTACTGATGGCTCTCGGGTCATTGTAAGAAATGAGCATTGGATTGCATATGTACCTTATGCATCACGTTACCCATTTGAAATTCACATCGCCCCGCTGAGTAGTGTTGTGGATTTGGTGGCTTTGAGTGAAGAGCAATGCAACTCTTTTGCGCCGATTGCGAAAGAGGTTCTGCAAAGACTTGATGGAGTTTTTGGCGTGACCATGCCTTACATCGCGTCATGGCATCAAGCGCCGGTTCATGAGGGTCGAGATGCGCTGCGTCTGCATTGGCAGATTCAGAGCGTTCGACGGGCACCTGGAAAACTTAAGTACTTAGCTGGCTCTGAATCAGCCTTTGGGGCTTTTATGATGGATTTGAAACCAGAGCAATCCGCTCAACAACTGCGGGATGTCACTCTCTAATTATGGAGATAGCACAAGTCTTTGAAACAAGCTTTGACACTAAACCAGAGGTTATAGCGCAAGCACCAGGTCGAGTAAATCTGATTGGCGAACACATTGATTACAGCCAAGGTTTCGTTCTCCCTTTTGCTATTGATGCTGTTACCAAATCCGCCATAAGAAAAAGAGATGATGACCAGATTCGGATCGTTTCTGCCCAGCACCCCGATGAGATGATTCACAGTTCGATTTTAGAGATGCAACAAAAAGGAGGTGTGGGTTGGTCGCGATACATTCTCGGAGTTATTTGGGCATTAGAAATTAAAAATGGCCTCGATTTATATGTAGATGGCAGGGTTCCGCTGGGTGCAGGGCTCTCCTCTTCGGCAGCTCTAGAGTGCAGCGTTGCGACCGGTTTGAATCACTTATTTCAACTTGGTAAATCCTCAACTGAATTAGCACAGTTGACCCAACATGCCGAGAATCAATATGTCGGAGTTCCCTGCGGCATCATGGATCAATCTGTTTCCTTGATGGCAAAGAGTGGGTATGCGCTTCTGCTTGATTGTAGAGATCTTTCAACACAACATATTCCCGTTGATTTCGCAGGAGCTGGACTGCGCTTACTAATTGTCGATACCAGAGCCCACCATGCACTAATTGATGGCGGATATGCAGAGCGGCGCGCGTCTTGTGAATCGGCCGCAGCCAAACTTGGGGTGAAATCCATGCGTGAACTTGAGATGCAGCAGTTAGAGAGAGATCAAGAAAAATTGACTTCAGTGGAGTTTCAACGAGCCAGACATGCGGTGTCAGAGATTGCCCGTGTTTTAAAGGCGGTTGAAAGATTGCGTGCCAAGCAATTTTTAGAGTTTGGTGAACTGCTTAATCAATCCCATATTTCGCTGCGGGATGATTACACAGTCTCATGTCCTGAATTAAATCTTGTAGTGGATACTGCTAACGCAAATGGAGCTCTTGGTGCCCGCATGGTTGGCGGTGGATTTGGTGGCAGCGCCATAGCGCTTATAAAAGAGGAAGATGCCGGAAAGATATCTCTAGCCATTGAGAAAGCTTTTGCAGATGCGGGCTACGAAGCCCCAAGATTCTTTGATTCTTTGCCCAGCGATGGAGCTAAAGTAATTAGCTAACTGGAGTTACAGAGATTACTTCTACTCCACCAATTGCACTTAGTACATTTACTAAATCCTGCGGATCATTTCCAGGAAATGCCACGGTGATGTCATCGATGCCTCGGCCACCTTCGGAGGAGAGAACAACCAAGCCGCGGATATCTCCACCGGCAAAACCAATTGCTGAAGCGACCGCTCCAAGTGAACCGGGACGATCAGGAAGAGCTACGCGAATTCGGACCATTGCCATGGGAGTGAGTCTAAATGAAAAGCTCCCTGACTTGGACTCGAACCAAGAACCTGCCGGTTAACAGCCGGCTGCTCTGCCGATTGAGCTATCAGGGATCGGCTTACAGCGCGCAACTCTAGACCAAGGTTTCTGAAAGGGAGAAATTAAGCCAGACCCTCGCCCAGGGCCATTTCCTTGAGATTTCTACGCTTGCTCTCCATGGCGACTAGATCGGTGAAGATTCGGTTGTACTCCCCCTCATTTTCTACCGGGTTTAACCGCTGCAAAGAGGACTTAACCTCAGCGATAGAACGGCTTAAAGCAACTTCATTTAGCCGGGCGCAGATACTGGTGACATAGCGATCTGAAATCTCACCATCGGTCCGTATCGGCTCGACCGTTAACTCGGTAATGAAAGATTTCAGCTCCTCTGAATCAGTGGCTGATATATCAACTGGAGCAAAATCATTTTGGGTATCTATGAACTCACGTAACTTAATGTAGGCAGGAGGTGAAAAAGCATTAGCCTCCAACTCCCGCCAATTTCTCATCAAAGCTGGCATCTGCAGGCGCACCTTTAATACCTCTCGCTCCAAAATTAACCTTGGTTCATTTGGATCTGGTCGCCAATTGCTTGTGACAACATTATCGGC
>JBJOIM010000048.1:0-6704 GCA_046047175.1 Actinomycetota bacterium | reverse complement strand
TCTGCGCCTTCCAGCACCTCACGACGTTCCCGATAGATGACCTCGCGTTGACGATTCATGACATCGTCATATTTCAAAACATTTTTACGCATCTCGAAGTTCTGGGCTTCTACCTGCGTCTGCGCAGATTTGATTGCGTTGGAGACCATTTTGGACTCTATAGGGGTGTCCTCTGGAATACCTGCAGCGTTTAAGAAACGCTCTACCAACGCCGAGTTGAAGCGGCGCATCAACTCATCCTGAAGCGACAGGTAAAAGCGTGATTCACCGGGATCGCCTTGGCGACCAGAACGTCCTCTTAGCTGGTTATCAATACGCCGTGATTCATGACGTTCGGTACCTAAAACATAAAGTCCACCTAGAGCAACTACCTCATCATGCCCCTTGGCTACCGCGGCTTTTTGCTTCGCTAACTCTGTCGGCCATAAAGATTCATACTGTTCGGGATTATCAACCGGTGAAACTCCCTGACGCTGCAATTCATAATCCGCCATGAACTCGGGGTTGCCACCCAGCATGATGTCAGTTCCACGGCCCGCCATATTTGTCGCAACAGTTACCGCACCGGTGGTACCTGCCCGCGCAATAATGGCAGCTTCGCGCTCATGTTGCTTTGCATTGAGAACTTCATGCGGAATTCCCTTGCGACGCAAAGTTTGCGATAACAACTCAGATTTTTCTACGCTAACGGTACCGACAAGAACCGGCTGACCCTTGCGATGGCGCTCAACAATGTCATCAGCTACCGCCTCAAACTTTGCCGCCTCAGTTTTATAAACAAGATCTGGCTGATCAATACGTTGCATACTCTTGTTGGTTGGGATTGGAATTACGCCCAACTTATAGATCTGCAGAAACTCTGCTGCCTCAGTCATGGCGGTACCGGTCATGCCCGCCAATTTCTCGTACAAACGGAAGTAGTTCTGCAAAGTAATAGTGGCCAGAGTTTGGTTTTCATCCTTTATATCTACCCGCTCTTTTGCCTCCAGAGCTTGATGTAAACCTTCACTGTAGCGCCGGCCCGATAAAACTCGACCAGTATGTTCATCAACAATGAGTAGCTCACCATTCATAATCACGTAATCGCGATCTTTTTTGAAGAGCTCCTTAGCTTTTAAGGCGTTATTCAGATAACCGATCATTGGAGTATTAACTGATTCATAAAGGTTTTCTATGCCTAATATCTCTTCAACCTTGGTTACGCCAGCATCAAGAATTCCAGTATTTCGCTTCTTTTCATCGACCTCATAATGCTCACCGCGAATTAATCGATCGGCAACCTTGGCAAACTCCACGTACCACTTAGTGGCCTTATCCGCTGGTCCACTGATAATCAGAGGAGTGCGTGCCTCGTCAATCAAAATCGAATCTACTTCATCAACTATTGCAAAGTTATGTTCGCGTTGCACGCAGTCCGCCAAATTCCAAGCCATGTTGTCGCGGAGATAGTCAAAACCAAACTCATTATTTGTTCCGTAAGTGATGTCTGCGGCATATTGCATGCGACGTTCTGCCGGAGTCATTGAAGCCAAAATGACCCCAACTTTAAGGCCCAAGAAACGATGAATACGTCCCATCCACTCGCTGTCGCGCTCTGCTAAATAATCATTGGTAGTAACAATATGAACACCAAGTCCACTTAAGGCATTTAGGTAAGAGGGAAGAGTTGCAACCAAAGTCTTTCCTTCACCAGTGCGCATTTCCGCGATGTTGCCGCGATGCAAGGCAGCGCCACCCATTATCTGAACATCGTAATGACGCTGGCCTAAAGTTCTCTTTGAAGCCTCTCGTACGACGGCAAAAGCTTCAGGGAGGATGTCATCTAGATCTTCACCTTGATTAAGGCGCACTTTGAACTTATCGGTCATGGCACGCAGTTGCTCATCACTCATCGCAACAAAGGTTGGTTCATGCGAGTTAACCTCTACAACGATCTTTTCGAGTTGTTTCAAAGCCCGACCTTCGCCAGCGCGAAGAATTTTGTCCAGAATTGCGACCACGTGTCAGCCTTCCATGGGTTGTTTCAAGGTAGGTTCCTTATGGGCCTATCGTATTAGTAGGTGGTGGGCGGACGCACATGCGGTTGCTGCGCCCAAAACTGTCATTTTTCTCTCTCTAAGGGCTGATTCGGCGCTCAAAAGAGTGGCTCCCGATGTGACAACGTCATCTATCAAGATAATCGGTTTTTTGGTCATTGCCACGATCTCTCGTTCACTTTTAATGAGCCGAAAAGCATTATCTAGATTGGTCTTTCTCTCTTGGTAATTTAATCCGGATTGATCAAGTACTGATTTATTGTGCCTCAGAATCTCTCTCCACTGCATAGAGCGGAATCCGTCTTCCTTAAGTTGGCCGGTAGAGATTCGTAGTATTGGGTGTAGAAATGAAATACCTCTCCTGCGCATAGCTTCTTTAGAGGATGGAATTGGGACAAGTAGACAAGAGTTTAAATCCACGAGCTTGCTCCATGAGATCAGTGAATTGGTTAGCGCTTTAGCTAAGAGTTTTTGTGCAATTCTCAACCCATCCTCTTTTGCTTTCAACACCACACCTGAAACTTCACTGCTATAAGGAACTGTTGAGTGGATTTCTAAGGTATCAATTGTGAATCTTCGAGGAGCTCTTTGCCATGGCGCTTTGCAGTTCTCACAAATATATACCGACTCTTTTTCACAGACAATGCAATGTTCAGGAAACACCAAGGTCTGTAGGCCATATGCAATTTCCTTGAGGCTATTCATAATCATAGTAATTGATCTGATCAAAGATCAGAGATTAGAAAAGGAGTGAAAGATTAATTTGTGGGAATCTCTGAAAGTGGAAATTTAGAAAATTCAATTCCACTCACCTTTGGTAATGTGAGAACAAAGTTAGATCCTTTTCCGAGCTCTCCCCATACATTTATTACACCGCCGTGTAGCATCGCATCTTCTTTAGCGATCGCCAATCCAAGGCCAGTGCCTCCTCTCTCTCGAGAACGTGATGGATCAGCGCGCCAGAATCGATCAAATACCCGTTCAATCTGCGGCTGGGTTAATCCAACTCCATAATCTCTAACTGAGATAGAGACCGCTGCTTCATTTTCCTTGATGGTTACATGTATCGGCTTACCCTCTGAATGATCAACTGCATTTGCCAATAAATTTCTCATTATTCGCTCAAACCTTCTGGAGTCAGCCTCAAGCATTACTGGGTCAGTTGGGCAGCTGAGGTGAAACTGAGTAGCTCTTTCCTTCGAAGCAATCTCTAAATCCTCTACACAACGGCGCACTAATGCGTTGGCATCGATTTGATCCAAGGAAAGTGTTGCTACTTGAGCATCAAATCTGCTCACCTCAAGTAGATCAGAGAGAAGGTTTTCAAACCTATCAATCTGTGAAACTAGTAATTCAGCGCTTCTGGAAATATTGGGATCAAAGCCATCCCTTGCGGAGTAAATGACATCAGAGGCCATTCTGATTGTTGTTAGTGGCGTTCGAAGTTCATGAGAAACATCTGAAACAAATCTTTGTTGAAGACGCGAGAGATTCTCTAATCGGGAAATTTGTTGCTCAAGAGTGTCAGCCATTTCATTAAATGCCTGTCCCAATCGAGCGACTTCGTCCTCTCCCTTAATCTCCATCCGCTTCAATAAATCCCCGGAGGTCAACTGCTCTGCAATTTCAGCTGCATATTTAACTGGCCTAATAACCCTTCGCAAAACTACTGATGCAACAATCATGATTAAGGCAATCAACAACAAACCGGTTCCCCACATAGAGCGACCGATTAAGTCAATAGTGCCTTGCTGAGCATCAAAACCAAAAAGCACATACATTTCATACTTGCCTACATTTGGAATGGATAACTGTCTCCCTATTACTACACCATTTAAACTCTCACCATTTACGTAAAGTAAATTGGTTTTTCGCCAGATTAACTGATCACTTTCCCGAACTTTTTCGCGGAAACCTGCGGGAATCGAACTTGGCTCCAGGAAGTTTGAGGTGGAAACTGCTGGTATCCCACGCAACTCGCGATCTTCACTCTGTAGGAGCGCGACCTCGCGCCCTGACTCCCTAGCGCTTAGATTGCTTGTTTTAACGATCTCTGAAATCAATGAACGGTAATCTCTTTGGGAGCTAACCCCTGAGACTATGAATCGATAATCAGCATATTGGATGGCAGATTGAGCCTCTGAAATTGAGGCGTTAATCTTTTCATTAATGATCCCATCAGAGATTCGGCCGTAAAGATTTGAGCCCAGAAAATAGATGATTCCAATAGAGATGAACCCCGAAACAACAAAAACTCTGCGGAATAGTGATCTGCGAAAGAATCTAGGTACAAACACGCAGATACCGTTTCCTAATTAGCCTCTATGGCCCGTTGTGCCTGCTTTGTAACCAATGCCTCTAACGGTATTAATAATTGTGGGGTTTTCTGGATCATGTTCAATTTTGGCCCGCAATCTTTGAACGTGAACATTCACCAGCCTGGTATCGGTTGAGTGTCGATATCCCCAAACTTCACCCAATAAAGCCTCGCGGGTAAATACTCGACCTGGCTCTTTTGCTAGAGCAACCAGCAAATCAAACTCTAGTCGGGTCAATGGAATCTCTTTTCCACCACGAGATACAGTGTGTTCCACAATATCAATAGCCAAATCCCCGATTGTTAAATTACTAGATATCTCGCCACCAGTTCGACGCAATCTTGTTCTGATGCGCGCCACCAATTCAGAAGGCTTAAAAGGTTTGACCATGTAATCATCTGCGCCAGCCTCTAATCCTTTAACGATGTCATGCGTATCGCTTTTGGCTGTGAGCATAACTATTGGAACCCGCACCGATTGTTTGCGAATCTGCCGGCAGACCTCTATGCCATCCAAGCCCGGCAACATTATGTCCAACAAGACTAAGTCAGGTGGATTGTTTTTGAATACCTCTACCGCCTCATCCCCTCGACTTACTAGATCTACCTCGATGCCAACACCATTTAAAACGATGCCCAACATCTCAGCGAGATCTTGGTCGTCATCAACGACCATAACCGAGGTCATTAGCTACCGTGCTTCCAAGAGTTTAGATACTCAACCTGGATTGGAGTCAGAGTGTCGATCTTTGCACCCATGCTCTTTAGCTTTAATGATGCGACCTCTTTATCAATCTCTGTCGGAACATAGTGAACACCTGGGGTTAAGTTCTTAGCATTCTTTACTAACCACTCTGCTGTTAGAGCTTGATCAGCAAATGACATATCCATAACAACTGCTGGATGACCTTCTGCCGCACCTAGATTCACCAATCGACCCTCAGCAATAAGTAGCAGTCGATTGCCATTAGCCAGCACATACTCATCGGTTTGATGGCGGATTTTGGAGTTCTTTTTGCCATTTTTCTCCAACCAGGCAACATCAATTTCAATGTCAAAGTGGCCAGCGTTAGCCAAGATTGTGCCATCTTTCATTAGGGCAAAATGCTCGGCGGTAAGTACGGTGCGATTTCCAGTTACAGTTACAAAAACATCTCCAATTTTTGCCGCTTCACTCATCGGCATAACTCGATAACCCTGCATTAGCGCATCAAGTGCTTTGGTGGGATCAATCTCAGTTATGACAACATCAGCTCCCATGCCGCGAGCACGTTCAGCAACGCCTTTTCCGCAGTAACCAAAGCCAGCTACAACAAATACCTTTCCACCCAAGAGTTGGTTGGTCGCACGGAAAATAGCATCTACGGTTGATTGTCCTGTTCCGTAGCGATTGTCAAACATATGCTTGGTATCTGTGTCATTAACCGCAATCATCGGGAATGTTAAAGCTCCGTCTTGCGCCATTTGTTGCAATCTGATGACACCAGTTGTTGTCTCTTCGCAACCACCTGCAATATTTGGAAGCAGCTCTTTGCGGGTTGTGTGCAAGGTATTTACTAAGTCGCAACCATCATCAAATACTTGATGAGGTTCAATATCTAGTGCTGCGTTTATGTGGGCGTAATATCCATCGCGATCCACGGCATTGCGGGCAAAAACACTGATGCCATATTCATGTACCAAAGCGGCAGCGGTGTCATCTTGAGTTGAAAGTGGGTTTGAGGCACATAATGCAATCTCTGCGCCGCCGGCCTTCAAAGCTCGCATGAGATTAGCGGTCTCTGTAGTCACATGCATGCATGCGGAAAATCTGATTCCAGTGAATGGTTTCTCTTTTTCAAATCTCTCTCGAATCTGTGCAAGAACTGGCATATTACGTTCTGCCCACTCGATGCGCTTTTTACCCTCTGCCGCTAGAGATGGGTTAGCGATGTCATGTTTTGGCGTGGTTTGGGTAGCTAGATTCACTTGGTTAAATCCCCTTCGAGAGCGCTGAATTTTGGCTTAGTTTAGCGGTTTGCCATAAGCCGCAACACCAGTTCTTGCAGCCTCATCATTTCGGCTTCAGAACCTGCCTCCACATTCAACCTTAACAATGGCTCAGTATTAGAGGGTCGTAAATTGAAAGACCAGTTAGCTGCAGAGACCGTTAAGCCATCTAAATCATCAAAATGCAATGATTCATTAGCCCCGATTAGCTCTGTATTTGAGAAATGCTCCCGAATTTGAGCAATTGTCTTTTGCGTATCTGCAACTTGGGTATTTATCTCTCCACTTAGAAAGTAGGAATTGTATTGAGAGATTAACTCAGAGAGAGGAGTTTGAGAGTCCAAGAGGGCAGCAATAGCGTG
>JBJOIM010000047.1:0-7139 GCA_046047175.1 Actinomycetota bacterium | reverse complement strand
TTCGATTGCACCCTTTTCTCGCTTCGCCCGCAAAAACTACTTTTACCCAGATATGCCTAAGAACTTCCAAACCTCTCAATACGATGAACCAATCTGTGTTAACGGATATTTGGATGTAACTATCGATACAGAGGAAGGCCCTAAGGAGTTCCGGATCGAAATTGAGCGGGTCCACATGGAAGAGGACACTGGAAAATCACTTCACATGGGTGGTGCGACTGGGCGTATACATGGCGCTGACTATTCATTATTGGATTACAACCGCGCAGGAATTCCTCTAGTAGAGATTGTTACCAAGGTAATCACTGGAACCGGAAAGTACGCACCAGAGGTTGCCAAAGCGTATGTTTCAGAGCTGCGGGACATTTTGCGCGGACTTGGGGTAAGTGATGTAAAGATGGAGCAAGGTTCGCTGCGTTGTGACGCCAATGTTTCACTGCGTCCAATTGGGGTAGAAAAACTTGGAACTCGAAGCGAAACTAAAAATGTTAACTCACTGCGTTCTGTAGAAAGAGCGGTACGTGGCGAAATGATTCGTCATGCCGAACTACTCAACAAAGGCGAAAAAGTTGTACAAGAAACTAGACACTTTCACGAGGACACTGGTTTAACCACACCGGGTCGCTCCAAAGAGCAGGCTGAGGATTATCGTTATTTCCCAGAGCCAGATTTGGTGCCGGTTGCTCCAACTCCGGAATTAATTGAAAAGATCAGAGCCTCGCTTCCAGAAAAACCTTCAGTTAGAAGAAAGAAATTACAGGAGGCTTGGCAGGTTCCAGACAAGGAAATGGCGGCGATGATTAACGCCGATGTTCTTGATCTAGTTGAGGCCACCGTTAAGTTAGGTGCAGATCCAACCCGAGCACGTTCCTGGTGGCTCGGTGAGATCGCTAGATTGGCCAATGAAAAAGGGGTTGCCGCCGCTGAGCTTCCAATTAGCTCCGCCGATGTTGCTGAAATTGTCGCACTCATTGAAAAGGGTGAACTAACAGATAAGTTGGCCCGACAGGTTGTTGAAGGTGTCATCGCCGGCGAAGGTAGACCCTCAGAAATTATTAAGAGTCGCGGCATTCAAGTTGTCTCTGATGATTCAGCGCTAATGGCAGCGATTGAAAAGGCAATTGCAGCCCAACCAGATGTTGCAGAAAAGGTAAGAGGTGGGCATGTTCCAGCCGCCGGCGCATTAATTGGCGCGGTGATGAAAGAGACTAAAGGCCAAGCCGACGCAGCTAAGGTTCGCGAACTTCTTCTAAAGCATTTAGGACAGGCTTAAGTAGGCTTATCTCATGACTGACAACATTAAACCACGTTCTAAAGATGTAACAGATGGTTTAGAGCGAGCTCCAGCTCGCGGCATGTTGCGCGCGGTCGGAATGAAAGATGAGGATTTTGCCAAGCCGCAGATTGGTATTGCATCTTCTTGGAATGAAATTACTCCTTGCAATCTCTCGCTCGACCGTTTAGCTAAGGCTTCAAAACAAGGGGTTATAGAAGCGGGCGGATTTCCTATGCAGTTTGGAACTATCTCCGTTTCAGATGGAATTTCAATGGGCCATGAAGGAATGCATTTCTCATTGGTTTCCCGGGAAGTTATCGCTGACTCCGTAGAAACCGTTATGCAAGCAGAGAGACTTGATGGCATGGTCACCTTTGCCGGATGCGACAAGTCTCTTCCCGGAATGATGATGGCTGCCGCCCGACTTGATGTCGCTAGCGTTTTTGTTTATGCCGGTTCTACTTTGCCAGGTCAGGTAGATGGAAAAGATGTAACCATTATCGATGCATTTGAAGCGGTTGGTGCCTGCGCTCGCGGTCTAATAACCCGAGAAGAGGTCGACAAAATTGAGCGCGCAATCTGCCCAGGTGAAGGAGCCTGTGGCGGTATGTACACCGCGAACACCATGGCAACCATTGGTGAAGCGATCGGTTTATCTCTGCCTGGATCAGCAGCTCCCCCAGCTGTAGATCGTCGCCGTGATACCTATGCAATTAAATCGGGAGCAGCGGTCGTTGAATTGATTCGCCAAGGAATTACTACCCGTCAGATTCTTACTAAACGCGCCTTTGAAAATGCAATTACCTCTTTGATGGCTTTAGGTGGATCTACCAATGCCGTTCTACATCTATTAGCCATTGCACACGAAGCCAAGGTCGATCTAACTCTCAATGATTTCCATCGCATTGGTTCAAAGGTCCCATTGCTTGGTGATCTAAAACCATTCGGCCGATTTGTAATGAGTGATGTAGATAAGGTCGGCGGAATCCCAGTAGTTCTAAAGGCTTTGTTGGATGCAGGTTTACTTCACGGAGATTGCTTAACAGTTACCGGCAAAACTATGGCTGAGAATTTAGCTGATGTTAATCCACCTGATCCTGATGGCGATATTTTGAAAGCTACTAGTAATCCAATGGCAACAACCGGTGGCATAACAATTTTGGGTGGCAGCTTGGCACCAGAGGGAGCGGTTACCAAAGTAGCTGGTGTTGGTGTTGATGTATTTGAAGGGCCAGCTAGAGTTTTCGATAGAGAACAATCCGCAATGCAGGCTTTGGAAGATGGCACCATTAAAGCTGGCGATGTGGTTGTAATTCGTTATGAGGGACCAAAGGGTGGTCCTGGCATGCGCGAGATGTTGATGATTACCGGCGCAATCAAAGGCGCAGGTCTTGGAAAATCTGTTCTCTTATTAACCGATGGTCGATTCTCTGGCGGCACAACAGGACTTTGTGTTGGCCATGTTGCGCCAGAGGCGGTTGATGGTGGTCCAATTGCATTAGTAAAAGATGGCGATCGAATTCGTATTGATACAAAGCAACGCACATTAGATCTTCTAATTAATGACAAGGAGCTGGCCCAACGTCGTTCCGAGTTCCGCCCATTACCTCCGCGCTATACCTCGGGGGTCCTTGGGAAATACTCGAAGTTAGTTGGTTCTGCCTCTAAGGGAGCGGTCTGCGACTAGGCCCGATTTCCCGTTCAAAATGTGAGATAGGCGTCTCAGGGGTTGACTCATACTTTTCGTGACGGAATAATTCTCCACATGTCAGCGAACACATCATCTGTTTCAATCATTGTTTCAGTGGTGGTGATTCGCTGCGCGTGAACTAGCTTCAAGTTCACGCGCACCCTCAGGAAACTGAGGGTTTTTGCATTATTGGAGCGGAATTGATTTCGACAAAGCAGGGGAAGGAGTAGAACATGAGCAATCAGATTACGGGAGCACAATCTCTCGTCAACGCTTTAGAGCAAGCTGGCGTTGATGTCATGTTCGGTATCCCAGGAGGTGCGATCCTTCCTGCTTACGATCCAATTTATGATTCCAAAATTCGTCACATTCTGGTTCGACATGAACAAGGTGCAGGGCATGCAGCCACCGGTTATGCGCAGGCAACAGGACGGGTAGGTGTTTGTATCGCCACCTCTGGACCAGGAGCTACAAATTTAGTTACCCCACTTGCCGATGCACAGATGGATTCAGTTCCTATCGTTGCAATCACAGGTCAGGTGCCCGGACCGGCAATTGGTACCGATGCCTTCCAAGAAGCAGATATCCGCGGCGTGACCATGCCAATTACAAAACACAATTACTTAATTACCAATCCACTTGATATTCCCAAGGCAATCGCCGAAGCCTTTTACATTGCAAACTCGGGACGTCCCGGTCCGGTATTAGTAGACATTGCCAAAGATGCGCTACAGAAGATGACCGATTACAACTATCCAACATCAATCAATCTTCGTGGCTACAAACCTCAGACTGACCCAAACCCCCAATCAATTAGAGATGCCGCTGCATTAATTGCGCAATCTGTAAAACCAGTTTTCTATATCGGTGGCGGAGTCATTAAAGCAAATGCTGCTAAGGAGCTATTGAAGCTAGCTGAGCTGGTAGGAGCACCTGTTGTAACCACCCTTATGGCGCGTGGCGCTTTCCCTGACAGTCATCATCAGCATCTTGGAATGCCTGGCATGCACGGCACCGTAGCGGCGGTTACCGCGTTGCAAAAAGCTGATTTGTTAATCACTTTGGGCGCACGCTTTGATGATCGAGTAACAGGAAAGCTCTCCACATTCGCAGTTAACGCCAAGATTATTCATGCTGACATTGATCCCGCCGAGATCGGCAAGAATCGTCATGCCGATGTTCCAATTATTGGCGATCTAGGTCCAACAATCCGAGCGTTAATTCCAGCGGTTGAGGCAGAGTTCAAAAAGAACCAGCCAGATTTAACTACTTGGTGGCGCCAGATGGGTTCATTAAGAGAGAAGTACCCATTGGGTTATAACGAGCCGGCAGATGGATCACTCTCTCCTCAATATGTAATTGAAAGAATTGGTGCAATCACTGGTCCAGATGGAATTTATGTTGCTGGCGTTGGTCAACATCAAATGTGGGCCTCTCAATTTGTTAAGTATGAAAAACCGCGCACCTGGTTGAACTCTGGTGGCTTAGGAACTATGGGTTATGCGGTTCCTGCTGCGATGGGCGCAAAGGTTGGTGCACCGGATACTCCGGTATGGGCAATTGACGGTGATGGTTGTTTCCAGATGACCAATCAAGAGTTGGTTACCTGCGCACTCAACAACATCCCAATCAAAGTAGCGATCATTAATAATGAGAGTTTGGGAATGGTTCGTCAATGGCAATCACTGTTTTATCAACAGCGATACTCCAACACCGATCTGCACTCAAAGCGCATTCCAGATTTCGCAAAGTTGGCAGAAGCAATGGGTTGCGTTGGTCTGCGTTGTGACAGCAAATCCGATGTTGACAAGATCATTAAGGAAGCTAACGCCATTAATGATGCACCAGTAGTTGTTGATTTCAATGTACACCGTGATGCAATGGTTTGGCCTATGGTCGCAGCAGGTACTTCAAATGATGACATCATGATCGCCAAAGAGATGGCGCCGGACTGGGATTCACAGGAGTTATAACCATGGCGCAGCACACACTTTCGGTATTGGTTGAAAATAGCCCTGGCGTATTGGCTCGAGTGGCATCCCTATTTTCACGACGCGGATACAACATTGATTCTTTGGCTGTGGGACCTACTGAAAACCCAGAGGTATCCCGCATGACTATTGTTTTGAATCTTGAAGGTCACGCCCTTGATCAAGTCAGCGCCCAATTATTTAAGCTCGTTAATGTCATTGGCATCCAAGAGATGAAGAGCACTAACTCAAGACAACGTGAACTCCTAATGGTCAAAGTCAGCAGCTCAGGTGCTCGAAACGAGATTGAGGTTTTGGCTAAGAGATTTAACGGCCAGATTGTTGAGGAGAGCAGTAACTCCGTGGTTGTTGAGGCGGTTGGCACTAGTAAAGATTTGGCCTCACTTCTATCGGAGTTGAGCAAATATGGAGTTAAAGAGTTGGTTCAATCCGGGTTGATCGCTATTGAGATTGGTGACACAACCTTGGCGGAGCGAACTTTGCAGGAAACTGGACTAGTGACATCAGAGTCGCATAGCCAGACAGAGGATTACCAAAACTAAATAACCAATACCAATAAAGAAAGCTGGAGCTAACGTGGCAACTATCTATCATGACGAAGATGCGGATCTATCGGTTATTCAAGGCCGAAAGGTTGCGGTCATCGGTTACGGTTCACAAGGTCATGCGCATGCATTGAACCTAAGAGATAGCGGAGTAGATGTCCGTGTTGGACTAGCGGAGGGCTCAAAGTCGCGCGCTAAGGCTGAGCAGGAAGGGCTTCGCGTTGTAACAGTTGCCGAAGCGGTCAAGGAAGCAACGGTCATAATGTTGTTGGCACCTGATCACAAACAACGCCACATTTACAAAGAGTCAATCGAACCAAATCTCAAAGCTGGCGATGCTCTGTTCTTTGGACATGGTTTTAATATTCGTTTTGGCTACATCAAACCACCTGCCAATATCGATGTTTGTATGGTTGCGCCGAAAGGTCCAGGACACTTGGTCCGCCGTGAATATGTAGCTGGCCGTGGTGTTCCAGATATCGTTGCGGTTGAACAGGATGCGACTGGAAATGCCTGGCCATTAACACTTTCATATGCAAAGGCGATGGGTGGTCTTCGTGCTGGTGGAATTCTCACCACATTTACTGAGGAAACCGAAACCGATCTATTTGGAGAGCAATCTGTTCTCTGCGGCGGTGCTTCTCAATTAGTTCAGTATGGATTTGAGACTTTGATTGAGGCTGGTTATCAGCCAGAGGTCGCTTATTTTGAGTGCCTTCACGAGCTCAAGTTAATTGTTGATTTGATGTACGAAGGCGGTATCGCAAAGCAGAGATGGTCGGTATCTGACACTGCGGAGTACGGTGATTACATCTCTGGACCACGAGTAATTGATCCACATGTTAAAGAAAACATGAAGGCAGTACTGGCAGATATTCAAAGCGGAGCGTTTGCAAAACGCTTTATCGAAGATCAAGATGCCGGCGCACCAGAGTTCAAAGCCCTACGCGCAAAAGGTGAGCAACATCCAATCGAGGAAGTTGGTCGCGAACTACGCAAGATGATGTCCTGGGTAAAGGCTGCAAACAAGGATGATTACAAGGAAGGCTCTGCCGCGCGTGAGTAAACCTGTTGTATTAATTGCGGAGGAGTTAAGTCCAGCGACCCTTGAGGCGTTAGGAGCCGCAGGCGTTGATGCGGTACTCATTCGTTCTGCAACAAAAATGGATGCCGAGGCGATTGCTGCGGCAAAAGGTTTGAAGGTTATTGCCCGCGCTGGTGTTGGACTCGACAATGTTGATATTCCAGCTGCTACCGCTGCTGGCGTGATGGTGGTTAACGCACCAACTTCAAACATTGTTAGTGCGGCTGAACTCGCGATCGCACTCTTATTGGCCTCAGCCCGCCATGTATCTCCAGCTCATGCCGCTTTGAAAAACGGTAAGTGGGCCCGTTCTAAGTACACCGGAGCAGAGTTATTTGAAAAGACTTTAGGTGTAGTTGGTTTTGGCAGAATCGGTCAGTTAGTTGCGCACCGCATGCAGGCATTTGGTATGAAGGTGGTTGCATATGATCCATACCTACAACCAGCCCGTGCCGCACAACTTGGTGTTGATTTAGTTTCACTTGATGAACTTCTTGAAAAATCTGATTTCATCACCATTCACCTGCCAAAAACCAAGGAAACCGCTAATTTA
>JBJOIM010000046.1:0-7279 GCA_046047175.1 Actinomycetota bacterium | reverse complement strand
GTAATCACATAACCAGAGATTACAAAGAATAAATCAACCCCAAGAAAGCCACCCGGAATCCAATCGATACCAAGGTGATAAAGCAGAACTGCAATTACCGCAACAGCTCGTAATCCATCTACCGAGTGGATGTAGCGGTTTGTGGAGCTAGACATCACCGAGATTTCGCAGTTGTTTTCTTGGCTTTACTTTTTGCCTTTTTTGAGGTGTTTTTAGAAATCTTTTTTGCAGAGCTTTTGGCACCTGAGGGTTTTGCCGTAGCGCTCTTGTTTTGGTTTTCTTCAGCTGCATTTTGTTGAGCCTGTGCAACGCGCGCTGCTAATTTGGCATCACCTGTAGGTGTTCCATCTGCAGCGATAGCGCCAACCACCTGCTTTTGTAACTCCGCCAATCTATTGAAGGCCGACTCTAAGCGAGCTCGTGATTGTGAGATGGCGTTTTCAGCAGCATCTAAAGATTGGGTTTGAATTCGATAAAGCCGCTCGGCCTCAGAGATAACACCGGCCAGCCAGCTCCGATACTCCGAAACCTCAGTGGTGGCTGACATGACAAGACGCTCAGCCTCTCTCTTTGCATTTGAGGTAATTTGAGAGCCTTCGCGCTTCTTCGAGTTAAGTAGATCTTCAGCCTCAGATTCAGCTTTGGAAACAATATCGGCTGCATCATTTTCCGCTGCCTCTAAATACTTACGGCCGCGTGATTCAGCCTGAGCCAAAGTGGATTTGGCTTTTGCCTCGGCAATTTCAATTGCACTGGTTGCCTGCTTCTTACTCTCTGACAAAAGGCGCTCTGCGTTTGAGTTGGCTTTCGCTTCACGTTGTTGTGCGGTGCGAATGATTGACATCGCTGTTTCAGTTGCCAGAATTTCAAACTCTTCTTTGGATAAAGAGGTTATGTCACGTCGAGAGCGCAGATCATTTAACTGAGATTCAAGTTCACGGATTCGATCCAGCGCTGCTGAGCCGGCAGCAAGATTTGGTTTGTCGGCTTCTTCTTCGCCCTTGAAACCAACCCAAGATAGAAACTTCTTATCAGCCACGTTCTAGCTCCTCATCCACTCTCTTTACTCGGCAGTTCTTAACCACTTCGCCCAACCGCACCAACGGGCAGCACTAGAAGGGGCGGAAATCTTCCCATGATTAAGCGGGAGTTGAAAATGGGGTGAAAGGCTCTACGCGGCCGCGCTTGCAGGCTGCGGCTGTTGGATCATGGATAAAGGCCGCGTAGTCGGTGGGCCTGCGCCACCCGATTAACTCCAATCATGTTGGCCGCTTCACGCCAAGTGACCCGATTTTCAGCCGAGCGCTCAGCTACCTCATTAATCGCACGCATCAAAATGGAGTTCAAATTCTCTTTGACCTCATCAGCGCTCCAAAAATAATTTTGCTTATCCTGAACCCATTCAAAGTAAGAAACGATGACTCCACCCGAGTTTGCCAAGATATCGGGAACAACGAGGATTCCTTTGTCATTCATAATGGCATCGCCACCGGGAGTGGTTGGTGCGTTGGCACCTTCCACAACGATTTTCGCTTTGATGCCAGTTGCGGTTGATTCAGTGATTGCGTCGGCCAAAGCCGCAGGAACCAAAACATCTACGGGCAAATGAAGTAACTCGGTATTTGTAATTGATTCAGTGCCTGGAGCGCCAACAATGGTGCCATTATCTTGAGTAAACATTTGTAGGTCAGATACTTTTTTGAATCCCCTTACGCCGCCGTTTACATCACTTACTGCAACTACCTTCAACCCCATATTTTCTAAGGCAACCGCTGCCCAGTATCCAACCTTTCCAAAACCTTGGATCGCAACTGTGGCACCTTCCGGATTAATCCCTTTTAGTTTTAGCGCTTCACGAACCGCAATAGCTACACCGTCACCGGTTGCAGAGGTACGACCTAAAGAACCCCCTAAAACAATTGGTTTACCAGTAACAACTCCAGGAACGGAAAAGCCCGCATTCACCGAATAGGTATCCATCATCCATGCCATGTTGCGCTCATCGGTGCCAACATCAGGGGCTGGAATATCTCTCTCGGGTCCGATGATTGGCAAAATCTCAGAGGTATATCTGCGAGTTAATCTTTCATTCTCGGCGATGGAAAGGGAGTTAGGGTTTACTGCGACACCACCTTTGGCGCCGCCATAAGGCAGGTTGGTTAAGGCGCATTTCCAGGTCATTAACATCGCTAACGCAACGGTTTCATCTAAATCAATATCTTGATGAAATCTAACACCACCTTTTGCTGGGCCCCGCGTTGTTGAGTACTGGACCCGATATCCCTTATACATTTCAACTCTGCCATCATCGCGACGCAAGGGAACTGCAACCTCCAATACCCGACGCGGAGTAGAGAGGGTGTTCCAATCATTTTCCGAAAGATTTAACTGATCGATAGCTCTTCTTAATTGCGAGAGCGCAGTGGTAAGTGGAGATTCCAAATTGGGAACAGCGGAATTAGATGACTGCGTTGTCATGTGTTAAATCTATGTGGGGTTACACCAAATATCTATGAACAAACAGTGAGATTTCAGTTATAGATCAATTAAATAAAAAAACCGGCTAGAAAAAAGCTGGTGCGGGAGGTGGGACTTGAACCCACACGCCGAAGCACAGGTTCCTAAGACCTGCGTGTCTGCCATTTCACCACTCCCGCGAGAGTTGGATGGGAAGAATACCTGCAAAACCCTAGATAAAAAAATCCAGACATTTATCGATTCGGGTCAGCTAGATACCGCCCCGCGCCTTGATACCGCATCGATTGTTGCTGATATCAGCAACACAGCACCGGTGACCATAAATTTGATTCCGGCTGGATATCCCAACAGGGCCATGCCGTTGTCAATTACAGCAACCACCAAACCACCAAGAATCGCATCGCTTACTTTTCCTTTGCCACCAAAAAGGCTTGTTCCACCTATAACGGCAGCACCAACCGCATAAAGCAAGGTAGAGCTACCACCGGTTGTAGGCGAGATTGAGTTTGCTCTTGAAACAAAAATCATTCCAGCAACAGCTGCAAAACCAGAGCAGATCATGAAGGCGGTAATACGCACCATCTTTACATTGATACCGGCGCGACGTGCAGCTTCGGCGTTACCGCCAACTGCGTAAATATGTAAGCCATAAGAAGTTCTGGTCAATACAAATGTGGCACCCACCAGTAAGAACAGAATAACCGGAACTACATAAGGGATTCCGCGCAAGCTGACCAGATCTGGATTGTTACTACGCTCTACTGTAAGTGTGGAAGTTGCAAATGCTCCAATTAAAACCACCACTAGAGCTTTGAGGAGCCAGAACTTGAAAAGGTTGTCGATTAATCCAGCGCGACGCCTCTTGTAAAACTTCCAGAAACCGGTAAGCAAATATGCGCCAGATGCCACCGCAAAAAACAACCAACTGTTAATAACAGTGAGATTTTTGTTTTGTATAGAGAGGATTACTGGATCTTCAATTCTTATGGTTCCACCCTCACCAATGATTAGAAGTAGAAGACCTTGGAAAGCCAAAAAGGTAGCCAAGGTAACCACGAAGGAGGGGATTTTTAATTGGGCAACGAGATAACCAATGAACCCACCTAAAAAGACACCAGATAAAACGCTAACTGGAAATGCTATGTACCATGCGTAATTCATTTCGGTAATCATTACTACCAAGATTGCGCCACAAACACCTGCTGCATATCCGGCAGATAGATCAATCTCACCCAATAGCAGGACAAAGATTAAGCCCATTGCGATTACCGTTACAGCGGCCGCTTGGGTTAAAAGATTGGCAAAGTTTCCAGGGGTTAGGAATACAGAACTCATTGAGCCAAAGACAATGCACAGCACCAATAAACCTAAAATCGCAGGTAGTGCACCGACCTGACCTGCTTTTACCCGGCTCCACCAATCACTCAGGGATTTTTCAATTGTGATTTGCTCGCTCACTTCTTGCCCCCTGACGTGCTTTCTGAGCTACCTGTTGTAATCAAACGCACGACATCATTTTGCGAAACAGAGTTCTTATCAATCTGTGCCGCCATACTTCCTAGATACATCGCAGCGATATTGTCGGCAACTTGGAATACATCATTTAAGTTGTGGCTAATAACAATTACCGCCAGGCCGTTATCTGCTAATTGTCTAACCAGCTTCAATACCTGTTCAGTTTGAGCAACTCCAAGTGCGGCTGTTGGTTCATCGAGAATAACAACTTTGCTATTCCACAGAACTGCGCGCGCAATAGCCACGGTTTGACGCTGACCTCCACTTAAAGAGGCAACTTTTTGCCGGATTGATTTAACTGTTCTGACACTTAATCCATCTAAAGTTTTCTTAGCAAGCGCCTCCATTGATGACTCATTCAAAGTCACTCCACTTTTCTCTTCTCGGCCGAGAAACATGTTATGAACAATGTCTAGGTTGTCACAGAGTGCTAAGTCTTGATAAACGATTTCAATTCCGAGGGCTGTGGCATCACGTGGACCGCTTATCTGAACTGGGTTGCTTTCGAAGATAAATTCGCCAGACTCCGGTGTATAGATGCCGGCTATGCATTTAATTAGCGTGCTCTTGCCAGCTCCGTTATCGCCAACCAAAGCGGTTACCTGTCCCGCATAGGCGTTGAAATTAACATCCTTAAGAACATGGACGGGACCAAATGACTTATTTACTTTGCGGAGCGAGAGGATCGGTTCTGCCATCGCACTTCCTCTCTACTCGAACTGTAAGAATTAAAACCGCAAAAAGCATTTCTATTTTTTAAAACTTTAACTGTCTTGAGTTTAAGGGCTCAGCCCGAGGGATTAACCACTCGGGCTGAGCTTTACTGCCTTTAACCTGTTTTGGAACTCTGTTTGGCTAGGGAATTAAATTCCGTTAGCTGTGCAGAGATCTTCGATGCCTTCGCAAACCGCTTCACGGGTCTGGAATCCATCTGCAATTACATCCTTTACGTTCTCCTTAGTGATTGACACTGGTACAAGAAGAACTGAAGGAACATCGCTAACTCCATTGTTTACGGAGCCAGTCGCTGTTGTGGCCTCTTCGCCATTTAGAAGTGCAATAGCAAGCTCTGCTGCGGCTTCTGCCTCAGCCTTGATTGCCTTGTAAACGGTGTTGGAAAGATCACCGGTCAAAATTGCACGGAGACCATCAACGGTTGCATCCTGTCCGGATACGCAAACCTTTCCGTTTAGACCGTTCTTCTTCAATACAGCTACAGCTGCAAGACCAAGACCTTCGTTAGCGGAAACGACCGCATCAAGCTTGCCGCCTGCCTTAGCAAGTTGCTGCTCGAAAATTGTTCCACCCTTTACGTTGTCCCAATCTGGAACAGCTTGATCATCAACCAAGGTGTAGTCACCTGAATCGATCGATGGACGTAGAACTGAGTCATAACCAGCCTTGAACAAGGTGGCGTTGTTATCTGTAGGAGATCCGTTTAGATAGACAATACGTGCCTTTGTCTTTCCTGCACCATCAAGGCAAGCCTTGATTCCTTCTCCTTGCAATCTTCCAACCGCTTCATTGTCAAATGAGACGTAGTAAGAAGCTGAACCGTTTAGTGTTAGACGGTCGTAATCAATTGTTGGTACACCTTGTGCAGCTGCTTTATCTTGAACAGCCTTTGCAGAATCTGAGTCAAGGTTTACCAAAATAAGAACCTTTGCACCAGCAGTCAACATTTGATCTGCGATGGTCTGGAATGCTTCCTTGTCACCATTTGCATTTTGGATGTCAGCCTCAACTCCAGCGGCATCAAATGCAGCTTGTAGGAATCCGCGATCAGCGGTTTCCCAACGAGCTGATGAAGCAGCATCTGGAAGGATTACACCAACAAAGCCATCAGCTGAACCTTCATCTGATGAGTTTGAGCAGCCGGTGAGAATTAGTGCGAATGCTGCGACTAGAGCAGATATCGCGAGACGGCGCTTTTTCATTTAGTTAATTACCTTTCGAAAGTGTTTAACGAATTTAGGTAGTCATTGAGCCGCGAGGGCGGTTCAACTGGCCCACGGTAATGTTGAGAGTTAGCTAAGAAAAGGGTTAGTCCCAATATTTGGGCCGGCATCTCATAACAAATAGGTAACGGGTTATGCGCGAGAAGGCCGCCAAGGTCGGTAGCCTTGCCTAGGTGACCCTAGATTCCTCCTCCAGTCTGAGCCCATCTGATTCAGGGCAGGCCGTTTTGGACCCATTTCTAGCGCTGAGCCAGAGCCTGTCTAAGCAGGTGGCTGATTTGGTCTCCGCGGGGGAGTTGCCAGATTCTGTACTCCAGCTATCGGTCGTAAAAGAGATTGTCTTGGAGCGACCCAAGAATCGTGATCATGGAGATTACGCAACCTCAATCGCATTAGCTTTGGCTAAACCATCCGGTAAGGCACCGCGGGCAATAGCTGAATTAATTGCAACTGGCCTAAGAGGCAACTCAAATATCGAAAGCGTTGATATTGCTGGTCCTGGTTTTATTAATTTAACTCTCGCTAAATCCAGTCAGGGCGCCATTGTTAATTCAATCCTGAATGAAAAGCAGAAATTTGGTCAGGTAAAAGTTTTAGCCGGCAAGAAAATAAATCTTGAATTTATTAGCGCAAATCCAACCGGACCGCTTCATCTGGGCCACACCCGATGGGCCGCCGTTGGTGATGCTTTGGGAAGTGTTTTAGCTGCAGGTGGCGCGGAAGTTATAAGAGACCCAAATGGATTTGTTTGGCGCTTCATTACGAGCTGCTGCACGCGGTGAAGCTCGTCCGGAAGATGGTTATCAAGGTGAGTACATAGATGATTTAGCCAAATTAATTCTGGCTCAACATCCGGATTACAAAGATTTAGATGAGACAGAAGGCATAATCGCATTTCGTGAGGCTGGTTACGCTCTCCAGCTTCAACAACAAAAAGATGTACTTGATAACTTTGGAACTCACTTCGATGTTTGGTTTTCGGAGCGTTCCTTGCACTCGGGTAAGGCTCTAGACAAAGCATTACAAACCTTAAAGTCGCAGGGTCATGTATTTGAATCTGAGGGTGCCACCTGGCTGCGCACTACTGATTTTGGCGATGATAAAGATCGGGTATTAGTTAAATCTGGTGGCGAACTTACCTACTTTGCTTCGGATACCGCTTATTACATAGATAAAAGAAACCGCGGCTTTGATATCTGTATTTATATGCTGGGCGCAGACCATCATGGATATGTAGGGCGGCTAAAAGCAACAGCGGCATGCGCTGGCGATGATCCGGAGTTCAACATTCATGTATTGATTGGTCAACTTGTAAAGATTATGGAGGG
>JBJOIM010000045.1:0-7289 GCA_046047175.1 Actinomycetota bacterium | reverse complement strand
AATGAGCTCGGAATCAGTTGGTTTGCCAAAAGGTTTCCTTGGGGCGGGAGTAGCGGCTGGAATTAAATCCTCGGGAGCTAAAGATCTGGCACTCATACTGAATAAAGGTCCTCAGAAATTTGGCACCGCCGTTTTCACCTCTAACCAGGTAGTTGCAGCACCCGTAGTTTGGAGCCGTCAGGTTGTTAAGGATGGAGCGGTAAGCGCAGTAGTTCTAAACAGCGGGGGCGCAAATGCATGCACTGGCCCAGAAGGATTTGCCGATACACATAAAACAGCAGAGCTGGTGGCGGAGTTAAACGGCATTTCAGCTAGCGACACGGTTGTTTGCTCAACAGGTTTAATCGGTGTTCGTCTACCTATGGAAAATATCTCTTTGGGTGTGAATAAAGCTAGTCAGGAGCTAACAGAGGATTCGCTGCAAGAAGTTGCAGAAGCGATCATGACTACTGATTCGAAGCCAAAAATCTCTACCTTAAATCATAACCAGGTGGTCTTTGCTGGAGTTGCAAAGGGAGCTGGAATGTTAGCTCCTGCGTTAGCAACAATGCTTTCAGTTGTAATGACAGATGCAGTAGTAAATGAGGTAGAAGCTAAACAGTGTTTCGCAGATGCGGTAGAGAAAAGCTTCAATCGAATTGATTCTGATGGCTGTACATCAACAAATGACACCGTACTTTTCATGGCTTCGGGCGCATCTGGTGTTTCGTTGAGTAAAGAAGAGCTTTTGGATTGCTTGACTCAAGTAACGCAGGATTTGGCAAAGCAACTCATTGCAGATGCCGAAGGCCATTCGAAGATAATTTCAATTACTATTATAAATGCGAAGTCAGAAAGAGATGCAGTCGAAATTGGAAGAGCTTGTGCTCGAAATAATTTACTAAAATGTGCACTTCATGGCGAAGATCCAAACTGGGGTCGAGTATTAGCGGCCATTGGAACCACTAATGCGGTCATGGATCCCTTCAATATTGATGTTAGCTTAAATGGGGTTCAGGTTTGCCGGGCCAGTGCACCAGGCGAGGACCGTGGGTTAGTTGATTTATCCAATGAGTTAATTGAGATTGAGATTGATTTACACATGGGGACTCAATCAGCGACGATTTGGACTAATGACCTAACCGCGGATTATGTGCACGAGAATTCAGCGTACGCAACATGATTGTTATCAAATTCGGCGGCCATGCCATGGGCGAAAACTCTGCTGATTGGATGAAGGAACTGGCTCTTCGCTTTAAGGCAGGGGAGAGGTTCGTAATTGTTCACGGTGGCGGACCCCAGATAGATCAAGAGCTTAAAGTCCGCAACATCGAGAAGAAGATGATTAATGGTTTTAGGTATACCGATTCGGAAACTATGAAAGTAGTCGAGATGGTGCTTACAGGTACCGTGCTCAGGTCGGTAGTTAGATCTCTAATACAAGCTGGATTACCTGCGGTTGGAATTACTGGAAGCGACACAGGGCTGTTGGAGGTTGATTACAAGGATAAAGAAAAACTTGGTCTTGTTGGCGTAGTTAATAAGGTGAATCCAAAGTTACTTCACGACCTTTTGGATATGGGTTACTTGCCGGTTGTCGCTCCGGTTGCAAATGATGCAAGTGGCAATGCACTAAATATAAATGCCGATCTAGCTGCAGGAGCAATTGCCGGCGCTTTACGTGCATCACAAATGCTTTTCTTGACTGATGTTCCAGGAATATACGCAAGTTGGCCAGATCAGAATTCTTTGATTATGGCTATTGGGGTTCAGGAGCTCAAAGAGATTTCATTTGCAGAGGGGATGATTCCAAAAGTTGAGGCTGCGATAAAAGCGATTGAAGCTGGGGCGTTTGCTAGCAGGGTAATTGATGGAAAATCTATTGAGGCTTTTGTGTCAGCTCTGAATGGAGAAGGTGGTACATGGGTACATCCATAAAGAAGCGGGCAAAAAGTTCTGCAATTGATCTACAAACTCGTTGGCAAAAAACGATGCAGCTCAATTACGGAACTCCAAACCTGCAGCTAGAACATGGCAAAGGTTTAGAGGTTTGGGATATTAATGGGTTGAAATATCTCGATTTTCTAGGTGGAATTGCTACCAACATCATGGGGCATGGCAACTCGAGGGTTGTTAAAGCAATAACTGAACAATCCAAGAAGCTCTCCCATGTCAGCAACTTCTACGCTCATGCTCCGGGAATGGAATTGGCGGAACAGTTAATCCAAATGACCGGGTCTGATGAGGCACGTGTTTTCTTTTGTAACTCGGGCGCAGAGGCCAATGAGGCCGCTTTGAAATTATCTCGACTGACGGGAAGAACCGGTTTAGTTGCTGCAAAAGCCGCTTTTCACGGCAGAACTATGGGAGCACTTTCCTTAACTGGGCAGCCGACAAAGCGAAACCCATTTAAACCCTTGCTACGAAATATCAAGCATGTTGATTACGGTGATATCAAAGCTCTAAAGCGCGCAGTTTTGAAGAGAACTGCAATGGTTATTTTGGAGCCGATAATGGGAGAGGCTGGAGTTGTAGTTCCACCATCCGGATATCTCAAAGCTGCTCGGGAGATCTGTGATTCCAAGGGAGCATTACTGGTTATTGATGCCGTTCAAACTGGAATGGGCAGAACTGGTAGTTGGTTTGGCTATGAAGATGAAGGCATAACACCAGATGTCATAACCATCGCAAAGGGAATTGGGGGAGGGCTACCTCTTGGAGCGATGATCGCTCTAGGCAAGAGTGCGCAACTTCTACAACCCGGTATGCACGGAACCACTTTCGGCGGCAATCCAATTAGTTGTTCAGCGGCGTTGGCGGTAATTGAACAAATCCGCGCCGGAAATCACCTGCAACTCAATAAAGTGAAAGGCGCGCTAATTAGAAACCTCATATCACCAATCGTTGGAGTAAAAGAGGTCCGTGGAAAAGGTCTATTGATTGGCATTGTCTTACAATCCAATGAGGCAAAAAAAGTTTCAGAGATGATGCAACAAAGGGGTTTCCTGACAAATCCAGCAAGTGAGAATGTGATTCGCATTGCTCCAGCATTTATCGTAACTGAATCGCAGATTATGAAATTCGTGACCGCCTTTAATGATGTATGTGAAGAGATCTTCCATGGCTAAACGTGCAGCGATTTCATCAAATGCCAGAAGGGCTCTTGTTGTTTCCTATGTTTCAAAAGGCTTAGTTCACTCCCAAGGCGATTTAGTTGAGCTATTGGCGGATGAAGGTATAGAGGTAACTCAAGCAACCGCTAGTAGGGATTTGGAATTGGTGGGCGCAGTAAGAGGCAAAGATGATCAAGGCAGAATGCGCTATCTGATTTTGGACCCGAATACTTCTCCGGCAGGTGTCGGTAGCAGAGTTTCTGAAAACTTAATTTTAGATATCACCGCAAGTGGCAACCTGGTCGTCGTAAAGACCCCGCCAGGAGGGGCTCAACTATTGGCTAGCTTGATTGATCGTGCCACAGCAAGTGGTGATCTCTCTTCAGCTCTGGGAACGATAGCCGGAGATGACACCGTGTTGGTTGTTTCCAGATCCGCTACTGGAGGCAAGAATTTGATTTCAGATTTAAAGACATATATCTCGGGCAGTGAAAAACTTAGGAAAGCGAGACGCAAATGACTCTCTGGGGCGGCAGATTTAACTCTGGAATCGATGATGCGGTTTTCAATCTTTCTCGCAGTGTTCATTTTGATTGGCGGCTAGCACCCTACGATCTGCGTAGCTCCTTGGCCCATATTGAAGTTTTAGAGAAAAACGGCATCGTCACAGTTGATGTTGCAGCTCAACTAAAGAAAGCTATTAAACAACTGCAGGTTGAAGTTAAGAATGGATCTTTTGCTCCGTTGCCTGGCGATGAGGATGTTCATTCCGCTTTGGAGAGAGGTCTAAAGGAAAAGATCGGCGATTTGGGTGGTGCGGTCAGAGCTGGTAGATCAAGAAATGACCAAGTAGCCACAGATTTTCGTTTGTATCTGATTGATCACATGATTGAGCTGTCAGGAGAGCTAATCAAATTAGAGGAAGCGATTATTGAGCTTGCACAAGAGTATGTTGAAGATATCGCTCCGGGATTTACCCATTTGCAACATGCTCAGCCAATCTCTTTTGCTCACGAGATAGCCAAGCATGCACACGCCTTCGCGCGCGACATTTCTCGAATAAAGGATTGGTTAGCTAGAAGTAATTTCTCACCACTTGGAGCAGGAGCGTTGGCTGGATCATCTCTACCTCTAACTCCTGAGGAGTCTGCGAAGAACCTTGGATTTGCTGGAATTGTCTCGAATAGCATTGATGCAGTTTCCGATCGAGATTTTGCTGCTGAAGCACTTTTCATAATGGCAACTATTGGCATCCATCTTTCGCGAATCGGGGAGGAGTGGTGCTTGCTGAGCAGCACTGAGTTTGGCTGGGCGGAGATAGATGATGCTTTTGCTACGGGTTCCTCAATAATGCCGCAGAAGAAAAATCCAGATGTTGCTGAATTGGCACGTGGTAAGGCGGGTCGATTCATTGGAAATCTAACCGGCTTGCTGGCAGTTCTAAAAGGAATGCCATTTGCCTACAACCGTGATTTACAAGAGGACAAAGAGTTCGTTTTTGACTCCGTCGAGAATCTGCTTCTGCTCATTCCACCCGTAACCGGAATGATCGCCACCACCAAATTCAATCGTGCAAAAATGAAGGCGGCCGCTCCACTCGGATTCTCCTTGGCGACTGAAATTGCAGATTATTTAGTAAAGCAGGGTGTGCCATTTTCAGAGGCACATGAAGCTGCTGGTGCTTGCGTAAAGATGTGTGAAGTTCGTGGTATCGCTTTACATGAATTGAGTGACCAAGAGTTACTCAATGCGCATCCAAAATTGAACCCTTCAGTTCGCAGTGCACTGGAGTTAGAAGGGGCTGTGAAAGGCCGAACCGCGAAAAACTCAGCAAGTCCCGCCAGCGTAAAGATCCAACTCTCCAATTTGGAAGATGTCCTCAAAAAAGACCTAGCCTGGAGTTCCAACGAGCGGGAGCTTTTTTCAGGCATGATGTCCCAATGACCAGCGCTTTACTTGAAGATCTGCAGTGGCGTAAATCAATCGCGCAGACAACTGATCAAGGAGAACTAGCCAAATACCTTGATGGGGGCTCTCGATCGCTGTATCTAGGTTTTGACCCAACCGCTCCAAGCTTGCACATTGGAAACCTGGTCGCTTTGACGGTATTACGCCGCTTTCAATTGGCGGGACATAAACCAATTGCCCTTGTCGGGGGAGCCACCGGCTTGGTTGGCGACCCTAGTGGACGCAATTCGGAACGAACTTTAAATGAGGTTGAAGTTGTAAATGAATGGGTAGGAAAGATTAGAAAGCAACTAGAAGGTTTTCTCGATTTTTCCGGCTCAAATCCAGCGATTATGGCTAATAATTTGGATTGGACCGCGCCGGTTTCAGCGATTCAATTCTTAAGAGATATTGGAAAGCATTTCAGTGTTAATCAGATGTTGGCACGCGAATCGGTTTCAGCGCGTTTAGAAGCTGGTGGAATTTCATACACCGAGTTTTCTTATCAAGTATTGCAGGCCTTTGATTTTCTTGAGTTAAATCGACGACATGATTGCCATTTGCAAATAGGCGGCAGTGATCAATGGGGAAATATTGTCGCTGGAGTTGATTTGATTCGACGCGTAGAGAGCAAATCAGCGCATGCTTTAACAATTCCACTACTCGCAAAGGCCGATGGAACCAAGTTTGGCAAAACCGCTGATGGTTCAATCTGGCTCGATGCCAACATGACCTCTCCTTATGCCTTCTTTCAATTCTTCTTGAACTCCGATGATCGTGATGTAGAGCAACTATTGCGGACCTTCTCCTTCAAATCTCATGAAGAGTTGGAGTCTTTGTTCGAATCTTTGCGCGCCAACCCAGGGGCAAGAGAGGCTCATCGCGCTCTGGCTCGTGAAGTAACTTCACTAATTCATGGCGAGGATCAAGCCTCAAAAGTGGAGAATGCTGCTCGTGCTCTGTTTGGTCAATCGGAGATAAGAGAGCTTGATGAGGCGACTTTAGAGTCAGCATTGAAGGAGTTGCCACGTGCATCTCTAACCAGTGGCCAAGAGTTTCCAACATGGGTTGATTTACTTTGCGCCGCAGGAGTTGTTGATTCCAAATCAGCTGCGCGAAGAGTTGTAAAAGAGGGTGGCGCTTATTTGAACAACGAAAAGATTTCTGGAGAGGATTTCAAACCTCAACAAAGTGATTTGTTACATGGCAGATTTATGGTTTTGCGAAAAGGCAAAAGAGATCTTGCCGCGGTAGAGGTGGTTTCCTAGCGTTTTTCGCTGGTTTACCGGATTTGCTTCGCATAGGGCCTGGGGCTATCCTTTGGCCTCTCGTTACGAAATCGGACTTCAACACCAGGCCGAGTACCGAGAAAACTTCCCAAAAGAAGCTAAAAACCCTTATTTTTCAAGGTTTTTGAGCGCTTGCGTGCCTGCCGAAAGGTAGCCGTGAGGGCGATTTGACCATAGAGAAAAAGGGGTCTAAGTTTCTCCTTCTGCCCGTAAGGGCAGACTGGTTGTGCCCTGCCAACGGCTGTAAGGCCCGGAATCGGAGCGCACCCGTACCTTGAGAACTCAACAGCGTGCCATAAGTCAATGCCAATTACCTCGATGAGGTATGGCTTTATTGCCATGCCCGTCGAATCCTTTGTAAAAAAATCAATTGGTCAAAGACAATAAATAAACGACAGTTGTTTATGTCTTTCGCCGGAATCAACGTCTCGTTGAATCAAAATTCAATGGAGAGTTTGATCCTGGCTCAGGACGAACGCTGGCGGCGTGCTTTATACATGCAAGTCGAACGATGAAGTTCCTTCGGGAATGGATTAGTGGCGAACGGGTGAGGAACACGTGAGAAACCTGCCTTTCATTCTGGGATAACTCCGGGAAACCGGGGCTAATACCGGATACTCCGTCTTGGCGGCATCGCCGAGCCGGGAAAAAATTTTGATGAAAGATGGTCTCGCGGCCTATCAGCTAGTTGGTGAGGTAAAGGCTCACCAAGGCGACGACGGGTAGCCGGCCTGAGAGGGCGACCGGCCACACTGGGACTGAGACACGGCCCAGACTCCTACGGGAGGCAGCAGTAGGGAATATTGGGCAATGGGCGCAAGCCTGACCCAGCGACGCCGCGTGAGGGATGAAGGTCTTCGGATTGTAAACCTCTTTCAGTAGGGAAGAAGCGAAAGTGACGGTACCTAAAGAAGAAGCACCGGCTAACTATGTGCCAGCAGCCGCGGTAATACATAGGGTG